>JAMCTG010000001.1:0-883 GCA_023379005.1 Candidatus Babelota bacterium
TCATCTATAGTATAATTCTTCTTTTTTAAGGAGCCGTTAATGAAAACCTTCGTACACAATTTATTGCTTTGTTTGTCTGCAAGCACTTTTTCAAGTTTATTTTCAATGGAACAATTAGTAGAATTTGGCACTCACGCAAATTCTACTTTAAGAAAAAGTGATCCAATAGAAATATCTCAAAAATTAATGTTTGGTTCTGACTTAGCAAAAAGAAAAGCAAAACTAAGAAGAAGAATTGAAATAGCAATTGAAGAAAATAATAAAGAAGAAATAAAATTAATTTTGGAAATATTAGAAGATTTTAAAACTAATGGAATCGATTTAAAAGCAGAACAAACTGAATGGTTAAATAAAAAAATTAAGATATTAAATGAAGCATTATATAAAAAAAATAATGATCCTGTTAATTATTTAACTCAGTCAGTTATTGATACGCGAACAATTAGTGAACAAGTTGAAGCAAATAAAAAGCAAAAAGAAGAATTAGAAAAATTGTTTTATCAAACTGAAGAAAACACAAAAAAACTTTTAGACCAAACTCAAATTTTAAAAATTAAAATTCAAGAAAAAGAAACTAAAATTCAAAGATTGAAATCAGAAAATGCATCTCAAGAAAAAATTGATATTGAAGTAAAAAAACTTTCAGAATTAAAAGAAGCGGAAAAAGCAATTTCAGAATTGGATGAACAAGAAACAGCTGATGAAGTAGCTGACTCTGTTGATTCAAACTTGAATCAACAACAAGAAAAATCTTGCACAATTGTTTAATTTTTCAATATTTTCATCTAACCATTGAACGTCTTCTTTGTATGTACATACTTCTTTTTTACTATTAAGTTCGTTTAATAAAATTTCAATTTCTTCAAAATTATTATTTTTTATT
>JAMCTG010000001.1:893-81520 GCA_023379005.1 Candidatus Babelota bacterium
AAAGAAGCGGAAAAAGCAATTTCAGAATTGGATGAACAAGAAACAGCTGATGAAGTAGCTGACTCTGTTGATTCAAACTTGAATCAACAACAAGAAAAATCTTGCACAATTGTTTAATTTTTTAGAAAATTGAGAAATTTATTTCATTATTTACAAGGAGTCAAATGAAAACTAAATATATTTTAACCTTAATTTTATCTACCATACTTTCTGCAAACTGCATGCAGCAAATGTCTACTGATTGGCCTACTCTAAATGAAGCAATAAGATCAAAACCTTTACCTATCAGAATTGGTAAAGATAAAAAAAATCTACAAATTCGTGTAGTTGAAGCAATAAAAAATAATAATTTTGAAGAAATTGAAATTTTATTAAACGAACTTAATAGTAAAAAAGAAGTATGTACATACAAAGAAGACGTTCAATGGTTAGATGAAAATATTGAAAAATTAAACAATAAATTCAAAGAATTAGATGCAGAATCTGAAGAATCTGAAAATGAATCAAGTGATGAAACTCCTGAACTAACATATGAAGAAGAAGAAGAAACCGTAGGTGGTTATGCAGATGAGGAAACATCTCAAGAAGAGCAAACTGTTGATTATTCAGCTGTAGTTCAAGAAGACGATTCTCAAGAGGAAGAAGTAATGCCTTTATTAATCGACAATTCTCAATCACTTGCTGGATCTCAATATTCGATCACTCAAGTAAGGGATGCAGATTTTATTCCTGCAATTGATTTTAATGAACCTGACTTAACTCAATCAGTTTTATTATTTAATCAGATACAAAGTGCTACAAGACAATTAAAAGAGCTAAAAGAATCAGAAGTTATAGAATCAGAAAAAAGAATCGAAAATTTAAAAAAACAATTAGATGAAGAAGTAAAAAGATTAGCAAAAAATAAAGAAGAACAAGAAAAAGTAAAAAAACAACTTGAAAGCTTAACCAAAAAAGATGATGTCAAAAAAATTACAACTGAAGAAGTAAAACAAGAAGTTAAAAATTCTAATTGCGCTTTAGTTTAATTTTTAATTTTTTAATATAAAAAAAAAGCTGATTCAATCATGAATCAGCTTTTTTTTTGGAATATTTTTAAATTAATACTTATTAAGCTGGTGTGTAAAGTATTCCAGCACTTAGGCCTAATAATGAAACGTTTGCTCCAAGAGTTACAACTGAAGATGGTATAACATGCAATACAATTTGATCACCGGCAGCAACCGCAATAGAAGCTGCACTAGAACCACATGCACTTACAGCACCTGGTACAGCACCTGGTGGAGTTATAGTAACTGTTGTCGAAATTGGAGTAACCGTATATGCAGCTGCGGTACCTGCTGTACAAGTTGAGCGCAAAATTTCGAAAGTAAGATCAAACCCTGCTGGTGCAGTTAGCCCAACAAAATTTGCATCTGCTCTTACATTCAAAGTATGAATTGTGCCAGCTGCTGGAACAGTGAATGCAAATTGAGTTTCAGTAACTATTAATGGTCCGCCAGTTAAAGCTAATAGAGGAGCATTAGCACCAAAGCCCATAACTAAACCAGAACCAGTCAATGCAGTTATTTGAGTTGTTCCTAAAATACCAGAAGCAAATGGTATTAAGGAACTTCCAAATACAGCAGCACTGATTGTAGTTGAACCAACTGTTAATGTTCCACCTACAGTTAAGTTGCCTCCAATAATTAAATTACCGCATACTTTTAAACATTCTTTGACAAATAATCTACAAAATTTTTTGCATTTTTTACCTTTTGTAGCTTCATCTTCAACATAAGTAATTAAGGCATCTCCATTTTCTAATTCATTTTTATATTGTTCTAAACGATCTTTAATATAATTCCAAGGACTTTGATCAGAACATTTTATAACTCTTAGACATTCATCGACTACTTTGCTTACATGATCATAATCAGCTGATGTCCCTGATTCTTCAATATTTCTACATAAATTTTGAAAGCAATTAGACCAATCATAATCTGGCAATAAATTTTTAAGCTGCATAATGCATCTTCTTGCTTCTACGCTTACATATGCAAGATTTGGATGCTCATTAATATCCATTTCAGACATTTGGCTAGTAGCTGCAAATGTTTTAAAGGATATTAGAACAAAAAGTGGCAGAAACAATTTTATTATTTGTTTCATATATCTTCTCCTTTTATAAAAATTGTTAGAATGTAATTAGAATAATTGCTGCCAAAAAATATAATCAATAGTCTTTTTGTATAAAATAAATAATATTTTCAGCAAATTAGATAAATATGTTAAAATGATTACACAATTTAAAGTTATAAGAATGATGCAGGAATTTTATAAACATGATTTTAAAAATTATTTTACTTTTATTTACTTTTAATTTTTCGATTCAGGCAATGAAACCTAATCAATTAAAAAAATATCCTTCAGATTATACAGATTTACACAAAAGTTTTCTGCGTAAAATGACTGAAGAAAACCGCTCTATTATAAAAATTTATAAACAAAAATCTGAAGAAATTAAATTTTTAACTATTTTGCACACAGCAATAGCTAATCATTTAAAAAGTTGGATAAAAAATCAAACCAAATATTACAAGAATCAGATTCATATCCAGACTCCAGGTTTAGATACTCCACTAATATATGCAATTAATTTAGATTCAGATATTGAAATTATAAAAGCTTTATTAGAAAATGGTGCTAATCCAAATCAAATAAGTTTAAATGGCCTTATACCATTACAAATTGCATTATTGAAAAGAAGAAATAATATTTTTGAATTATTATTAGATTTTGGAGCGGATATTAATCAAAGATTTCTTCATGGCCATACAACATTAAGTGCCGCACTTAAACAAAATAATTTAGATTTAGCAAAATCATTAATTAAAAAAGGAGCAAGATTTTACCTTATTGGTGAAAATGTATTAAAAGATCTCAAAGAAAAAGATAGTTCCTCAGATATTTTAAGTTTATTATATCTTCAATCATTTAGGGAATTACATGAGGTTGGAAACAATTTAAGATTGCCATTAGTATATGAATATAAAAAATAATTTTGAACAATTTTATAATAACCAATTAAATGATGCGCAAAAAAAGGCTGTAAAAGACAAAAATGCAGTTCTTCTTGTTTGCGCTGGCGCAGGTTCTGGTAAAACAAGAGTAATTACTGCTCGAATGGTGAATCTAATAAATAATCATAATGTAAGCCCTAGCAACATTGTAGCTTTAACTTTTACAAATAAAGCAGCAAAAGAAATGAAGGAAAGAATTTCTCGATTTTTAGATTTGCCAATTTTGCCTTATGTTGGAACATTTCATTCATATTGTCTTAAAATTTTAAAACTTAATTCTAAATTAATTTCAATTCCAGATTTTGCAATTTTAGATGATGATGATCAGGAAAAATTGATCAAAGAAATAATTAATAAAAAAGGATTACAAAAAAGAATTAATGCAAAACAAGCTTTGGGATATATTTCAAGATTGAAAAATGAGCATTATTCTTATAAAGATATTTCGAACAATTTAGGCTTTGAACCACTCATTAAAGATTTATATTTAACTTATGAAAAAGAAAAAACAAATTCAAAATGTTACGATTTTGATGATCTTCTACTTCAAACATTAAAATTATTTCATGAAAATCCAACATTTAAGGAAAATTTTCAAAATGAAGTTCGTCATATTTTAGTCGATGAATATCAGGATACTAATAAAGTTCAACATGAACTTTTGAAAGCAATGTGTCTTTCAAAACAAAAAAAATTTAATTTAGATTCATTGTGTGTCGTTGGTGATGAAGATCAGTCAATTTATTCATGGCGCGGTGCTAATGTAACAAATATGATTAACTTTAAAGACGATTTTCCTGAATGTAAATCAATCGCAATTGAACAAAATTACAGATCAGTGCAACCGATATTAAATGTTGCAAATCATGTTATTGAATTTAATCAAAATCGAAACGAAAAAAAACTTTGGTCAACAAAACAAGGACAAGATAGAATTCGATTAATATCGTGCAATTCTGTGTATCAAGAAGCAGAAGCAATTGCATTACTTTTAAAAATGCAAAAAAATAAAAATAAACTAAATGATTTTGCAATATTATATCGCTCACATTATCAATCACGCCCTCTTGAAGAAGCTTTATTAAGATATTCTATTCCATATTTAATAATTGGAGGAATTCAATTTTATGAAAGACAAGAAATTAAAGATCTTCTTGCATATTTAAAACTTATTGCAAATCCTTTTGATAGAATTTCGCTAATGCGTGTAATCAATTGCCCCACTCGAGGGATTGGTGATAAATTTCAGGAATTTATTTTTGAAAAATGGCAGCTGCAACCATTTTCAAATTTTAAAGAGCTTTGCAAAGACATAATTGATTCAAATGATATAACAAAAAAACAAAAAGAATCTCTGTCATCATTTTTAGCAATTTTTAAAACATTTGAAAAATTGGAAAGTCCAAGTGAAATTTTAGATAAATTAATTTCTAAAATTGATTATTTAAATTATTTAAAAGAATCATTTAATGAAGAAGAAGCTCAAGCAAAAACTGAAAACGTAAAGGAGTTTTTAGCAAGTATTTCTTATGCTGAAAATAATGGAACAAAATCACTTTCTCAACTTTTAGAAGAAATTGCATTATTACAAGAAACAATAAAAAAATCTGTCAAAGAACAAGATTGTGTAAAATTAATGAGTCTTCATGCTGCTAAAGGCTTAGAATTTGAAAATGTAATTCTTTGTGGTTTAGAAGAAGGTATTTTACCTAGCACACATTCTTTGCATAATCCTGAAAGATTAGAAGAAGAACGCAGATTACTTTATGTAGGAATAACACGCGCTCAAGAAAGATTATTAATCAGTCATGCTCGCCAAAGATATACCTATGGCACAATCACAGAACAATTACCATCTCGTTTTATAGATGAATTACCTGCAAAATTTGTAAAAAAAGAAGAATGTCATTATTGGTCGCCTGCATATTTTATAAATTATTTTTCACAATGGATGGATCAATCAGTTTTGGAGACCACGAAAAAAATTTCTGAACTTTCTGAAAACAAAGTAAAAAAACCAATTTGGAAAGCAAAACAAAAAGTTCAACATGGCAAGTTTGGTTATGGGGTCGTTGAAAAAATTGAATCAAAAGATAATGGAAAAATAGTAGCAACTGTAAAATTTGAAACCGGTACCAAAAAAATTGATACCAGCTTTTTAAAAGAAACAAGTGCTCCTGAAACCGACTGAAATTTACAAGTTATTCAAAATCCTTCTTCGACAGGAATAATTGTAATTTGTTGTCTTTGCAATTTTAATTTTACAGCAGCAGGTTTGCAGCCAATAAATAATTGTTGTGGATCTTCCATCATTTTTTCAATATCAGAATTTTTTTCAATAATAATATCTTTTCCAATAACTTTTCCGTTTGGTAGCTCAACATCATCCCCAGGGACAATGAAATACTCATTATTTGCAGTTTTTATAACCTGATAAAATTTATTTTGATATGTAGGATTTTGCTCAATATATGGACCTTTCCATTTGTTTGGATAAGCCAAGTTCATAGCGCCAATTTCTGAACCTACAAAATTTTCAACATTAAAAAAATTAATTGGGTTCTTGTCATGTTCAAATCCAATTATTTGGCAATCTTTATCTATTTGTTCAAAAATATGTTTTATATGAGTCAACTGCTCATATAAGTTGTTTTTTGATAAATTAATTTTTGCAATTAAAGGTTTATTTTGATCATTAATCAAAATTTTATTTTCCAACATTTGATTAATATCAGATTCAGACGCAAATTGAATATCTTTGCCGATTATTTTTCCATCACTTAATTGAACTCCATCATCTGGAACAATAAAATAATCATTTTCAATTTTTAAAATTCTGTATAATTTTTCTTGAATATTAAAATTATCATTCAAATATGGCCCCGCCCAATTTTGTGGTTCGGCTAACAACATTGGCCCAATATAAGATCCTGAAAAGTTTTTAACATTTAAAAAATCTATATAAAATTTATTTTGATTAAAGCCTAAAATTTTTGCTTGGGAATCGATCTTGTCAAAAATATTTTTCAATTTTTCTATATGTTGACCAATAATAAAATTTGTTTCAACCCTAGATTCTCTCCAAAAATAATAGAGTGAAAAACCAAAAAGAAAAATAAAAATAAATCCAATAATATATGAAAAAGAATTTTTTCTTTTTCTTGAATTAGCTTTTTTTAATAAATGTGTCGATTTCATAAGACTCCAAGTTTAAAAATAATTTAACTGCATAGCTTTTTTAATTTCTTTAAAATTCTTTTGTGCAGCATCTAAAGTTTTTTCTGTACCTTCTTTTAAAACTTTTATTACATAATCAGGATTTTTTTCTAACTCTTTTCGTTTTTCCCTCAAAGGATTTAAAAAATTATTAAGAACTTCAGCAAGTCTCTTTTTCAAAACCATATCCCCAAGTCCTCCTTTTTTATATTGTTCTTTTAAATTTTCTACTTCAACTTTATCATGATCAAAAACATCTAAGTAAGAAAAAACAACATTACCTTCAACTTTTCCTGGATCGCTAACTCTAATATGTCCAGGATCTGTATACATTTCTTTAACTTTTTTAAAAATAGTATCTTGATCATCTTTTAAATAGATTGCATTACCTAAAGATTTACTCATCTTTGCTTTGCCATCAATTCCCGGAAGCCTTGCCATTTTAGGAACCAAAGCTTGGGCTTCAACCAAAACATTTGTATTGTAAATTCTATTAAAACTTCTTACAATTTCATTAGTCTGCTCAATCATTGGAAGTTGATCTTCGCCCACAGGCACTAAATTCGCATTAATAAAAGTAATATCAGCTGCTTGACTTACTGGATAAATCAAAAATCCTGCTGGCACATTTTCTCCAAAACCTTTTTGTAAAATTTCAGTTTTTACAGTTGGATTGCGTCTCAAACGATTAACAGTTACCAAATTTAAATAAAAAATTGTTAATTCGGCAATTTGGGGAATCATAGATTGGATAAAAATTGTAGATTTGGCTGGATCTATTCCAACTGATAAATAATCTAAAACTACTTCTAAAACATTTTGTTTAAGTTCAGGTCTTGCAGCATTATCTGTCAATGCTTGAACATCTGCAACCATTACATATTGTTTATATTTATTTTGTAAAATTAATCTATTTTCAAGCGAACCTACATAATGCCCTAAATGAAGGGGACCAGTTGGTCTATCACCTGTTAAAACAATTTTATCTTTTGAAATTTCATTCATAATAAATCCATTAATTTTTTTCATTTAAAAAATAAATTATATCAAAAAAATTATTTAAATAAGACTTTTTATTAAAAACTTTACCTGACCCATATAATTTTGCCATCTTCAAACTTGAGCCACATGTTTGCTCAAAAAAGGGGAAGATTATGTTGAATTTATTTGTAGACTGGAAAGATCTTATAGAAATATCATTCTTAGTTTCTTCTATTTATTATTTTTCAATTTGGTTGGCAAAAGACAGCAATAAAAATCTAATACTTCCATTTTATTTGTATATAAGCGGTTTTATAGTCAGCCATTATCTCAACTTAAATATTATATCCAATATTTTATTTTTTGGGTCACCCATTGTTCTTACAATTTTTATTTTATTTCATCAGCGGATATTACAAAAAAATTTTATTGCTAGCCAAAAAGCAAATTTTGAAAAACAAGAACAATATCTTTGGTTAGATGAACTTATGAAATCTAGTCTGACTGCTATAAATAAAAACTGTGATATGACTTTTGTAATTGAAAGAAAAGATAATCTTCAAGATTTTATCGTAACTGATTGGAATTTAAATGCATATTTAAAAAAAGAACTTTTTGATCTTATTTTAAACCAACAAAACAATGAATTATTTATTTGGATAAAAGATGGAACCTTAATATCTTATACTGCTCAATGGGCTTTTTTACAAGATGAAACTCATAAAGTCACAGAAAAAAATCTTGAAAATTGGAAGCAGGACGCATTAATAATAACGCATCAAACAGATTGTATAGTAATAAAGACTTTGCATGAGGAAAGACAATTTCAAATTGTTATAGAAGGAAAAATTTTTGAACCATTAAATGCGTTACAAACTTTAACTCTTCTTGAACGTTATTTACAGCCTTCTAGTGAGTTTAAAAAAATTAAAGGAATAAAACATGTTAGAGATAAAAAATATTTTAACCAACAACAGGCATAGTTTAAAATTATTTTCTGTTTTTTTTGGTTATATGTTGTGGACAGTGTTTGATGAAAATAACCAAAAAAAAATTTGGGTTAAAGTTCCTTTGTCATTTTATTGCAGCGATGAACAACAATTTAAAATCGATGGCCCTGAACAAATTCAAGTTCAATTGGCAGGAAAAAATAATGATTTAAAAAATTTAGATTTTGATACATTAGCCGTTTATGTCGACATTTCTAACTTGCAAACTGGCAAACATGTAATCGAATTAAAATCAAAAAATCTATTTTTACCAAAAAATATTAAACTTGTATCATATAAACCACTTAATATTTTTATCGATTTGACAAAAACTTAAATTTTAGAATTTTATTAAGACTAATTTAGTTTTTATTTAGATTCTTCTTTTTCTTTGGATCGAAATTCAAACATAGTTCCCCTGTTTATTTCTATCAATTTTTTAGGAAAAATAACTTCAGATCTTGGCCTATGTTTTAGCGGAATATTTGCGTATTCTACCTTGCCCTTTTCTTGTTCAACTGGTTTAGCCGGAATTTCTTCCTCTTCTTGTTTGCCATATATAATTTGTTGTTGCTTCTCATGCTCTATAATATGTTTTTCAACAGCTTTACTTCTTTTATAGACTAGATCAAATGTTTTTGATTGAGGATCATATAAAATTCTTATAACGTTTGGTACCCCTTTTTTGAGAATCTTAGAATAAGTAGAATCATCTTTTTTTAATGTGCTTATATTTTCTTCTTTAAGAATCATTCCATATCCTGGGTTGTTTGGATCATCCGGATTTAATTCATTAAAATTCTCTTCAAGCCAAGCTCTGATTTTCATTGGTAATTTATATTTATTAATATCACCTAAATCAACAGTGGTTTTTAATAGTGTTCTCAGTTTTACTGGCCCTGTTATAAGTTTATCTGCAGCATCTTTAAACCTTACACGAATCACTTCTCCAGTCTGATTTTCAAAGACAACAGAATTTAGATAAATAGTTATTAAAATTGTTGTTAAAAATAAAATTAATTTTAAAATCTTCATTTTATTCACCAGTGGTTATTAAATGATTTTTATAAACAATCATCATCTTATAACCAAATTAGCATATTTATTTTCTATTTTGCAATAGATTAGGGCAGCATATTATTAAAAAGAACTATACAGATTGGCTTGTTCTATAATTTATATAGAATTTTCCATTAGAATAATCTATTTCTAAAATCCCTGGTTTTGCAATTTTTCTAGAGACGTAATCTAACTCATCTGTAATGAATTCTTTGCTTGGCTGCCAGTTTAAAAGATGAATATGTTCACGATGTTCTATTACCGGGCATTTATAATCTTTTGCCAGCCACAATCTAATTTTATAAGGATACTCAGCACTCTTTTCTAAGATTGGAAAATTGCCGCTTATCGCATCTTTTTCTATTATTGTTGGAGGAATTATTTCAACTTTTCCATATAAATTCTTTACCTGTATTACAATATCTTGATCAGTAAGATTCTGAAAATAAACTGCTTTAACTGATAATATAATTAACAACGAAAGAAATAAGGTTAATTTTAAATTCTTCACTTTTTCTTTCCTCTTTTTATTTTAATTTATTTTAATTATCAAAAAGCTCTATTTAAATTTATTTTATCAATATTCATTACTATTATTCAATAGTTTTAGCCTATTATAGTTATACTTTTACAATTTACCCTATAAATGCTAAATTACTGTGATATTTAGGCCATATCATGCATAACTCTTGAATTTATGACAAAAAATATATTTGGAACAGATGGAATTCGTGCAAAAGTGGGTAAAAACCCAGTACAGATAAACGATTTAATAGATTTATCCCAGTCTATTTGCCAATGGGCATGGTCAAAATTTGGCAAATCTTCATGCATATTAATTAGTGATACACGTCAATCTTGTGATTTTATTAAGTCTTTGGTCAAAGGCGTTTTACTGGCAAATGGAATAAAAAGTTATGATGCAGGCATCTTACCAACATCCTCCGCTTATTTTTTTAAACACCTAGCCAATTTTGCAATAATTATTTCTGCATCTCATAATCCTTATTATGACAATGGAATAAAAATTATAGATCTACAAAATGCAAAGCTAACTTTGGAAGATGAATTGGCCATATCAAAAAATTTTCATGAAAAAAATTTTCAAAATAACTATGAAATTATAGAAAAAGAAACAATTTTACCTGATGCTTGTTTTACTTACATTAATTCAGTTATAAATTTGTTCGAAGAAAATTTTTTAAAAAACAAAAAAATTGTTTTAGATGTAGCAAATGGCTCAACATTTAAAGTTGCTCCAGAAATTTTTACAAAATTAGGTGCAAAAATAATTACAATAAATAGTTTACCGAACGGTAAAAATATAAACTTAAATTGTGGTGCTTTATATTTAGAAAATCTAGCACAACAAATAAATGAAACAAAAGCAGATTTTGGATTTGCATTTGATGGAGATGGCGATAGAGTTATTGCAGTCAATCGTTATGGGCAAATAAAAAATGGCGATGATTTATTAGCAATTTTGACAAATAATATAAGTTACAAAAATCAAAAAAGTGTTGTAGGCACTGTAATGTCTAATCAAGGGTTAGAAAATTATTTAAAAAATAAGAATATGAATTTGATTAGAACATCAGTTGGTGACAAATATATTTATGAGCAACTAACTCAAAATAATTTATTACTTGGTGCAGAACAATCTGGGCATATTATATTGAAAAATATCTTGCCAACAGGAGATGGTATCATTTCAGCTTTAAAAGTTTTGGAAACGGTTATTGAAACAAAAAACTGGAATTTAGAAACGTTCGAAAAGTTTCCACAAGTTCTTCTAAATGTCCCTGTAAAATTTAAAGTAGATTTATCCAAATCTCCATATTATGAAATAATAAATTCTAGTCAAAAATCTCTTATTAATGGCAGACTGTTAGTCAGATTTTCTGGAACCGAAAATTGTTTAAGAATAATGGTTGAAGAAAAAGATGAAATTATAGCAAATAATATTTGTTATGATTTGGCAGATAAACTTCAAAAAGAATTAACCTGAAGGAAATTCGATGAAATGTAGAAATTTTGTAACAAGATTTTTTGAAAATATAAGATCAATTTTTCTCAATGGTCTATTAACAATTTTGCCAATTACTATTACCGTAGCTCTTTTCAGATTCTCTTTTAAATTAATTAAATCTTGGTTGCAGCCAGTTTATAATTTTGAACCTACATATTTAAAATCAATTCCTCACTCAGAAATATTATTGGTAATCGCGTTTATTTTTTTAATAGGTTTTATATTAAAATATTTCATTCTCGAACATATTATTCATGCAATTGAAAGAATTTTAGCAAGAGTTCCGCTTTTAAGTAAAGTATATGCAGGTGTTAAACAACTTATAAATACTATTACTGGAAAAGATCCCGCAACAAATGTTCAAAATATTGTTTTTGTAGAATTTCCAAGAATTGGAATATATAGTCTTGGTTTTGTAACTGGAGAAATAGCTAAAGAAATAGTTCCAAATATTCAAGAAAAAATTTATAGTATTTTTATACCAACTTCTCCAAATCCTACAACCGGTTTTTACATTGCCTGCAGAGAAAAAGATTTTTTTGTTGTCAACATGACCAAACAAGAAGCAATTGCCATAATAATTTCTGGCGGTATTATAAGCCCTGAAAGACGTAAATCTGAATAGGAATGTTCCAATGGAAGAAATCAAATGTATACTCTGTAATACAGATTCATCAAAAATTGTGATTCAAGAAAATGGTTATTGTGGTAAACAATGTTCCTGTTCCCTTATTTTTATTTCGCCACGACCCAGAATAGAAGAAATTATTGATATTTATGGCCATGGACAAGCAAATATTAGCGCAGAATCACATATAGGAGGAAGTTTTCTAAAAAGATTGTATGCCAAACACACATTGAGAATACTAAAAAAGTTTATAAAAAAAGGAAATTTATTAGAAATTGGTTCAGGAGGTGGATATTTTTTAGATGAGGCGCGAAAAGCTGGTTTTGAACCTCATGGTATTGAACTTAATCCAGTTCAAGCAAATTACATTACAAATAATTTAAAAATAGCATGCGATCAAAAGCCATTATCCTCGAACTCTTTTGACAATAAAATGTTTGATGTTATTTATCATAGCGATGTTATTAGTCATTTCCATGATCCTATAGCAGAATTCAGAACCATGTATAAAAAACTTAACCCAAATGGATTAATTATATTTGAAACAGGAAATATTGGGGATATTGATTCCAAATATTATAAACTATTTACGCGTTTTCAATATCCAGATCACTTATTCTTTTTTGGTGAACAAAATCTTGAACAATTACTAGCATTAACTGGTTTTACAATCACCAAGATTTCTCGCTATTCTATAATCTTACAATTATTCTGGTTAAGATTTTTACACACTATTAGAAAATCAACATCTAGTAATAATATACAATCACCGAATAGCAAAATAGAAAAAAAATATAGTTTTAAAAAAATCATTAAAAATATTTATTATTTATTTTTGTATTGTTTGAGATATATTGTTGGTTGGATTTTACCAAAATATAAGAGACCACAAACATTAATTGTTGTTGCTCACAAAATTATTTAATTGTCAAAATTAATTTGTAATCCCTCGATACGAGCAATGCTCACTCGGGATGATTTCGGAATATAATCATGCTGAGTGATTTGGTAGAAATAGTATCGAAGCATGAATAATTCATTTACAAAAGTCACGTTGAAAAAATTTAAAAAACCATAATTCAAGACCAAAAGAGCCTGCTCCATTTTTATTATTAAAGTCTAATTTATAAAGAAAATCATGAGCTTTAGATAATTCTTTTAATGAAAATCGTTTAT
Source organism: Candidatus Babelota bacterium (assembly GCA_023379005.1). GTDB lineage: Bacteria > Babelota > Babeliae > Babelales > Babelaceae > JAMCTG01. Next base: position 14,034 of record JAMCTG010000001.1, read on the forward strand.
AATCTTTTTGCATAAATGAAAATGGTAATCTGTTTACCATTTTTTTTGCATCCTGAATGCCAGATTTTTGAGCATTATAAATAAAAATTGAAGCTTGCCAAATTTGGTCAGACCAATAGGTAATCCAAAATTCAATCGGATAATTAGATTCAATTTTTTGCCAATTTTTTAAAAATTGCCCAGATTCTAATCCAAAGAAATTCTGACTTAATGTAAATAATGATAATTCTGGAGAAAATATTTTTTTTATTAGATCAGAAAATAATTGCCCAGATCTTCTTGAAGAAATACTTTGGTACCGCATCAAAATGCATGCATCATCAATTGCTAAATTATCAAACTCATTGAAAATTTGATTTGTGAAAAAATCATCAGTAATAGAATCGAAAAAGAATTTAAAAATTTTTTTATATAAAATTTCGTCAATTTTTGTTGGCAATTCTATAATAAAAAAATTATTTTTATCAATTTTAACTGTCTCATCTGCAAAAAAGATTATTGTATTTATTCCACGATAATTTTCAAGATATGAATAAAAATTTTTGGATATTTTTGAATCTAGAATTGTTAGATCTTTTAGCCAATAATTAGCAGAATTTCCCAAAAAAGACATATCTAACGTTATTTTTAATTGATTAATATCTTGATCTTCTAAATTAATTTTCTGCAATTCAACTTGAGATTTTAATTTATTAAAAAAAAGACTAAAAAAGAACGATGGATATTGAGATCCACGAAAACAGATTAATTTATTTTCTAAAAAAAATTCTTTTAAAGAATCTAAACTTAAAAAATCTACAAGATTCAATCTAAGAACGCCTCGTAAGAATGAGCTATGCTATTAATTTTAGAATAAGAAATACTTTCAGACAATTTATATTTATTATTGTCAAAGAATTGGAAAATTTCATTGCATCCAGTAACTGCAATCTGACGAATTACATCATAATCTTGCCAAGTTATTGGTAATTTTTCTGCAGTACCTTGCAGTTCTACAATTTTCCCAGATCTTGTCAAAACAAAATTAAAGTCTGCTTCAACACTGCTGTCTTCAGCAAAATCAATGTCTAATAATGGACATCCATCACTCAATCCAACAGATACTGCAGCCAATTCATCTGTAATTATTGTTTCTGCAATAAAACCTTGTTCCAACCATCTGGCTACAGCAGCCTTTAATGCAAGATAAGCACCTGTAATAGAGGCTGTACGAGTTCCACCATCAGCTTGCAAAACATCGCAATCAATGAAAATAGTATATTCACCAATTTTTTCTAAATTAATAATTGAACGCAATGATCTACCAATTAAGCGAGAAATTTCTATAGTTCTTCCATTTTTTTTAGAAGAATTAGAATCCCTGACAGTTCGCAATGGAGTAGATGCAGGCAATAACGCATATTCTGCTGTTAACCAGCCTGTCTTTTTACCTTTTAAAAAATGAGGAACACCTTGTTGGCATGTTACTGCACACAGAACTTTTGTTTTACCCATTTCAAAAAGTACAGATCCTGCAGCATAAGTTAAAACATCATAAGTAACCTTAAGCGGCCTAATTTGATTATAACGTCTTTGCCCAGAACGCATTAATTGCTGCATTTTTTCCAATCCTTATTGTTGTTGTTCAATAAGCTTTAAACGAATTTTACCAGAAGATTCATCATACTCTACGACTTCAACAGTCACAGGTTGATCAATCTTGTAATGCTTATCAAATGAACTTTGAATATTGCGAGCTAATGTAGAAACATGCACTAAACCATCAAGTCCTGGAACAATCTCCACAAAAATACCGAAGTCAGCGAATCGTTTTATACGACCTTTATGGCGACTTCCTTTTTCAATTAAGCCTCCAAGAAGCTTAACCCAATTAATAGCCGTATCAGTTTTTTCTGACGGATGACCATAAATTTTTACTGTTCCATCTTCTTCTATATCAATTGTTGTTCCAGTTTTTTCAATTATTTCTCGAATAACTTTTCCACCAGTACCAATAATTGCTCCAATTTTGTCTGTAGGTACTTTGAATATTGTAACTTGAGGAACAAGATCAGATAACTTCTTATTAGGCTCAGTCATTACTTTACGCATTTCACCGAGTATGAATAATCTTCCTACACGAGCTTGTTCTAGTGCCTTTTCAAAAATTTCTCTTTTTAAGCCACCTTTATATTTGATATCCATTTGAATTGCAGTAACACCTTTATCAGTACCTGCAACTTTAAAATCCATCATACCAAATTCGTCTTCAATTCCTGAGATATCAGTCAAAACTTTAAAATCACCAGTTTTGTTCATGAGAAGACCCATTGCAACACCGCTAACCATTTCTTTAATTGGAACGCCAGCTTGCATTAGAGCCATGGTAGATCCACAGACAGTTGCCATAGATGTTGAACCATCAGATGATAAAATATCTGCAACGATTCGAATTGTATAAGGAAAATTTTCTTTTTTAGGTAAAACTTTAGAAATTGCTGAAGCAGCTAAATAACCATGACCAACTTCACGTCTTCCTGGGCCACGCAATGGACGCACTTCGCCGACAGAATATGGAGGAAAGTTATAATGAAGCATGAATGAACGTTCAATACCATCATCCATGATATCCTCAATTCTTTGTTCGTCTTGAGCTCCACCAAGTGTTAAACTCACAAGAGCTTGTGTTCCACCACGTTGAAATAATGCTGAACCATGATTAAATGGCAATAAACCAACTTCTACTGAAATTAATCTTACCTGATCATAATTTCTTCCATCAATACGCTTACCTTTTTCAAAAATCAGCTCAGTAATTTGTTCTTTTAGAACGGTATCAAAAATGTATTCTAAAAATGTGGAAGATATTTCAATTTCTGTTATTTCTTTTTCAAATTTTAACAAAAACTCATTTTTTAATTTAGCGCGCTCTACGCCTCTTTCAACTTTACTTGCCTTAAAAACATTTTGAACGGCATTAATAGTTAAAATTTCTTTTGCACGATTTCTCCACAATGTCCAATCAAATTGATCAACAATTTCTTCTTTGGGTGTGTTAATTTCTCTTGCAATACTTTTTTGCCATGCAACCTGTTTTTTAATAACTTCATGAGCCATAAACATTGCATCAATAAATTCTTTTTCAGAAATTTCGCTTGCAGAGCCTTCTACCATGCAAATACCTTCTTCATTACCTGCAAAAGTAATTCTGGAATCTGCTTGTTGTGTTTGAGCAAATTTTGCATTTGTCGTCCATTGTCCATTTAAACGAACAACTTCAACCGCACCAATAGGACCCATAAATGGAATTTTAGAAATTATTAATGAAATTGATGAAGCAAGTAATGCCAATACATAAGGTGTATTTTCTTTATCTACAGAATAAACTGTGGAAATAATTTGTACTTGATCAAAATAATTTGCAGGAAAAAAAGGTCTAACGGCACGATCAATCAAACGACTTACTAAAACTTCTTTGTCGCTAGATTTTCCTTCTCTTTTAAAATATCCACCAGGAATTTTGCCTGCCGCCGCAAAATGTTCTCTATAATCTATTGTTAATGGGAAAAAACCTGGAAATTCGGTAGAAGACGCACTGGTAGCTGTAGAAAGAATTACAGTACCACCTTGTACAAACCATGCTGCACCATCAGCTTGATTTGCATATTTACCAATTACTACTTCATACCCAAATTCTGGAAGATAAAATTTTTTTCCCGTCATTTACGAACCTATTATTTTTAAAATTTAATTAACTTATTTCTCTAAAATATAAACAATAAGTTTTACTTACGCAAATTTAAAGTAGAAATAAGTTTTTCATATACATTTCTATCGTGCTTTTGCAAATAATTTAAAAAACGACGACGCTGACCTACAAGTTTCATCAAACCACGCTGAGAACTATGATCTTTTGCATTGCGCTTAATATGTTCAGAAATACTTGAAATTTTTTCAGTCAACTGAACAACTTGTACTTCAAGAGATCCTGTATCTTTATCATTTTTTTTAAACTTTAATATCAAATCTGACATTTAAAACTCCAATATATTTATTATGGTAGGCGCGAGTGGAATTGAACCACTGACCCTTGCTACGTCAAAGCAATGCTCTGCCCCTGAGCTACGCGCCTTTACCAAATTTTTACGCTTTCTCTTCTTGCTGCGGTTTTTCTAAGTATTTTTTTCTAAATGCCTTAAATCCGGTACCAGCAGGAATTAATTTACCAATAACTACGTTTTCCTTCAAGCCATATAAGTGATCAACTGATCCCTGAATTGCAGCTTCCCCTAAAATACGAGTTGTTTCTTGGAAAGATGCTGCAGATATAAAGCTTTCAGTTCCTAATGATGCTAATGTAATACCCATTAGAACAGGTTTTGCAACAGCAACTTTTTTACCTTCGGCTGCTAAAGATGAATTCACAGTCTTAAAGTGAATTTTGTCAACACGATCTCCAATTAAGAAATCTGTATCGCCTGGTTCTACAATTCTTACTTTTCGCAACATTTGTTTTACAATTAATTCAATATGTCGATCATTAATATCAACACCTTGAAGTTTGTAAATATATTGAATTTGATTTACAAGATATTTTTGTAAAACATCAGGCCCTAAAATTCTTAAAATATCTGAAAGTACTGGCGAACCTGTTGTTAATTTATCACCAGAATTAACTCTTTCACCATTTACAACATTAAGCTGTTTACCACGTGGAACAAAGTAATCAAAAGTCTCTTGAGCATTTACAACTGAAACTTTACGAAGACCTCTATGTAATCCACCAATAACAACTTCGCCATCAACATCTGCAAGAATTGCCGGATCTTTTGGAACACGGGCTTCAAATAATTCAGAAATTCTAGGTAAACCACCGGTGATATCTTTTGTACGAGAAATTTCTCTTGGCATCTTGATTAACACATCACCTACAGAAACTTTTTGTTCATCTTGAACACTTAAATAAGCACCTGATGGTAAATAATATTGTGCTAATTCATTTCCAGCTTCATCGACAATCATTAAAGCAGGTTGATATTTATCACCTTTATGTTCAAGAATCATTTTTATAGAACGATTAGTTGCAGCATCAAAGTGATCTTGTACTGTAGCATTATCTACTAAATCAACAAATTTCACATAACCTGATTGTTCAGTCATAATAACTTTGTTATTAACATCCCATTCAACTAATTTTGTTCCTGGTTTAACTTCTTGACCATCTTGGACTAAAAGTACAGAACCATATTCAATATCATGTTTTTGAAGATCTCTACCATCTGGGCCAACAATAAGTAATTTACCTTTACGGCTCAATATAATATTTTGACCTTCTCTATTCTTTATAGTTCTTACACCTTTCAATTCAACTATTCCTGTTGATTTAGCAATGAAAGATGATTGTTCTGCTAAGCTAGCGGTACCACCGACGTGGAACGTTCTCATGGTAAGCTGTGTACCAGGTTCACCAATTGATTGTGCAGCAATAATACCAACTGTCGCCCCAGGAAATGCTAATTGACCGGTTGAAAGATCCATACCATAACACTTGGAACATACACCACGTTTTGCTTGGCAAACTAAAACTGAACGAACAGGAATTTTGGATAAAGTTGATTGATTAATTTTTTCTATATCATCACGAGTAATCAATTGATCTTGTGCAAGAATTAATTCTCCAGTTACAGGATCTTTTACATCAGAAGCAATAACACGTCCAAATACTCTATTTGCAAGTGTTGAAATAATATCTCCAGATTCTTGCAAATCTTCAAATTCAATAAACCCTAAAGTTTTGCAATCTATCATAGAAACAACAACATCTTGAGCAACGTCAACTAATTTACGTGTTAAATAACCAGATTGAGCTGTTTTCAATGCTGTATCTGCTTGACCTTTTCTTGCACCGTGAGTTGAAATGAAATATTCAAAAACTCCAAGCCCATCTCTAAAGTTAGTTTTAACAGGTGTTTCCATAATATCGCCAGATGGTTTTGCCATCAGACCACGCATACCAACAAGCTGTTTAATCTGATCTTTAGATCCACGAGCACCAGATTGAAGCATCATGAAAATTGGATTGAATGGTTTTAGATTTCCATCTTTATTTTCAAATGCCAATCTATCTTCTTTTTCAAGCTCTTGAGCCATGTCAGATGCAACATCTGAAGTAGCATGAGACCAAGTACTTACAATTTTATTGTATCTTTCCCCGTCTGTAATGACACCTTCCATGTAAAGATCTTCAATATTTTGAACATCTTTTTCAGCTTTAGTGATGATAGCATCTTTTTTATGTGGAACAATAAGATTATTGATAGAGAATGAAATACCTGCAATTGTTGAATGATAGAAACCTAATTTCTTAATTTTATCAAGACATTTTACAGTTTCATCGGAACCAAATCTATGATAAATTCTTTCAATCGTTTTAGCAATATCAGATTTTGTCATGATTTTGTTAACCCAATTGAAATCAGATCCTTTTGGTAAAGCTTCATAAAACAATACGCGACCTGTTGTTGTATCAACTAATTGCTCATCAATTCTAACTTTTATTCTAGCATGCAAATCAACTTGTTTATATTGATAAGCACTTACCACTTCAGAAGTATTTGTAAATATCGTATTTTCACCAGCAACATTTGCTCTAACTTTTGTAATATAGTGCAATCCAAGAACCATGTCTTGCGATGGAACTGCAACTGGTTTACCACTTGCAGGAGATAATAAGTTATTAACAGATAATACTAAATTCTTAGCTTCAAGAATTGCCTGACTACTAAGTGGAACGTGAACAGCCATTTGGTCACCATCAAAGTCCGCGTTAAATGCTTGGCAAACTAGAGGATGAATTTTTATAGCTTTTCCATCAACTAATACTGGATAAAATGATTGAATACCCAATCTATGTAAAGTTGGCGCACGGTTTAATAATACTGGGTGATCTTTTACAACACTTTCAAGAACGTCCCAAACTTCTGGAGCAGATTCTTCAACCATTCGTTTAGCAACTCTTAAATTTGGAGCAATTTCACTCTGTAATAAACCTGAAAAAACATGGCATTTGAATAATTCTAATGCCATAATTTTAGGCAACCCGCATTGATCCATTCTTAATTCTGGATCGACAACAATAACTGAACGTCCTGAATAATCTACACGTTTACCAAGTAAGTTTTGTCTAAATCTACCTTGCTTACCACGCAACATTTCACTTAATGATTTTAATGCACGCTTATTGGAACCTCTTACTGGTTGTCCTCTTCGACCATTATCAATAAGAGCATCAACAGCTTCTTGCAACATTCTCATTTCATTTTTGATAATAACTGAAGGAGCTGCGATTTCCATTAATCTTTGCAATCTTATATTTCTATTTAAAACGCGTCTATAAAGTTCGTTTAAATCTGAGCTTGCAAATCTTCCACCTTCCAAAGGAACCAATGGTCTTAAATCTGGTGGTAATACTGGTAATATTGTTAGTATCATCCATTCCGGTCTTAGTTCTGCATGAATAAGACCTGATAATAATTTGATGCGTTTCATTATTTTTGGACGCAATGCAACAGATGTTGTTTTTTTGTATTCTTCAGACAGACGATTAATCTCATGATGAAGATCTAATAAACTTAAAACATCTTTTAATGCTTTTGCGCCTGTTTCAGCTGCAAAATGTGTATCTTCAGGATGCGCATCTAAATAATTTTCATATTCAGCATTTGTAAGAAGTGTTTTTCTTGGATATGGAGATTTACCTTGGTGAATAACCATATAAGCATCAAAATAAACAACTCTTTCCAAGTCTTTAATTGGCATATCTAAAATCAAACCAAGATAACTTGGCATACCTTTTAAATACCAAATATGACATACAGGAGCAACTAAATCTATGTGGCCCATTCTTTCACGACGAACTCTAGATTGTATCACTTCGACTCCGCATTTTTCGCAAGTGATACCTCTATGTTTCATTCTCTTATATTTTCCGCAATTACATTCCCAATCTTTTACAGGACCGAAAATGCGAGCGCAGAAAAGACCATCACGTTCTGGTTTTAAAGTTCTATAGTTAATAGTTTCGATTTTTTTAACTTCACCATAAGATAATGATCTTATTTTTTCAGGTGATGCAATTCCCAATTTAAAGCTATTAAACTGAGATGCATTTACATATTCTCTAAATCTTCGAAGCAATTGATTAGTCATTGAACTCATTGACTTCCTCCTTGCCGCTCTTAAATAAATCCACAGATAACCCTAAACTTTGAAGTTCTTTAATTAACACATTAAATGATTCTGGCAAGCCCGGTTCTGGAACTTCTTCACCATGAATAATTGCTTCATAAACTTTATGGCGACCACTTACGTCGTCAGATTTATATGTAAGCATTTCTTGTAAAGCATATCCAGCTCCATAAGCTTCTAATGCCCATACTTCCATTTCACCAAAACGCTGACCACCCATTTGAGCTTTACCACCAAGAGGTTGTTGCGTTACTAATGAATATGGTCCAACAGAACGAGCATGTAATTTATCATCTACCATATGATTTAATTTCATCATGTAAATAGCACCAACTGTAACAGGTTGGTCAAAATATAAACCTGTTCTTCCATCACGTACTTTAAATGCACCAGATTCAGGCGCATGAATTTCTTTTAGAAGAGGTTGTATATCATTTTCAAAGCTTGCACCTTCAAAAATTGGGGTTCTAAACAACACACCAGCTTTTGCAGTTTTTTTAGCAAGTTCTATTAAACCTTCTTGTCCATGATTATTTTCATATTGATCAATCAATTCTTTACCATAATAATTTTCAAGATGTTTTTTTATAGTTTTAGTACTTTCTTGATTAATTTCTTCAGCTAATTTTGCACCAAGTTGTTTACCAGAATATCCCAATATTGTTTCCAAAATCTGACCAACGTTCATACGAGAAGGAACACCAAGCGGATTTAAAACAATATCCACTGATCTGCCATCATCTAAGTATGGCATGTCTTCACGAGGAACAATATTAGAAACAACACCCTTATTTCCGTGTCTACCTGCTAATTTATCACCAACAGAAACTGGACGTTTCATAGCAATATAAACTTTAACAACTTTAATTACACCAGAAGGTAAAGGATCACCCTTTTTCAATTTGTTAATACGTTCTTCTTTTAATCCATCTAAAATACGTTTTTGATTTTCAAGAGAAGATTCAAATTTTTCAATTTGAGCATTAACAACTTTATCAGCGGTTTTGAATGCAAAAACATCTTTTAATGTTAATTCTTCAAGTTTTTTCTTATCAAACTTGTCATTTTTCAATACAGTTTTTGAAGTTTTAGATGAAGGCTCACCTGAAACAAGAAGATCAACAACTTTTTCTTTGAGCATTTTTTCTAATACTTCGATGTGCATTTTATAAATATTTTCAAGTTTTTTGGTTTCATGCGCAACCATATCTTTATAGCGTTTGTCTTTGCGCATTCCGCTTCTTGAAAATATTTTAACATCAATAACTGTACCTTCTATTCCAGGTGGAACTCTCAATGAAGTATCTCTTACTTCTCTTGATTTTTCACCAAAAATAGCTCTTAATAATTTTTCTTCAGGAGAATATTGTATGTCACCTTTAAGTGTAACTTTACCAACTAAAATATCTCCAGGACGAACTCTGGTACCAACTCGAACGATACCATCTTCATCTAAACCTTCTAAAGCAATTTCAGAAACATTTGGAATATCTCTTGTAATTTCTTCAGGCCCAAGTTTTGTATCACGTGCATCTGCAACATATTCATCTATATGTATAGAAGTAAATGAATCGTCAGCAACTAAACGTTTACTTACGACAATCGCGTCTTCAAAGTTGTAACCATGCCAAGGCATAAATGCTACAAGTACGTTAGAACCTAAAGCTAATTCACCTTCAGAAATTGATGGACCATTACTAATAACATCACCAGTTTTAATACGTTCTCCAACTTTAACGTTAGGAGTTTGATGTATTAGCGTACTATAACTAGAACGCTGGAATGTTCTTAAATAATAAGTATCAACACCGTTAAATATCCAATCATCTTGATTTTTAAATTCTGATTCATCATCTCTGATTACAATTTTGTCACCAGAGACATATTCGACAACACCAGATCTTTTTGCAAGAATTGCAGCACCTGACGCATAGGCAATTTCTTGCTCCATACCAGTACCAACAATTGGTCTTTGCATTCTAATCAATGGAACTGCTTGACGTTGCATGTTCGCACCCATTAATGCACGAGAAGCGTCATCATGTTCCAAGAATGGAATTAATGCAGTTGCAACAGATACTAATTGTTTAGGAGATAAATCAACATAATTTATTTTATCAGCATCGACATATTTAAAGTTGCCTTCATGACGAGCAAAAATTGAATCGCCCTTTAAAATACCTTTTTCTTCATCAACACTATCAGCTTGCGCAATATAACAATCAGCTTCTTCAAAGGCATCTAAGAAAACAACACCTTCTTGAATTTTTCTATCTTTGACAGGTCTATAACCAGTTTCGATAAATCCAAGATCATTTACAGTTGCGTAAGTACTTAGAGATGAAATAAGACCAATTGTTTGACCTTCAGGTGTTTCAATTGGACAAATTCTACCATAGTGAGATGTATGAACGTCACGAACTTCATAAGTTGCACGATCTTTAATTACACCACCAGGCCCAAGAGCTGAAAGACGTCTTTTATGAGCAATTTCAGATAAAGGATTTGTTTGGTCCATAAATTGGGAAAGTTGACCAGTTCCAAAAAATTCTCTTAAAACTGCACTTAGTGGTTTTACATTCAAGAAATCTTGAGGCATTAATGCAGCATGAGCTTCTTGAACTCTAAATCTTTCTCTGACAATACGTTCGATACGTAGTAATCCTACATAAATTTGATTATTTAATAATTCACCGACAAGACGGACACGTCTATTACCTAAGTGATCTATATCATCTAATTCACCTTCGCCGCGTTCGCGAAGATTTACTAAATATTTAATTGTAGAAAATATATCTTCTTTAGTTAATGTAGTAATATTTTCTTCAACGTTCAACCCAAGTTTTCTATTAATTCTAATTCTTCCAACTTTAGTTAAATCGTATAAGCGACTACTATACAAACTATTTTCTAATTTTTCTTTTACTTCTTTTAGTGAAGCACTATCGCCCGGCCAAACTTTATTATGAATTTCTTTTAATGCTTCATCTTCAGAAAAACATTTATCTTGAGCAAGCGTTAAAGGAATAGTAGGTTGCAATACATAACCAGAAGAAGCTATAAGATCAAATTCCAATTTTGGAAATTTCTTAAATAATTCATAATGTTCTTCTGCAAAATGCGCACCTTGATCAACTAAAATCTCACCAGTTTCTGGATCAATAACATCACTTGCAAATACACGGTTAATCAAACCAGATTTTCTTAAATTTAGTTTATTAATACCTAATTTATTTAATTTGCCAATAATTTCTTTAGTGACTCTTTTACCGACAAATTGGTCTTCATCTTTGTGTTCAATCATTCCGCGTTCAATACGCACGCCAAGTAAACTGTCATCAAGTTTTTGATAAAATTCATTTTTTTGAACAGTTACTTTGTCAAATCTATAAAAAAGAGGAATAATTTCTTCGCGTGGAACACCAAGAGCTTGAAGGAATGAAGTTATCAGAATTTTTTTCTTCTTATCTAATCGCACATACAAAATATCATTGCTATCAAACTCAAAATCTAGCCATGATCCACGCATAGGAATAATACGAGCAATATAATAAGGTTTTCCTCTTACGTCTTTTACTTTCTTACTTTGACTAAAAACTACACCAGGTGATCTATGCAATTGGCTTACAATAACACGATCAATACCGTTAATTACAAAGATGCCTAAATTACCAAGTAAAATTCGACCATGATCTTCATAAAGATCTGCCATAATAGGAACATCCGCAAAGAAAATGTCTTGTTCTTTAACATCCCTGATTAATTTTTTTCCATTCGCATCAACATCCCAGCCTATAAGCTGCATCTTAACACGTAAAGGCATAGAAAAGGTTTGTCCACTAGAACGACATTCATCCAAAGTCATTGGCATTTGGATTGTTACTCTAGCTAAACAGTTAGGACAAGTTTTATATGAAGCGGTGTTTTTTTTACAAAAAGTACAAGTAAGTTTTTCGTCTAATGCAGAACAGTCAGATTTTTTACATGAAGAACAACTCCATGTATAACGATTAGCAATACCAGTTAATTTTCCACAAGTACATGCCCAATTACCAAGCTCATAGCTAACATATTCAAGAGACATCCTGTCATTATATTCTATTGGGAATATATCTCTTAAAACTTTTTCTAAACCAATATTTTTTCGCTCAACGGGTAAATAATCCAATTGAGCGAATTCATTAAAAGATCTAGACTGAATAGCTATTAAATTTGGTACTGGAACTATGTCTTCAATCTTACCAAAAGATTTACGAATTACTTCCTTGCCCGTGCGCAGGCTAGACATTAAGCTGCTCCTCGTATTTTAAAAAAATTATATACTTTATATTTTTACACGAATGAAGCGCTCAACGGTTTTAACCGTTGAATCGCGCGTAATTCTTCGTAGCTAATCCACATCGCTAAAATTAGCGAAAGGAAATCTACTTCCCCATTTATCTTAGTTAAAAAAACAAGAATTTTTTGGCAAAGTAGAATAAAAACTATTTTAGCTAAGTTTAACTTTAGCACCAGCAGCTTCTAGAGCTTCTTTCATTTTTTTAGCATCATCTTTTGATGCAGCTTCTGCAATAACTGATGGAAGATTTTCAACTGCATTTTTAGCATCTGTTAAACTCATTTGTGAAACAGAACGAATTGCTTTAATTGCGTTGATCTTATTATCAGCAGCGATTAATTCAACTTTGTATTCAGACTTTTCTTCTTGCGCAGCAGCAGGAGCAGCCCCAGCTTGTGCAGCAGGTGCAGCTGATGTTGCAACAGCAGAAGCTGATACCCCAAATGTTTGTTCAATAGCTTTTACTAATTCTGCTAATTCAATAACAGTTAAAGAACTGATTTGTTCAATTAGTTTTTCTGCTTTTGATGACATATTTTTCTCCAAATAAAGGTTAAAAATTAAGTTATTGATTAATTATTTTTGTTTTTGTTCTTCAACTTGTTTTAATGCAACCGCCAATTTTGTCATTAACATATTTAATTGGTATGCAAGTGTTGAAATAGGTGCTTTAAGTGTACCGGCTAATTGAGCAACTAACACTTCTCTTGAAGGTAATGATGCTACAAATACAACCTGATCTTTGCTTGCAGCTTTATGTTCAAAACAACCAGCTACAATTACAAATTTTTCATTATCTTCGGCAGTTTTTGCTACTATTTTTGCAACAGATGGCACATCATTTTCTGCAAAAATTATTGCCACTTGTTCTTTAAAATATGGAATTAAATCTTCAAACCCTGGGACACCTTTTGCTGCAATTTTCATCAAAGTGTTTTTTGCAACATGCATACTTCCACCTTGAGTTCTTAAATTTTTACGTAATACTAAAGTGTCTTCGACAGTCATCCCTTTAATACCAACTAAAAAAGAACCATTTACGGTTTCAAAATTCTTTTTTAAAGATTTAATAGCTATTTCTTTGTCTTGACGATTCATTGGATAATCCTATTTATTGTATTTCATCCAGATTAACACGAACGCCAACCCCCATTGTTGACGAAATGGTTAATTTCTTTAAAAATTTTCCTTTTGATGATGCTGGCTTAGATGATGCAAGTGTTCTAATAAATGCAACTAAATTGTCTTGCAATTTTTGTGCATCAAATGAAACTTTTCCAAATGTAAAATGTACCAATCCACTTTTATCATTTTTAAAGAACAAACGACCTTTTTTAAGATCATTTATTACTGTACCAACATCAAAAGTTACTGTGCCATTTTTCTTATTTGGCAACAAACCTCTAGGCCCTAAAATTTTTGCAACTTTACCAACAATTCCCATTAGATCAGGAGTTGCAATTGCATAATCAAAATCTGTCCAACCAGATTCAATTTTTTCTACTAAATCATCTGTTCCAATGTAATCAGCTCCAGCTTTTTTTGCCGCATCAGCATATTCGCCTTTGGCAAATGCTATAACTTTTACACTTTTACCAGTTCCATGAGGTAAAATAATTGAACCTCTAACATTTTGATCACCTTTAGATGCATCTATTCCTAAATTAATATGAGCATCTACGGATTCATCAAATTTAACATACGTTAATTCTTTAACTTTTTTTACAGCCTGATCGACTGAATAAGCTTCTTGTTTGCGTATGTTATCAACCGCTTTTAAATATTTTTTACCATGACTTTTCATGATTTCCCCTAAAATCAATCTACAACTTCTACGCCCATGCTTTTAGCAGTCCCTGCAACCACCTTCTTTGCATGCTCTAAGTCCATGGTATTTAAATCTGCTAATTTAACTTTTGCAATTTCTTCAATATCTTTCATTGAGATTTTGCCAACTTGGTCTTGTTTAGGTTTTGTAGATCCTTTTGCAAGATTAATTTTTTTCTTAATAAGTTCTGAGGTAGGAGACATTTTTACAATAAAATCAAATTTTTTATCTGTATAAATTGTCACAACAACAGGAACTGTTTGTCCTTTTCTGTCCGCAGTTTTTGCATTGAACTGTTTACAGAAATCCATAATATTAACACCTTGTTGTCCCAAAATAGAACCAACTGGAGGAGCAGGCGTAGCAGCGCCACCAGGTATATTCATTCTTAATTTCGCTTTAATTTCTTTTGCCATAATTAACCTATATTTGAAAATTAATTTTTTAACGTTTTATCTGATCAAAATTTAATTCAACAGGAGTTAATCTACCAAAAATACTTACCATCACAGTCAGCTTTTCAGAATCTTCATCGATTTTATCAATTAACCCAACAAAACCAGAAAAAGGTCCTTCTTTAATATCAACCTCTTTGCCAATTTCAAATTCATGTTTTACAGTTGGCAATGCAACTTCACCTTTAACCTGTCCCAATACCCTATCAATTTCTTTTTGAGATAATGCTACAGGTTGAGTGCCACCTAAAAATCTTAAAACTTTTGGTGTTTTAGTGACCAATCTAATTGCTTGCTGAACTGCTTCCATTTGAATAAGCATATATCCTGGAAATAATTGCTGATCCCCTTGTTGATCAGATTCAAAAAATTGTTTAATTTTTGCAGACGGAATAAGAATATCACCAAAATATTCTTGCATTCCCTCTTCTTGAATTCTTTTTGTTAAATCAGTTTTAACTAAATCTTCGTATCCGGCAAAAACCTGGACAACATACCATTTTTTCATGTAATAAATAACCTATATACCAGGCTTAAATACCTGTCGAGCAATCCATGAAATTACTCTGTCGACAATACCCAAATAAATAGCAAAGAAAGTCATGAATAATAATGACACAATCAATGCCCCCACAAACTCATCAAACTTAGGCCATTCTACTCTGGCAAATTCTGCCTTAACTTCCTTTAAAAATTGACCAACTTGTTTCATAAACAACATCACCTATTTATATATGTGTATTGGCAGGCCAGGAGGGATTCGAACCCCCAACCCGCAGATTTGGAGTCTGCCGCTCTGCCAATTAGAGCTACTGGCCTAGGCTCCATACATTATTTCGTTTCTTTGTGCATACTATGAACACGACAACGTGAACAATATTTACTAAGCTTTAGAGAGCCAGCTGTTCTCTTTTTGCCCACAACCTGACTATAATTTCGCTCTTTGCAACTTTCGCAAGCTAAATGAGTTGTTACACGATTCTTTGCCATAATATCCCGTAATTTTTTTTGATTTCGCCTCTGGAGCCCGCGACCGGATTTGAACCGGTGACCTCTCCCTTACCAAGGAAGTGCTCTAACCACTGAGCTACGTGGGCGGAGTTTTTTTAAATCTTTTACCTAATTATATAATTTTAAACCAAAAAAAACATATTGACAATACCGAATTTTCTTTTTTTTGGAGCTGGCGACTGGATTTGAACCAGCGACCTGCTGATTACAAATCAGCTGCTCTACCAACTGAGCTACGCCAGCATAAGATCTATTTAGGATAGCCCTACTTCGCTAAAGCTACGAAGGGCATACTTCGCTTTGATCCTTTAAATGTCAAATTCTAAATCATCCTTAACCAATGGCCACTACTACGCTACTTTGTAGCTTCGAAGTGCAGGTCGCCATAACGACCCGTCCTACGAAGTTTTAACGAAGTAGGAAGCCTTGGCGAAGTATGGAGCGGGAAACGGGACTCGAACCCGCAACCTACAGCTTGGAAGGCTGCCGCTCTACCAATTGAGCTATTCCCGCAGTAAATTTTCGACCGTCTCCGCCTAGTGGCCTGCCCAGGCATTTCTTTCAGAAATGACTGGTGGCGAGAGTAGGATTCGAACCTACGAAGGCATCAGCCAACGGATTTACAGTCCGTCCCCTTTGACCACTCGGGAATCTCGCCGAAAATTTATCAATATTTATGTAATTGTCAATACAATTTTCACACAATAATAAAATTACTTTTAAAGTGTGTTTAATTATAATATTGTTTTTCTGAAATGATTTCAACTTATTTTTTTTAAAATTAGCTATGACTTACTGCTATTTTTCAAAAAATAAATAACAAATTATGATTTAGGAATACATTTGTAATGCAAAATTCTATTGTCTAGGCCTTGATAATCGATAAATATGATACATGAATTTTCAGTCAAAATTGGCATAATTATTTCAGGCCATTCAATAAAACTCCAACTATCTGGCTGATGCAAGATTTCTGCAAAACCTGCTCCTATAAAATCATCTAAAGATTTTAATCGATATAAATCAAAATGATAAATTTTTCCTTCTTTAATTGTATAAGAATTAACATAAGCAAATGTCGGACTTGAAATAGTTTCTTTTACACCAACATTTTTCAATATTTCTCTTATTAATGTAGTTTTGCCAGCACCTAAAGAACCTACAAAAGCAAAAATTTTATACTCTTTCATTAATTCTTTAATTTTATTTGCCACATCAGGTAATTCATTTATTGAATAAATTAACTTTTCTTGAATCATAATTTTTTTAATAAATTTAAAAGTTTCTTTTCCTTTTTCGATAATTTTTCCTGTTTGTCTTCTTCAACAAAATCTTCTTTAAACGTAGAAATAGTCGCAGCTTCTTGCATTAGCTTATCCAAATCTTCATTCCGTTCATCTTGTTCAAATTTAATAATGTTGCCAAAGTTTGGTTTTGTAACAAGTTTTTTTTCCTGCAAAGTTAACTGAATTATTTTAAAAAAATCTTCAGGATCCAAAATTTCTACTTTATAAGAAGATGCAAATGTTTTTAATTCTCTGTCCGATGAAACTAAAATTGAATTTGCTGATTTATTTTGTGCTGCTAATTTTTCAATGTGTTCTTTAATAACATCATCAGCGGTAAAATTCACACCGGAATATATTACTGTAACATTTTTAAAAGTATCAATTTCTGGTCTTATTCCACTGCCACCATCAAAAACAATTATTACATTATTATTTATCTTTTTTTTTGCATAATTATTTAAAAGATTTAAAAATTGTTGTCTTTGAGATTCCGTAATAAATTTATCTTTTACATTTCTTTTTAAAAAATTATATGCGTCTATTATTATTATCATCGTTTATTTGCCAAAAAATTTATTAAAAGTACTATTAGAATATATAGTAGCAAAGTAGTAAATTCAATAAACTGGGTAATAGGAACTTTTTTTATGGAACAGTTAGTTAATTTAAAAAATAGGATAAAAGCTGTCGGCACTATAAAAAAAATTACCCATGCAATGCGACTTATTTCCATGTCCAATCATTCCAAATTACGGACAAAAAAAGAATTTCTTGCAACTTATAGTCAAGAAGTAAAAAGAATTGGAACAATTATAAATAGTTTAGTTCAACAAGATCAAATCCAAGAAAATAAAATAAAAAAAACTCTTATAATAATAATTGCATCAGAAAAAGGTCTGTGTGGAAATTTCAATAGCAAACTTTTTATTTTTATAAAAAAAGCTTATCCATTTAATGAAAAACATGATTTAATAACAGTGGGAAAGCAAGCTGCAATTTATACAAGAACAGATTTAAAAAAAGAAACTATTAAAAATTTTGACATATTTAATTCATTAAATTTTATAAAAATTTCTCAAGACCTTACAAATTTCATTTTAGAAAATCATTATACAGATGTAATTATTTTCAGTAATTATCAAAAAACATTCTTTGTGCAGCAATCTAAAAAAACAAATCTTTTATCTATTAAAAAAGATTCTGATACAAAAATTAATCAATTAGATATTCAAGATTATTTATGGGCTCAAAAGCCTGAAGAAATTAACGAAAAATTAAAAAAAGTTATGATTAGTGTTAATCTTCAGGAACTTTTATTTGAATCATTATTAGCAGAGCAAGCTTCAAGATTCATTTCAATGGATAATGCAACCAGAAATGCTGAACAACTAATTAATCAAATGAAGTTGAATTACAACAAAATTAGACAAACTTCAATAACTCGTGAATTAACAGAACTTTCTAGTAGCATTTAATAGAAATTTTTGCCCCTAGTTTTGACAATTTCTTATCAAATTCTTGATAGCCTCTTCTCAAATGATGAACACCAGAAATTTTGGTTTGTCCTTTTGCAGCCAATCCTGCCAGAACTAAAGCGCATGAAGATCTAATATCCGTTGCGTTTACATCTGCTGCATTTAATTGCTTTACACCGTTAATAATTGCAGTCGTACCATCTAAAGAAATATCTGCACCCATTTTTTTTAATTCTAAAACATGTAGCATTCGATTTTCAAAAACAGTTTCTTGAATGATACTTTGCCCTTCTGCCAACGTCTGAGCTACCAGCATTGGTGCTTGCAAATCAGTTGGAAATCCTGGATGTGGCATAGTTCTAAAGGAAACGGCTTGAGGATTTTTTGTCGCTTTAAATTTTATTACATTATCTAAAACTTGAACATCATGACCCATTTCTTTGAGTTTCATTAAAAAAACATCCATATGATGAGCTGGAGCTTTTTCAACAATAATTTCCCCACCAGCAACTGCAGCAGCCAATAATAATGAACCTGCCTCCAATCTATCAGGCATAATTTCATGTTCAACTGGATTTAAAAAAGCAGCGTGCTTAATTTCAATTGTAGCAGGTGGTAAAATATTTATCTGAGCTCCCATTTTTTTTAAAATTTCAATTAAATCTAAAACTTCAGGTTCGATTGCTGCATTTATAATTTGTGTGGTTCCAGGAATTGCTAATGCAGCCATTAAAGCATTTTCGGTAGCACCCACACTTGGATATTCAAGAACTAATCTTTTTGCTTGCCATTTTGTTACGTGTGCAGACAAAAATTCACCTGACAATGAAATTTGGACTCCCATTTCTTTAAATAATTTTAAATGAAAATCAATTGGCCGCGCTCCCAAAATACAGCCACCTGGTAATGCAACTTCAGCTTTTGAAAATCTTGCTAATAATGGACCCATCACCAAAATTGATGCCCTCATTTTTTTCATGATTTCAGGGCTTACAACAAATTTATTTATTGTAGAAGTATCAACTTCCAATTTTCCATTTTCAAAATCAAAATTAACGTGAGCTCCTAACTGTTTTAACAAATTCATCATTTGCCAAACATCTTCAGAATTTGGAACATTTTTTAAAATAGATTTACCTGATGTCAAAATTAAAGAAGCCATAATAACAAGCACGGCATTTTTTGCGCCTGCAAGATCAACTTGCCCAAAAATAGAATTTGATGATTCAACTAAAATATATTCATTATTCATGAATTTTTTCTTTCTAAAAAAAATTTGTAGCAAAAAAAATTTAAAGCAGTTGCATAAATTGTATAGCAAAATATCCAACTTGTCACTTTAAAGCCTTAAAAGTTTAAATTAAATAGTTTATTTTAAAAAATACATTTATAATTAAATAATTATCAAAAGTTAAGTAAAAAAAATGATCCAAGTTTTTATTGCGTTTGCTTTAATTGCAAGTGGAATAACCGCAAATAAATTTATTCTTTATTCTTGGCCACCAATTTTTTTAGTTGGTTTACGATCATTTATTGCAGGAATAATTTTAATTCTTCTTAATGTTTTTAGATCAGAAAGATTAAGATTTTCATATCTAAAAACAGATTTAAAAATTCTTTTATTTATTGCGTTTTTTACAACTTTAATTCCTTCAATATTAAAAGCATTTGCTTTAAAATATATGATTTCTTCCAAAGCAACATTGCTTGGTAGCATCGATCCATTTATTACCGCATTGTATGTCTATCTTCTTTGGAATGAAAAAATTAGTTTACAAAAGATCATAGGAATTACTGTAGCATTTTCAGGAATTTTTCTATTACTAATAACAAGTACCCCAATTGAAGAAAGTTTAAAAGCATTTTGGATATTTTCTTATCCTGAATTGGCAGCGATAATTGCAGTTGCTATTAATAGATATGGTTGGATGTTAGGACAAAATTTATTAAAGCAAAGTAGATACATGCCTTTGGAATTAAATGGTATCACTATGCTAATTAGTGGATTTTTTTCACTAATTTTATCATTTTGGCTAGAAACGGTTAATTATTCAAATACAGTTCCTGATATAAAATTTATGGCATTAATCTGGTATACAATAATTTTTGGAAACATTTTGGGTTATGGTTTTTATTCTAATGCTTTAAAAAAATTTAGTTCGACATTTGTCTCAATTGCAGGTTTTTCAGTACCTATACTTGTCTATATTTATGGCCTTATTTTTTTGCATGAAAAATGGTCGAATATATTTCTTTTATCATTTGCAATAACACTTCTGGGTCTTTTTATTTTTTATCAACAAGAATTTAAAAAAATTAAAAAAATATAATTTTTAACATCAAAGAAAAAACTTATGAATTACAAATTTTTTACTCTGCTTATTATTTTTAATTCTTCTGCCATGTTTGATGATTCTCATCAATCTACATCAAATCCGGAAAAATTAAGTACATCTTCTCAAAAAATAAAATTAAAGCCAGAAGCTGAAAAACAATTACTCTCTATCATAAAAGATGTAAAAAAAATAAAATTTAGCCAACAGATAAAAAGTCTAATTTCGAGAGAAGAAACTAAACCTCATGATTATGAACGTAATTTATTAATACTGTCCTATAAATTAAACGGAAACAAACAAATCACATTAGAAAATGCTTTTGAGATCTTAGATTGTTACTACATCAATATGATGTTTATATTTATGTCCATAAAAGACCATATGGAAAAAAATATAAACCAGAGTCATATAATCACAAATAATTTATCAATAACAATGATGAATAAATGTCTAATACCACAGACATGTATTAAAAAATTACTTCAAAAGATGCAACATGAATTCCATTTTTCCGATTTAAAGCAATTAGATTGTATCATAAATTTATTAGAAAGACTTTATACAATCTATACTGAAATTGTTGAAGACAATTCTAAAAAATTTTCTAAAGAATTATGTAACAAATTTAAGGCAATTTATAGATCTCAAAAATTTTTCTTACAGATATTTTCTTGTGCTCTTTGTAGTAGTAATACAATTTCAACTAAAGATCATGTACGAATAAAAAATTTATTAAAAAGTATAACTTCATTGCAATTTGATATGTTGGAATATAATTTTAAATTAACAAAATTTAGACTTAATCAAACATTTTTTGTATTAGATCCTGAAGTTGTAAATAATGATAATTATATTGCTTGGCCATTTGATACAATGAAATTAATTTTTGATGAATTTTCAATCGAAAATCCAACTTTTTAAGTCAATCTTTCACCATAATTTTGCATACTAGCATATGGGTTAATCAATAACTCTTTGTCTTTAAAAAGTTTTATGGCAGCACTGACACCTTTCCTTGTTCTTAAAGAACGTCTTGAATCTGCAAAATCTATTAGCTGTACTGTTTTGCCTTGAATAATCATATTTCCTACAACAAGATCATTATGTCCGCTTCTTTTCATTTCATAAATATTTTCAATAATCATTTCATTACTTGGATAAATACCATACAGCATAATAAATGTTACTAAATTAATTCCGTGAATCCATTTTGTTTTTTTTGCATTTTTAATTAAATATTTTTCTAAAAAATTGCTTTCTACAAAATATCTGGGTATATCAGACATCGGTAAATTTTTTTTGGCCCATCTTGGAATATCTAAACCATTTTTTGGGGTAGATATAGCAAGTAATTTATTGTTTGAAAACTGATCCAGAATCTTATAACTTGATTCAAAAAAATTTCTTATTTTAGCGGTTGTATCATCAATAAATAAATAATCACCAAGTTTTGAAAAATATTCCAAAGCACTTTCTAAAGACATTTTTAAATTGTTTCTCACATTGATAATTGAAACATCAAAGTGCTCGCATCTTGTCAATGTCTGTAACATTTCGCCAGTAAATTGTTCCGGATTGAGCACAACCACTTTATTTGAATTAATCAAATATGAATCTTGCATTATTCTG
Source organism: Candidatus Babelota bacterium (assembly GCA_023379005.1). GTDB lineage: Bacteria > Babelota > Babeliae > Babelales > Babelaceae > JAMCTG01. Next base: position 36,622 of record JAMCTG010000001.1, read on the forward strand.
TTTCTATTTCCTAAATATAAAAGACAACATGTAATATTAAAATATCTACAAAGCTCAAATGAATAGTATATTGGTTGATCTGTTATTTCTAAAATAGTAATTGGCCTTCTATACTGATTTAAAAAATTTCGGATTATTGCTGAATTATTGGCATCATAAGCAAATATTTGGCATATAAAAAAAAAGATAAGATAAAATAATTTTTTCATTTTTTTTACATCCTTTTGTTTTTTTAAGAATATATATGAGAATAATTAGAAACTTCAAGCTTATTAAATAATATTTTATCATTTGTAATTCAACTATCACTTCTTTTTTTTCGTTGTTATGTGCCAATTCACAAAATTTTTTTGCCAAATTTAAGTAATAAAGAATAAGTTCTTTTTTTGCAGGAGGATATCCCAATTTTTCAGCTTTTAAAAATTGTAAGTTCGCCTCTTTGATTAAGTTTTGCGCCTTATATAATTTCCCATATTCAAAATGAATTTGAGCCTCAGTCATGTCGCAAGAGATGATTTCTGCAAAATCTTTAAAATGAGATATTGCGTGATTCAAATATTTTTTTCCCAATTCGTATTGTGCAATTGCATGCCCTGAATTTGCAGCAATTTTTAAAAGTTCAGCATATTTTTTTTGTTTTTGTTCTTTTTTATAAACCATCGCTTCCATAAAAATTTTTTCAACTATATCAATTTCGTTCTCTTCCATACAAATAGAAAAATTAAAAAATAATGTTGCGGTATATATCTTCAAAATAGTTTTAATCATAAATAACAATTTCCAAAAAAATTTATAATTTTTATATTACAGTTCATAATTATTAAATGAATTAATGCTTAAAAATTCACTTTTTTTTATTTTTTTAATATTATTATAAACTAATTAACATATACCACGAGCTGTTTATGAACAAATTAGTTTTGACATTTTTAGTATCAATCATCTTTCTTAATATTTCTCCATGCGAACGCAGAGCCAGACTTTCTAGAACAGTTTCATGTCATTTGCTTAGATGTTATGAAGACGATTTTTTTTCTCAGGGAATTCATTTATTGCAAAATGCACACACCTGCAAAGATGAAAAATCAAAAATTATAAAGTTTAAACATAGTTTCATAAATTTTTTATTATCTGGCGATACTTTTATGAACAAATTTGTACACAAACAATTACCACCAATTTTTGATTTCTTAGACGAAGAATTGCCTTCAAAAGAAAAATTAAAAGGGATGCATGAAGAATTTGCAATAAGCGAAAAAATTTACAGAAAAGTTAAAGACACTGATGGTGAAAAATTAAGAATTATATCTTCCCATTTGCAACAAATTATTGAAACAGCTCCAAGTGATTTTATATCTCAACCAATCAAACAAAAATATGAAAATTTTTTAAGACAGGTTAATGTTTTTAGAGTAATCAAAAAAGCTATCAAAAAATTCAATCGCGTTCAAACTGAAATAGGTTATTCAAAAGGACCGCAAAAATACGAAAAAAAATTTAAAGAAGAGTTGGAATTATTAAAAATTAAATTTCTTAATTCTGCAATCAAAACTTATCTAGCACTTGCAAGAGAATATTTACAATATTTCCCAGATGATGTCGACTTAAAAAATTTCCAAATTGTCGAACTTATTACAAGATTATGTGATCACGCATTATTCGTAAAAGTTTATCCTACAATGTCACTTTTAAAATCTCCAAAATATAATTATAATCGCAATCAATATTTAAAATTAAATAATCAATATAATGATGCATATTTAAAGTGTATTGAATTTCGTAAAAAGAAAAAAAAGGAATTTGAAGAAGATGTTAAAGGAAGTATTAATAACACAACTACGTAATAAAGAAACAACTATAGATCAATTTCGAGATATTGCAGATAAATTATCTTATCTTTTAGTTCAACAAGTAGATCAATATATAAAAACCAAAAAAATAGATGTGGAAACACCTTGGGAAAAAACAAAAGGTGAAGAATTTATCAAACAACCAAAATTAATAATAATTTTAAGATCTGGGTTTGCATTACTTCCCGCATTTTTAAAATTTTTTAATAAAGCTGATGTTGGTGTAGTTGGACTTAAAAGAGATGAAAAAACTGCACAAGCGCATCTTTATTATTTAAATTTGCCAAAAATTGAAGCCGATGATCAAGTCATAATTTTGGATCCTACAATTGCAACTGGCGGAAGCGCAGTCAGCAGTTTGGAAATTTTAAAAGAAAGAGGTATAAAAGAATCGCAAATCATTTTTGCCAGTATAATTTGTGTGCAAGAAGGTCTTGATGCAATAAAACAAGAATTTCCAAATATAAAACTAATTTATCTTGTTAAAGACGAAAAATTAAATGCCAAAAAATTTATTATTCCAGGTTTTGGGGATTTTGGTGACAGATATTTTGGAACACCAGTAGATTAATTTAATAGTTTACAAAAAGGTTGAACATCTTCTTCAAAATATTTATGAAATGGTGTTGGTAAATTTTTATAATCTATTGTGTTGGTTAAAGTTTTAAAATCATCAGAACAGAATGTGTTCCAAAAAAGAATATTTTTATCAATCAAATTATTTTTTAAGATATGTTTTAACATACCAGCAAAAGTTTTACCTGTATAAACACCATCTAATTTTATTGATTCTAATTTTTTTATTAAATTCATAGATTCTATTTCTTCAATTGTATAAAGTGCATAATCATCCCCACAATGTTCAGTTAAAATTTCATAATCATCAGTTTCAATTTTAATTTGTGGAATATTAGAATCCAGTTCATGTAAAAGTTCATTAGCATCATTTATTAATTTAAATAATTTTTTTTCTAGCTCTTTAATGTCTGTAGGCTCAACTGCCACAAGAACAATTTTGGATTTTAATTTTAATAATTTAATTCCTAAAATTAATCCAGCAGCCGTACCTGCGCTTCCTAATGGCAAATAAATTAAATCTGGCTCACAAATTATCTTGTTTTTAATTTGATCATGCAATTCAAATGCAGCATTTACGTAACCAATCACTCCTAGTGGGCACGAACCACCAGTAGGAATTACATAAGGAAATTCTCCCAATTCTAATTTATTTTTAACTAACTGCGCACAAGTTAAAAAGATTCGCATATCATCATTTAAACAGTAAATTAATTCTGCTCCATAATATTTTTGTAATAACAAATTTCTTTGTAACGTATAATCGTTATGTTGAGGTTTCAACATACAGATTGATTTTAACCCAATTAAATTTGTATAAATTGTTGTTGCTAATGCATGATTAGAACCGGCCATTCCAAAAGTTAAAACATTCTTAACACCACAAGACATTGCATCTGCTAACAAAAATTCTAATTTTCTAGCTTTGTTTCCACTGTATAATTTTCCTCCGTCAACAATTTTGCCGATTTGACCATCGTCTTTTATTGAAAAGTTTTTTAATTGAAAAAATTCCTCTAGATTTGGACACTTAATTATTGGAGAAGGCAAATCACACAATTCGACATGAGATAATTTTTCTCGAAGATCAGAAAACTTTTGGAATAAAGGCAGACTAGATTTAGAAATTACAATTTTTTTTTGTAATTTTGAATCAGAAGCTAATGGTTCTAAAATATTTTTGTATGCATCTGGAATATTATAATAGCTGTACAGATTGGCTAATACTAATCGGTCATAATTTGCGCACATTGTCATATTAATAATAAAAAAGATAAATAATTTTTTCATTCTTCTTCCTTGACCATAAAGTTCCATTATGTTAAAAACATATAACTTTTTAATAAGGATAGTAATATGAAATATATATTTTTTTTATCACTTTTTTTTATTGGTTCAGTTTTTGCTGTCAAAGAAGATGTTCGATCACTTGATTATGATTATTCATTGCATTATCGTCTGAGTACCCGTCCTAAAGTAAAAAAATTTTTACATAATTATGAATGGAAAGAATTAGATAGTTTTGAAGTATTACTACCTGTTACCAAAATGCCAAGCTTTGAATCAAAATGTCTGAAAAATCATATCTTGAAAAAGATAGAACGCCAAAATGTAATTTTAAAAACTTTCAGCTATCTAAAAAAACTAGAACGTAAAAATCCAATAGAATTTATAGATTTTGTAAATTTTTGCAGAAAAAAATTAAAAGAAAAAGATCCAGAATTTGCAAAATATAAAAAAATAATAGCGTTAGTTGATGAATTTAGTTTGATTGATGATTATCATAATAAATTTATAAACAAATGCTTAAATTATTTTGAATTTTAATTTTTATTTAAAATAATTTTTTTATCAAAATATTTATAATAAATTAATTTAATAATTTCAGTTGTTATCAAGTATGCCGCAACGATCGCTAAAATTATTACTATTGCACTTGGGTTCGGTCTTTTAAATTTAAACAAAACTTGTCCAAAATAAGTCATAGGTAAAATCATCGTTATAGTTGCTGCAATTAATGCTAGTAAAAACAATATTTTCGAAGGTGCCACCGCAGTTAAGAAGAATTTTTTTGTGCGTGCTAAAAATATTAATATTAATTCAGTCAAAATACTAAGAATAAACCAATTTGTTTGAATTACTTGTGGACCTTTGCCATAAAAAATTTTAAAAAATATTAAATCAAAAAGAGTACTGGTTAATGCAAAAACAACTGAGACTATTAAAATTTCTTTTATGTTATATTTTTGTGGCCTTACCAATTCATCATTATCAACATGATCAGTTGAGATTGCTATCATTGGTAAATCAGATAAGGCATTAACAAGTAAGATTTGTAAAGGTAATAAAGGAAGAAAATCAATAAATAATGATACAATTGCAATTGAAGAAAAATTTCCAAAATTAGAACCTAATGTTGTTCTTAAATATTTAATAATATTGGCAAAAACGATTCTACCAGTTTCAATACCTTCGATAATTACAAATAAACTTTTACGTCCTAAAATAATATCTGCAACATCTTTAGAAATATCTGTAGCATCTTTTACTGCTATGGAAACATCTGCTATTTTTAAAGCAGGCGCATCATTAATACCTTCTCCCAAAAAACCTATTACATCATTATTTTTTAAAAACTTAACCAATTCAAATTTATTATCTGGCGTAAATCGCGCAAATATTTGATATCTTTGAGAAATATCTTTTTTTTCTTCTGATTGTAAATTTTGAAATTCTTCGCCGGTTATAACTTCCGAATTTAATCCAATTTTTCTTCCAACAGCAACTGCTACTTCTTTACTGTCACCAGTTATCATTTTAATTTGAATACCCAATTTTTTAGCTTTAGCAATTGCTGGTATTGCATCTTTTTTTATAGGATCTTCAAATGAAATCAACCCTACAAATTCCATGTCCTTTTCTATTTTATTAATATCTGTTTCATTACCAGTTTCTTTGTATGCAACACCCAAAACTCTTCGCGCATTATTACCCTGGTTAATTATCCAATCGTCTATTTGTTTTAAATCTTGATCACTTATTTTTTTTGATATTGAACTGATATTTTCAAATGCACCACGTGAAATTAAAATTCTTTTATTATTTTTCTCAACTATAGTTGCATTTTTTCTTTTAATAGAATCAAATGGCAATTCCTGAATCATTTTATATTGTGAGATTTCATTTATTTGGTCTATAGTTAAAGCATTTTTTATTGCTATATCAAAAGCATTATTGGATTTTTCAGAACTTGCTAGTGCACCAAAATTTATTGTATCTGGTTGCCCAAAAACATCTGCAACGCTCATAACATTTTCTGTAATTGTTCCAGTTTTATCTGTGCACAAAATATTTAAACTTGCAAGATCTTCTAAAGATGAAAGACGTTTTATTAATACATGTTTTTTTGCTAGTAACAGTGCCCCACGAGAAAGTGCAACGGTATTTACAACAGGCAATGCTTCAGGCATTATTCCTACAACTAAAGCAATAGAAAACATTAATAATTCTAATATATTTACTGCAGTACCTTTTATAACTAAGTGTAATATAAATATGCTTACTAAGGTAATAATGTTGATAATAAAAACAAATTTACTTAATTTATAAATATTTTTACTAAAATTACTCTCTCCGACTTGTTTTAATGTTAATTGACTAATATGCCCAAAACTTGTATCCGCACCTGTAGCAATCACCATTGCCTTTACTAAACCACTTGAAATATGAGTTGAAGAGAAAAGCATATTTTTAGCTTCATAAACATTTTTGGGCTCAGCTTTTAATGGCTCGCTTATTTTTTCAACAGGTTCTGATTCTCCAGTTAAAATAGATTCATCTACTGTTAAATTATTTGCATCCAAAATTCTTAAATCGGCGGAAATTGTCATACCGGATTCTTTTAATACAATATCACCCGGAACTAACTCTTCACTATTAACAATTTTTTTTTGTCCATTTCTTATCACATAAGTTGATATTTGTATTTGTTCCTTTAAAAGTTCTAAACGTAAAGCTGCACGATATTCTTGGATAAAACTTAAAAAAACATTAAATAGAGTTATTAAAAAAATTATTAAAGCATTTATATAATCACCAAGTAGAAGAGAAATTAATGATGCAAAAAGCAAAAGATAGATAAATGCATTAAATTGTCTAAAAAAAATTTTCAACCATGATTCTTTAGATCTTTGTATCTCATTTTTTCCAAAAGTTTTTTGTTTTTGTAAAACTTGTTCATCATTCAGGCCATTTTCCAATGATGTCCCAAACTTTTTTTCAAGCTGATTCGAATCATATGTTGAATATTTATAATAATTCATAGTAATTTAATTTAAAAACATGTAATTTTACTTTATATATTTATCAAAAAAGCTTTTTTAAAAACAACAAATTTTTATGTCAAATTCAATAAAAAATATTTTGAATAAATTTGTTCATCAAAATGATGACAAATTTACACTGTTTAAAAATTGGCATGAAATTTCAGGACAATTAAATACTAAAATTAGACTCGAAAAAATTTATGATGACACGTGCATAATAGGTGTTAATGATTCTGCATGGATGCAAGAACTGCATTTAATGTCAAAATTAATTATTTCAAAAATCAACAAAGTATTAAATGAACATTCGAGTGAAAAAAAGTTAATTAAAAATTTAAGATTTAAGTTAGTTGAACAGAAAAAAATAAAAGAAGACAAAAATAACTTTAAATCTCTAATTTCAAATATCCCGGAAAAAGACGAAACCATTTCTGAGGACATAAAATCAGAGTTAGAAAAAATAAAAGACAGCGAGCTAAAAAAATCGATCGAAAGTTATTTATTAATTTGTTTAAGGAATAGTAAATGAAAAAAATATTCATCATTTTTCTATTGTGCTTTATGTCTTCAATTTTTTGTGCCGAAACAGATGCCAATTCGTATCAGTTATTTTCTTGGGGCTATTATAATTTTTGTTCCAAAAATTTTGCTACCTCTGAAAAATTCTTTAATAAATTTTTTGAAAAAACAGATTTAAAAGATGTCCAATCACCTTTAATTGGATATTTAAATTTTTTATTTGAGACAAAAAATTACCAAAAATTTTTAGCTTTATTCGATGCCCATAAAGATTATTTTGCTCAAAATGAACAAATACAATTTATTCATGCAATGGTTTTGCGAAGCATGTCGAGATTTGAAGAATCAATTCAAGAGTTTAAAAATTTAAACAAAAAATTCCCTCATAACCAAGAATTGGCATATTACGCAATATTAGCAAGCCTTACAAATTTGGATTTTAAAAATGCACTAGAATCAATTGAAAATCTTTTTAAATCTAACAGCGCCACAAGAAGTAATTATGTATTTCATTTACTTGCATCTCGCTGTTATATAGGGATAAATGATTTAAAAAATGCAAAATCATCTATTGATAAATGTGTCCAATTGCATCCACAATCACCTCATGGCTGGCTAATGTATGGAATGATTTATAAAATTGCACAAGAAATTAATAATGCAATTTATGGATATTCAAGGCTTCTAGATTTGGTAGGTAGCGATAAAACAATTGAGCAAGAACTTTTTAATTTAAAAATTAGACAAAAATCGATTTGCCAAAAAAGTTTAGATAAGGCAATTGAGCTTTATAATAGTAACAAAATTGAACTTGCATTAGAGTTGTTAAACAAATCATTTTCAGAAAATAATTTTGAACTTGAAGATTTTAATACCGCTATGATTTTAAAAATTGAAATCTTGACAGCATTAAATAAAGGATCAGATGCACTTAAACTTTTAGAACAATTAATTGTAAAACAACCTAATAACAAAGTTTGGTATGAAACGTTAAATCTTTTTTATCATGGAACTCAAAATAAAAAAGAAATTGCAAAACTTATAAATAAAATAGCTGAAAGTCAGCAACAAAATATTTTAGCAAATCTTTACGCAGCAGATATTATTTTAAGGACAGATTCTGCCAAAGGTATAAAATATTGTTATAAATGTATAAATCTAACCAAAGATCCAGACTTAAAATCTAAAATAATATTCCAAATTGCTTCAACGCATTATCAGGATAAAAAATTTAACGAATTAGAAAAGGTTCTGACAGAAAATTTAAACAACAATCAATACGCTCCACTCATTAACTTAGCAGCCTATTATTATACAACCAAAGGTAAAAATCTTAAATTGGCCCAAGAATTGATAGATAGAATATTTACAGGTAAAAATGAAAATTTAAAGAATAATCCTCAAATTTTAGACACTAGAGCATTAATCTGGTACAAAAATAAGGAATACGATAAAGCAGTAAAATCTTTTGGCCAACTTGCAGCATTATCCCCAGATGATAAACTAATTGAAAAGCATTTAAACAAAGCCAAAATGAAACTTAATGGATCAAAATAAATATATTGCTTGTGTTGCTGCAAGTTCTGGCGGGCATATTATCCCAACCCTGACTCTGGCTCAAGATTTTTTAGCTAGAAACCCTGACCATAAAATTTTATTATTTTCTACATCAAAAGATCTGGATAAAAAAATTATTGATCAATATAGCTGTATCTCACGATATGAATTTTTGAATTTCAATAAACAGCCTGGAATTTTTAACAAAATAAATTTTTTAACTTCTTTTTTTCCAAACTTTTGGCAAAGCCTTAAGATTTTAAAAAAAACTAAACCAAGCGAAATAATTTGTACGGGTGGTTACATTTGTATTCCAGTTGGCGTAGCCGCATGGTTGTTAAAAATTCCTGTAAATATTTTTGAACTAAATGCGATTCCAGGAAAAACTAATAAATTATTATCGTATTTTGCAAGCGACATTTATATAATTTTTGAAAATGCTTCAAAAAGTTTTAGATCTTTAAATTGTAAATTAGTTGAATACCCAGTTCGTTTTAATTCCAAAAATATTATTGAACAAAAAGAAGCAATTTTAGGTTTAAATTTAGATCCTGCAAAAAAAACAGTTTTGATACTCGGTGGCTCTCAAGGATCAATATTTCTGAACCAATTAATTAAAAAAATTTTTGATCAAAATTTATATAACGATTTTCAAATAATTCATCAGACAGGCAAAAATGATTGTGCGCAAATGCAAGAATTTTTCGATAGCAAGAATATAAAATCTATAGTTTTTGATTATCATCATGACCTATCAAAATATTATTGTGCAGCAGACTTAATAATCTGTAGAGCTGGCGCAGGAACTTTATTCGAAATAAAATTTTTCAATAAAAAAGCTGCAGTTATTCCGCTTGAGACTAACAAAAACGATCATCAACTTTATAATGCTTTGGCAATGCAAAACGCCCATTCACAAAATTTTAAATGCATCAGACAACATGAAGCATTTGAAAAATTAAATGAGATTTTAGAAAATCTTTAACTCAAGCCCATCCCAATATTAATTATTAGAAAATAAGACATTTCAATGAAATTAAGCCTATTTTTAAACAAAACTTATCATTCATTGACTATTAGTAAATCTATTTGCTAAAATTAAAATAGTTCAAAAAAAGAATGTAATATGATAAAAAATCTGTTTTATTTAACGATCTTATTTGCTACAAATTTATTCACGATGCAACCTGCTCAATTTATATATTGGTCGCAACTACCTCCAGAAATGCGCAAAGAGGCAATGAAGCACCTATTTGTTCTTAAAGATAAAAGTATAGAAAGTTTAATAGAAAGTTATAAAAAATTTCTTAAATTATCAAAAACTGTAGATAAGCAATATTTAGAGAAATTAACTGATTCTTATCAACGCTTCATAAAAAAACACTTTACTGAAGAAGAATTTCAAAATTTAAATCTAGAGATAATTAATTCTCTTAAACCTTTAAGTATTATTAAAATACCAAGAAACTTGGATCTGTTAGTCAGATTATTAGCATTTTTAGGCAAATTAGACATTACAATTACAGATGATAGAAAAATTACAATGCTGATGGGTGCTGCTAGATTGAATTTGAAAAATCTAGCAGATGCATTAATTAAAGCAGGTACTGATATTAATGCAAAAGATGAAGATGGCAAAACAGCTCTGATATGGGCTAGTGGTGTTGGGCATGATAAAATGGTAGAGCTATTAATTAAAGCTAAAGCAAATCTTAATGAAATAGACTCAACTGAAAGAAATGCTCTTATGTCTTTAATTGCTAATAGTGGTCCATATCAACATCATACAGATGCAGCAAAATTATTAATCGATGCAAAAATTGATCTTAGCGCAAAAGATAAATTTGGATGGACTGCACTAATGTTGGCACAAATGAGATCTGAAAAAGAAATCGTAGATATGCTTTTGCAAGCAGGAGCTAAGGAGTAAGTATGAAAAAATTGTTTTATTTAATGACAATTACTCTTAGCCAAAACTTATTGGCAATGGAATCTTTTCCAGAAAAACAGGAAAGACAATTGCCGGCAAGTATCAGATATGAAGTTATGTCATATCTCGGACCAATAAGGCTTGATCCAAAAGAAATTGAAAAAAGTCTAATAAAAAGCTATGAACAATATCATAATGCAAGAGCAAGGGCACCTCAATACTTGCGAAGTTATGTCACACATGTTTATAAAAAATTATTGCTAAATAATTTAACACAAGACGATTTTAAAAGATTAAATCAATATATTTTTAAAGAAATACAAAACAAACAAATATCTGAAGATTTATATTCATTACTCGATTTACTAAAGCAATTAAACAAACTTAATGTTAAAGCAACAGATGATGGTGGGAATACCCTTCTTATGTGGGCAAGTATATATGGTCATGAACGCATAGTAAGATTATTAATTGACGCAGGAGCAGATTTTAATGCAAAAGATGATAGTAATGTCAGTGTTCTTATGTGGGCAAAAATTGGCGGATTTCCTAAAATAGAAAAATTGTTAATTGATGCTGGAGCAACAGAATAAAACATCTTTAAACTAAAATTGGAAATGCATTTTCATCATTTTCTGTAACAATCTGCCCAGTCTTTTCGTGAATATAGATTGTTGTCAATCTTGGATCGTAATTAAAACTTTCTTTTTTAACTTCAATTTTATTATTAAATTCAAGCCAAATTGGCAATGCTGTTCTTGTTGCATAAACTTCATTTCCTAATGCGCCATTATCATCGGAACCTATATATACTGCTGTAGTAATTTTTTTGGTTGATCCTACAAACCAGCAAGTTCTAGCATCGTTAGTGGTTCCAGTTTTGCCAATGCTATCACTTTGTATCCATTTTTCCGGGACAATTTTCTTCAATCTTTCCATACTTGCAGAAAGTACTTTTGCAACTTTGCTGCTTGTTCTAGAATCAATTGCTTCTCTTTTTACAAATTGTTCTTTCCAAATTTTTTTGCCTAGCTGATCTTTTATCCATAAAACCATGACTGGTTTTACATATTTTCCATTATTTGCAAACACATTAAACATTGCAGACGCCTGAATTAATGTAGTATCTATGCAGCCGAGAGCAAGTGAAGGATATTTATTTGAAATATTTTCGATTCCAAATTTCTTTGCCAATTCTGTAACTTTTTCACTTCCCACATTTAAAAGAGTTTTTACCGCAACAATGTTATTAGACTTAGATAATGCATAAGCTAAAGTCATTTCCCCTTCAAATTTATGGTTAAAATTTTTGGGCGCATATTGATGATTTTCATAAGCAAAAATTGTTTCTTCATCAATATCTGTATGAGCAAAACTTATCCCCTTTTCAATTGCTGCTGCATAAATTACAGGTTTAAAAATGGAACCCATTTGTCTTTTTGCATTTAATGCGCGATTAAAATAAGAAAAATTTTCTGCTCCACCAACAATTGCCTTAATATTTCCAGAATCTGTTTCTAAAGCAATTAGACCGCCATCTATTTCGCATTTTAAAATTTTTTGTTGACGTGCACAATGGCGAGAAAAAATCTGCTGACCTTCTTTTTGTGCATTACTATTAATAGTAGTCTGAATTACATAACCGTCAGTATACAATTGTTTTTTGCCTACAATAGATTCAAGAAAATTTCTTAAGGTTTCTTTTAAGCAAAGATTTTCATTTTTATCTGGTAATTGAATAATTAATTGATTATTTTTTGTATTGGAATATTGGTCATTATTTATGTAACCAAGTTTATTCATAGAATATAAAACAACATTTCTTCTTTTTTCGGTGGCATTTGTATCTCTTAATGGGCAATAATATTGCGGATTTTTTACAATGGCCGCCAAAGTTGCTGCTTCATCGACTGAAATATCTCTAACACTTTTTCCCCAAAATCTTTGGCTTGCTGCTTCTACTCCATAAATTCCGTAACCAAAGCAAATATGGTTTAAATAACGTTCCATGATTTGATATTTTGTAAACTGTTTTTCTAAAATTAATGCTAAAAATTGCTCTTTAATTTTTCTTTTAAAACTTTTTTTTGAATCGTAAAAAATTAATTTAACAAGTTGTTGGGTAATTGTACTTGCGCCTTGCACAATTTTTCTATTATAAAGATTTATCAATGTAGAGCGTAAAATTCCTTTAAATGAAATTCCTCCATGATTAAAAAAATTATGGTCCTCTGCAGAAATAAATGCATCAATTAAATGTTTAGGCATTTCATTAATTGTAACAACTTCCCTTTTGTCTATTGCAAAACGCATCAATTCTTTGCCTTCATCATCTAGAACAATGCTTGGCTTTCCCGGGTTATAATATTCAAGATTAGAAAAATCGACCCAAGGATAATTTGAAAGATAAAAAATAGAACCAATCAAAAAACTTGAAGATAAAAAGAAAAAAGTAAAAAAGTAAAATGAGAATTTAATAAGATAATTTTTAAGCACTTTTTTAAAAACCTACGGTTTTACATCTCTCGATACAACCCTAGCTATGCTCAGGATACCCGTCTTTGCTTAAAGCTTCGCCGAGGCGTGCTCGAGATGAATAATTACATGGACAATTTTTTTATTGAATGATTTTGAAAATTTTAATATGCACGTATATTATTATGCATGAGCTCTATTATAACAAATTTATAAAAAATGATGAATTTAGCATTATATTATTTATTTAACCTAAGCGCTTTTTTCTTGATTCTCATTGCGGATTTATGTTTTTATCATCTAAATATAATGTCTCTAGTCAAGATAGCCTTTTTTAGCAATATTTTAACATGCGAAAATAAACTAAAAAATTTGTTTTTGTTAGTTATGATTATTTTGCAATCTATAATTTTTTTTACAAATACAAATCAAGTTTTATTAAGCTTACTACCTCTAATTTTGGTTATTCATTTAATAAAAAATAATGTGCATTTATCAAAATTGATTATTTATCTTTTTACATTTGCTTGTTTAATTGCAGACAATCTATTAAATAGTTATTTTTTAGGACACAGCATACTGATTTTCAATTGGACATTTTTACAATTTTTAGTTAATTTAATATTAGTATATTTAATTACACAAATGTCTATCTTAAGGTAATCTAGGCAATCGCCGGTCATTTCCAAAAAATTGAAATGCCCAGAGGAAAGTCCGAACTCCTGACGAATAAGGCACCTCAGAAATTGAGGGGGGTGAAAACCCATGGAAAGTGCCACAGAAAATAACCGCCAATAAAATCCCATTTTTTGGAATAAAATCCTTTAAGTGGGGTCCCCGGAAAAGGGCGGAGCCTTTCTGGGGTGGTAAGGCTGAAAATGTGCGGTAAGAGCGCACAATATATTGTAGAGATATAATGTATGGGCAAACCCTGCCTGGAGCAAGACAAAGTAAACATGTCCGGTATTTCGTCCCGATTTAAACATGTGGGTATGTCGCATAGATAAATGGTTGCCACCTTTTATTAGGAAACAGAATTCGGCTTATTGATTGCCTTAAGATAGTCACCTTGGTTTGAACATGAAACAATATTTACAACGCTTCCTATGGTTTAGTCCATTTCTTTTGTTTATCTTTGGATATCTTCTTACTCGTTCAATTTTTCATGTAAATTCAATTAAAACCCCATCAATTACAGGTTTATCTTTGGATTCTGCCACCAAAATATTGTCCGAAAAAAACTTAAATTTAAGAATTTTATGTGAAAAAGAAGACAAGTATTTGGAAGAAGGCACAATTTTAAACCAAACACCAATCCCTGACGCCAAAATTAAGCCAAATCAGGCCCTTTTTGTCACTATTACGAAAAAGCCTAATTTAACCTGTCCCAAGGTTGAAGGGCTAACAGATAAAGAGGCTATTGAGGCTTTAAATGGCTTAAATCTTAAATATAAGGCCTATCATATAGAATCCATATATCCTATCGGCTATTGCTTTGGCCAGAGCCCTAAAAATGGCCTAATTCTTGAAAATCTGCAGAATTCGTTAATGGTTCTTTATATATCAAAAAAGGTCAAAAAAATGGGTATTTTGCCCAATTTTAAGGGTAAATTAATAGATGAAATCAAGTCGCTATTAGAAGAGAATAGACTCAATTTTAAGATATTCCATCAAAAAGGTCCTATTCCTGAAGACCATACCTGTAAAAACTGTCTTATAGTCGACCAAAGACCCCTAGCCGGTTCTTTTATAGATATAGGCAATCCCCCTCAAATATACCTGATAGCCAATATTCAGCCTGAATAATCAGGAGAGCAATTATCACATCAACTTTTCAATTTGACAATTTATCTATATGCTCTATACTTAAATCATAGATAAAAAACCACTATAAATGGGGGTTAAAAAATGAAAAAGTTATTATTATCATTATTATTGATTGCTGGATTTATACAACCCGCACATGCAGGTATTATGGATACGCTGAATCAAAAAGCTGAAATTGTTAATGGCTGCATAGATAAACTTTTACCTAAAACTTTAGGTTATTGGGCAATGGCTTTAGGTGGCTGTGCTGTAGCTGGCAAGTCAACATTATGCTTATACGATTCTTATAAAAAATTAGAAAAACACACAAAGACAAATAGACAAAATTCTGAACCTAAAAAATTAGTAAAAATTGATACAAGGCCATATTCAGAAAACTGCCTTAAATCAGGTATTGGTATTGGTGCTGGTCTAACTGCGAGTATTTTAGGTATCTATTTAATAGTTAAGAATTCCTAATTAAGGGGTTATTATGAAATTTTTAAATAAAATATTTTTAGCTTCAGGACTAGTTGCAATTACTATGCAACCAGTTAAAGCATTAGATTTAAAAGAATTAAAAGACCCTGCTTGCAAGATTGTTGGAACATCAGCATTTTTTGGTGCTGTGTGTTGTGGATTTACAAGTTTTATTAAAGCAGGTAATGCCGCTATTTATAGATTTGCAGACAAAAAATCAGTATCAAAATTGTTAAATGGAGAAGGGAAATATTCACTTCCATTTAAAATTAACTTTGGTGAAGCAGTTGGTTTTGCAGCATTGTCATATGGTTTATATAAATTATCAATGAATTGCTTAAAGACAGCATAAATTTAAGAATAAATGGAGATTATTATGAAAAAATTATTATTACTGGCTTTAACTTTTTTAAGTTTTATACCAGCTCAAAGTACTAAATTTTACTGGATTGGTGGACCTGAAGAAGCAGGTCAATATAAAGTAGTAGGCTCTATAGGCTTAGCAGTTAGCGCAGCTTATATTGTAGGGTCTTCTATACTTTATAGAGATCATATCGATCATAAATATGAAACTGATATGAAAGCAGTAGTTAATCCTAATAATATAGCACAAGCTCAATCATCTCAAACATCGCATAGAATTGGTACTAGAATTGGTTATGGGTTTGCATTTATAACCGGTTCAATGTTCATATTTGGTAAATATTTAGAGAGCAAAAAATAATTTATAAATGGAGATTATTATGAAAAAGTTATTATTATCAACTCTTTTAATTTTAGGTTTTTTACCAACAACACAATGTTCAGCTAAAGATTATTTGGCTGGGATAGGTTGTGGAATCGTTGGAGTAGCGGCTATTGCATATGGTATAAAACAGATAAAAAAGGGATTCAAAGCACACGAAGATTTAAAAAGCCCATATTTAGGTCTATTTTTAACAACTATTGAAGAAAAAAATGCTCAAAAACAAGACTTAATACAAAAAAGAACAGCTAAATATACTTTAGGTTTTGTAACTATGTTCTTGGGTGCCGATGCATTATATATGGCCAAAAATTTCATAAGCAGCAAAACAGTTTAAAATATAGGCTTTTATCTAACTCTGGATTAAAGTCATATTTACAAATCCTTTATAGATCAGGGTAAATCAATATAAATTTTCTATTTGTAAATCTGCTCAATTGACAAATTTTACAGGTTTCGTATAATAAAGATAATGGTTTAAAGTCCATTCATATGGAGGTTATTATGAATAAATACTTGTTAACCGTATTGACTATTTTCACTGCAAATTGCGTTGCTATGCAAGTTCCTGCAAATGGTTATATGAACTTGGCTACTCCTTTTAGTGCCAATGTTTCTATTTCACCATCAACAAATGGTCAAAACAACAAGAAAAAAACATTCAAAGAATTAGTTCACAATTTATCAATACAAACTGCTAAAAGTGTTGGTTATACTGTAGCTTGCGGATTTTTCACAGCTGCAGCAAGGAAAATGTATTCTGACTATCAGTCAGCTGCAACAACTTCATTAAGCAATTTAACATCTGCAAATATAGGTAACGCTTTAAAGCAAGCATCTAATTCTACTTTTTATGGTGCTGCTGCGATAGCTGCGACTTTTTTTAGTTATAAATATGGTTACTATGCATTCAGATCATTAGGTTCTGGAATTAGTGCTTTTTTCATTGATATCGAAGAAAAACCTAAGAAGTAATCATGCAAACAGTAAGAAATAATTTAATAAGAATATTACGTCTTACTACATTAGGCATTGGATTATCATTGTTGGTATGCACTGGTTATTTTTACAACAAATTTAATCAGGCATATCAGACTTGTAGTGTATTCCAAGATGAAGACAATAAATTCTCACGAGTTATGTTTTCAATCTGTGATAACACTACAAAAGCAATTGATGCAATTTCCAGAAATTTACCAGAAAAATATCATACAAATACTAACAAGAAATTTATTATAAAAACTCTGGAAGAAGTATCAAATGAAGTTTATCCGGTGCTTAAATATATAGCGATGAGTATTGTATCATTAATTACTGCTTTACTTAGCTTGGTATGTTGGGCTTTGTTAAGGAGATTTAAATGTTAAAAAAATTATTTTAACTTCATTAATATTAGTTAATGCAACTCAAGCAATATCTTGGAAACAAGGTGTTGGTTTAGGTGCGGCATCTTTTGGTGCATCAAAACTTATTAATACTTTAACACCAAAAATTGATTATTTAAAAAATAATAAAGAGTTAGTACAAAAGTTTTCAAAAATTTTAGAAGTTGGTGGGTTAGCAACAATCTGCGCAACACTATTAAAAAGTACATATAGCAATTATCAATTGCACGGACAAATGTCTATACCAAATGCAATACGAGGTATAGCAGGATTTGCAACACTGGCTTATATGATTAAAAATTATTCGCCGAATTTAAGTAAGTAATTTTATAAAAAAATGGATGGTTATGAAAAAATTATTATTAAGTTTACTTTTAATTTTCGGATTCCAGCAATATACAATTTGCGCTGATATGACATCTGTCGGAACATCCATAACAAATAAAATGTTAGGATATGTACCTGGTGCAATAATAGGTTGCGGCCTAATATTAGTAGGTTTCGAAACATGGTATCAACATGTTATAACGAGCGGAAAATTGCCATTCAGTGTTATTAATTATGAAGAATCAAAAGATTGTCAAAGAATAGGAGCGAAGCTCGCAATTTTAGGTGGACTTTTATTAGTATTAGCCCACAAATATTTAGACATTAAACAATAATTCGTAAATGGAGGTTATTGTGAAGAAATTATTATTAATATTATCTCTTTTAGGGATTTATTCAGTTAATTGTAATCCGGATAAAACAGCTCTTTATTCAGATGCATTAAGAGGAGCTGGTGCAGCAGCTGTATTATATGGTTCAATATTTGTTGGTGTTGGAACTATGTCAGCAAGAAATTATATAAAAATTAAAGATCAGTCATTGGCAGTAAAAATTAGTACACCAAAAGATCTGGTTTCGATAAACACTAATGAACCAAAAAATTTAGCTTCAGTTACTAGTGGAATTGATAGTTGTCAAGAAATACAAACTCAGCAAGCAAAAAAAAGAGCTAAAACAGAACTTGCGATTGGATATACATCTTTATTTTTAGGTGGTTCTGCAATAATGCTTAGTTCAAAAATGGTTCAAAAATAAAATAATTTTAAATGGTGGTTATTATGAAAAACATATTTTATAAATTATTACTTTCTGCATGTATTTTATTTAATACACAAAATGCATTGGCGGCAAATAATGCTTCATATATGTTCTCGGTTTTTGGAATATCAGTTGCTACATTAGCAGCTACTGTTTTCAAAAAATCTAGCGCACATTTTAATAATGCCATAAATTTTGTAACAGACCCTAGAAATGTAAATAATATTCGTCCAAATATAAGTAATTTTGATTTTATAATGGCAAGAAATTTTACAATTGTAACTTTAAGTACTTGCGCATTAATTGTGCTTGGATCTTTTAACAAGATTTTGAGCGGAGGAAAATAAATGAAATTTATAAATAAAATATTTTTATTTTTAGGACTAGTTATTGTTTCTATGCAACCAGTTAAAGCTATTGATGTTGAAACTATAAAACAGCCAACTTATGCCGCTAGTGCAGCAATTTATGGTGCTGTATGTTGTGGTGCAGCTGGTATTGTCCAAGCATGTAGAGCGGCTAGTTATTGTTTGCCAAAATCTTTCATTATAAATAATCCATCAATAAAGATTGCAAAGTCTCCAATAACATTACTATATGCTCCAGGAGAATCTGCAACTATGTTTAGAAAAAACTTTGGCGAAGCAGTGTTGTGCGGTGTTGCTGCCTACGGATTATACGCATTGTCAAAATATTTTAATAAATAAGAAAAACAGAAAATATATGAATAAATTACTAAAAATGCTATTTGTTATAGGCCTTATCGTTTGCCCGAAACAAGGAAATGCTATAGAATTGAATATTGTTAATACCATTAACGAAAAAACAATCATCAATTTAATACCTCTTGCAATGATCTCTTTTGGCATATATCAGATGATAAAAAATCAAATACATCCAGTTCATATTTTGTACCCACATTCATCAAAAAATAACATCAATAATTTATGGACAGGTCACGATAACTATGCAAAAGACAAAAAAAGAATTGAATCCGACTTCGCTAAAGCTTCGACGGACAGGGAAATAGAAACAAATAAATTTGATAATTCAGATATTAAAAATGCTTCTTCATTTTGTGGAATCCCAAAAGAATGGGAACCCCAAATAGAAGAACGAGATGATTCTCACATGAATTATCTTTATAGATTCGAAAATTTATATATTTAACAGAAAGCACTTTATGAAACGTATACTTTTATCACTTTTACTTTTAGTCCCAGCAACAAATCTTTTTGCAGAAAAAAAAGAAAAAAAGAGACAATCAACTGGTGCAATTATTTCAAAAACTATTATCGGTTTAGCAGCATTGGGATGTTCAATTTATGCTGGAAACAAGGCTTATGAAATTGCTCAACAACACCCATTCTTTGGAACAACTTATTGGGCAAGAGCAAAAGGAAAAGGGCTAAAAATATTCTCAGGAATAGATCCAGATTTAGATGAATCTATGCAAAATTATGTCATTGAAAAAACTTTACCTCTAATTTGTTGGGGTGGTGGCAGTATTTTATCTGCAATTGTTGGATTAAAATATCTTTCAAGCGCAACTGAATAAAATTTTAAATTCATATTCCTAGATAAATGGAGGTTATATATGAAACGTTTACTTTTATCTTTATTACTTTTGGTTCCTGCAACAAATATGTTTGCAGAACAACCACAAAAAAAAGAACAATCATTAAAATCTGTTGTTGCTAAAACAGCTCTTGGTGTAGGCGCATTAGCATTTTCAGCTTATGCTGGATATAAAGCTTATTCTCTTTATCAAGAAGATCCGATTTTTACACCAACAATTAAAGGCAAAGTTGCTGACTTTATAGCATGGTTTGGCGACAGATCTGCTAATGAACGTTATAATTTAACGCAAATGTTAAAAAATTATAAAAATAACTATGGAAAAAGGATATTAAAACCAATAGTTGCTTGGGGCGCAGCAAGTTATGCATCAGCAGTACTTGGTTTAGTTTGTCTTTTTAGAGCAGCACAGTAAAAAACTTATATTTCCAATTATTTTAATAACTTGTGTACAAGCACAAGCATTATTTTTCAATGGAACTAGAATAATTATAAAAAATGGCAATATTGTTGAACAACCAGTTCAAGCTATTGTTAATGCTGCAAATAAAACTTTAATTGGTTCTGCAGGAGTCGCAAAAGTAATTCAAGATGCTGCAGGAAATGATTTAATTGAATGCTTAAAAAATATCCCTGAAAATAATGGAATTAGATGCGAAGTTGGTCAAGCAAAATTGACTCCAGCATTTAATTTAGAACAAAATGGAATAAAATATATTATTCATACAGTTGGACCAAATCTTGCAATAGATGAAGAAAAAAACAATAAAGAAAAATTAATTGCAGATGCTTACAGAAATAGTTTGCAACTTGCAGCTGAAAATAACATTACTTCTATTGCTTTTCCAGCAATTAGCGCTGCAATTTTTGGATATGATATTAAGATTTCAGCCCCGATTGTTATTGACACGGTTATAGGTTTTCTTGAAGAAAATCCGGGGAAATTTAAAGAAATTTATTTTGTTTTTTATAATAATGATGATGCAATAAAATTGTATTCGGATCTTTTTCAATATTTTATAAAATCTATAAAACAATAAAATAATTTAAATTCTTTTTTTTGCCATCTTTGTTCGCACAAAGATCGGCGAGAAATGCGGCAACTTTCCCTTGCATCCCTTAACGTTTTTAAAAGCCAACCATTCGCCTCATATAAATCAAACATTATAATTTATAAGTAAAAAGTTCGGCTCAGATTGTCGTAAAAACTATATGACTTTAAGGGCTGCATTTGTATTTTATAGTTTCATAAACTTACCTAATGAAAGTCCGGTAGCTTTTCCTGACCGTGAGCCGCAGGCGAATGGGCTGCATTAAAGCGGGAGAGCGATCCAACAGCATGTTGGTGCCCTTTTAGTTAAGATGTTTTGGGCAAGCAAAACATCTTAGAAAAAAAGATTTGGAAAATTGCAAAGATTATCGAAAGAATTTAATTTAATTGATATATAATATTTGTTATTATTTTATAAATTTTTTGTCAAAAATAAAACAATGAATAAAAGACCAACTTTTGAAGAATTTAAAAAAGAAGCTATGAAAGATGAAGAATTAAGAGCTGAATATGAATCACTGCGGCCAGAATTTGAGTTGCTTGAAAAGTTTATTAGAGCAAGAAAAAAATTATCGAAAATAGCAGATGCATTAGGATATTCAATCAAAATTTCTTTAGAGCCAAAAAAACGCAGATAAGTTCTTAAGACAATTTACTTAGCTATTGCATCGAGCAAAATCTTAACATCACCATTCTGATACAAAATTTTATACAGGGCTTGTGAAATTGAAAAATTATTCACAAGTGCTTTTTTGTTTTTTAAAAAAATTAATGGATCATTTTCAATTTTTTTATCTATTGAAAAATTATTTAGAGATAAATTACACTAAAAACTATAAAAATTGAGATTAAGGAGATTTGTAATGAGCTTATTGTTAGTATGCTTTATTTTATTTTCGTCATCATCTTTTGCTCTAGAACGCAAAATTTCCGCTGGCAAAGAAGAAATTGGCGAGCCAATGGAAATTGTACCACAAAAAGGAAAACGTAAAGCCGAAGAGGTGGAAGAACTAAAGAAAAAGAAACTAGCTTCTGAGCAATTTTCATATCTTGAAAACTTACCATGGGATAAGCTCATTGAAATTATCGATCATGCTGTTGATCCTCTTATCGATAAAATTCAATCACTTGAAAAACAACTTCTTGAATTTAAGGCCTCTGCTAAAAAAGAAAGTTCAAAAGCTTTAAAAGCAGAACTTCAAATGTTAAGTTCTATTTATGAGGTCATTAGTGAATTAATTGTATTTCGTTCTTATTTTATATCAACAAGTAAAAAATTTTCGGAAGCAAAAAGTTATATTGATACAAAAATTGTACGAGCAGTCAGAAATATTAATCAATCAATTAAAAATAACTTTCTTGGATTTGCTATTTTTGATGATAATGAATCTGCAATTTCTTTATTAATTCAAGCTGGGGCAAATCCCAATGCTGAAGTTATTATCCCCGGAATACAATTTGATATAGGCACAAGTTTTGAGACCGTATATCCAGTTACTTTGGCAGTATATCGCAACTCTATTCCTATGTTACAACTTTTAATAAAAAAAGGTGCAATAATTGCTCAACGAGAACAAGAATTAGAATCAAGAAAAAATTTATTATATATTGCGGCTTATAAAAATTATCTTGATATGGCAAAATTTCTTATTGAAAAACTAAAATTAAACCCAAGTACTCCTGAAGATACATATGGTAAAACTCCGCTACATATAGCAGCTGAAAAAAATTTTCTAGAAATGGCAAAATTTCTTGCGCAACATAAAGTAAATGTAAATGCCCAAGAAAAATATGATAAACGTACTCCATTAGTACGTGCTGCTTATTCAGCAAATAAAGATATGGTACAAATTCTACTTGAAAATGGTGCCAATCCCAATCCTGAATTTATAATACATGGAACGGGAACTGTATCACTTCTTCCTGCAATTGAAGATTATATAATTAATAGGCCTAGTAGCTATATATTAAGGCATCCAGAAAAAAAACAAATTTACATAGAAATTATTGAATTGTTAAAAAAATATGGCGAAAAGTGATTAAAAGTTAAGTAAGAATTATTTTGCAATAGCATCTAAAAGAACTTTTACATCACCATTCTGATACAAAATTTTATACAGGGCTTGTGAAATTGAAAAATTATTCACAAGTACTTTTTTGGTTTCAAAAAAAATTCAAACATTGACAAATCTATTTGAAACCAATCATTTTAAAATTATAAAATTTAGGAGATTTTTTTAATGAATAAATTATTAATATTCTTATTATTAAATATTTTTTCACCAATATCTTTTGCTGCTGAAGCAGGAAGAAAACCCGCAGGCAAAGAAGAGATCGTTCAAACAAAGAAACTATCTGCAGTTGAACAATTATCCCATCTTGAAAACTTACCATGGGAAAAAATCTTTGAAATTATCGATCATGCTGTTGATCCTCTCATTACAGAAATACAAACTAAAGAACAAAATATTCTTAGTAAACTATCTGAAGCAGAAAAATCTTATACAGAAGAAAAGCAGCTAGAGACATTTATTTCTCATCAACAGTTAAAACCTATTTATGAAATGATTACTAAGCTAGTGGATTTTCGTTCTAATTTCTTAGCAACAAGTAAAAAACTTTCTCAAGCACAAAGTTATATCGATACAAAAATTGTAAAAGCTATAAGAAAAATTAATCAAAGAATTAAAAATAATCTTCTTGGATTTGCTATTTTTGATGATAATGAATCTGCAATTTCTTTATTAATTCAAGCTGGAGCAAATCTAAATGCTCTAATAGTTAGTCCTATAGGGAAATATAGTATAGGAACTGGAGAAAATGTTAGATATAGTGATATATTAACTTACCCGCTTTCTTGGGCAGTAATTCGCGGTTCGATTCCTATGGCACAGTTATTAATAAAAAAAGGAGCTAAGGTTCCGACAGCAAAACCAGGAGAATCTCTTGATATATTACGCAATTTAGTATATCTTGCTGCAGCTAATAATAAGCTAGAAATGCAAAAATTCCTTCTAGATACATTAAGATTAAGAGCCGATACATCTATAATTCTTGGAATTACACCATTACATATTGCTGCAAATGAAAACTTTTTAGATATGGTAAAACTTCTTCTACAACATAAAACAATGGCAGATCCTAAAGATAATTATAATAAAACGCCATTAGTACTTGCTGCCTTAAGTGGAAATAAAGATATTGTAGAATTACTTCTTTCCAATGGTGCTGATCCTAATATTAAAAGTTCAATAAGTTTTGGTGCAGGTTTGACAAGTTATACACAAAATCTTATAGGTGCCCTTTTAAAATTTATTGATTTTAGTCCTGAGATATCAAAAGACCCAGCAAAAAAACAAAATTATATGGAAATTATTAATTTACTCAGAGAATATAGGGATAAATAAAACTACTTTGCAATAGCATCTAGCAAAACTTTTACATCACCATTCTGATACAAAATTTTATATAAGGCTTGTGAAATTGAAAAATTATTCACAAGTCCTTTTTTTTGGAAAAATTGATGAACTGCTGCAATTGTATTTGGTCCTTCAGGTACATATGGAACTGTTTTTAAAATTTGCTCTAATTTTTCACCTTTTCCTATTTTTATTCCAATTTCGCGATTGCGGCCTTTAGACATTAAACAAGTCAAAACAAGATCGCCCATTCCTGCATATGTCCTTAAGGTTTTTTCATCAGCATCTAATATTGCTAATAAGCCTTCAATTTCATAAGTACATTTGGTAAATGCTAAAGCTTTGGTATTTTCATGAACATCTCCACCAATTCCTTCTAAAATACCTAGTCCCACAGCATACATATTTTTCAATGCTGAACAAACTTGAACGCCTATGATGTCGTCAATTTTTTCAGTAACTATGTAAGAATTTTTAAGCAATTTTTCAAGTTCATCAAGAAGAGTCAAATTTTGGCAAGCTAAAGTCATTCCAGATAATCTTTTATTAGCAATTTCATTTGCAAAATTCGGTCCAGCGACTGCAGCTATTTGATTATCTTTAATCTTGTTTTTTAAAACATCAAATGCAATTTGATTGGGCAACATTTGTGTATCTTTTTCCATACCTTTGCTTAACAAACAAATGATATGATTTTCTTTTACAAAAGGTTCGAGCTTGACTAAAACAGATCTTAAAAATTGAACTGGTACAGCTTCAAAAACCCAATCAACATCTTTGACAGCTTCTTCCATATTTGTAAATGAAATAATGGATTTTTTTAGTTCAATATCGGGCAAAAACTTTAAATTTCGATGTTGTTTTTCTATGCATTGCGCCACTTCTTTATCATAGCACCATAAATTTACTTGATGGCCATTGTCAGCCAACAAACTAGAAAATGCAGTTCCCCATGCTCCATCACCAAGTACACAAACCTTTTTCATATCCCAAAATTCCTTTTTGTATTTTCAAAATGTTTATATGCATTATTTAAATGTTCTAAATTTATATCTGGCCAAAGACAATCCAAAAAATAAAGTTCACTATAAGCAGCTTGAAACAATAAAAAATTACTTAGTCGATGCATGCCACCAGTACGAATTATTAAATCCGGTTCTGGTATGCCATAAGTCCACAAGTTTTCTTGAAACTTTTTTTCAGACAAATCATTTTCGTCAAGTAAGCCTTGTTTAACTTGAGAAACTATTTTTTTAACACCGGCCAAAATTTCCTGCTGACCACCATAACAAAAAAGTAAATTAACTTGCAACTTTGATAAATCTTGAGTTGATTGTTCAATTTTTATACTTTTTTGCAAAACGTTTTCTGGAAATAAAGATCGGTCTCCAATAAATTTTACTTTTACTTCCTTTTCAAATAAAAAATCTAAATGATTTTCAGATTCTTCGACTAAAGTTTCGAATAGATAAGAAAGTTCTTGCGGATCTCTTTTAAAATTTTCTACAGAAAATGTATATAGAGAAAGATGTTTTATATTTTTTTCAAGACAAAAATTAATAACGTCTTTTATTACTTGAACACCCTGCCTGTGTCCCAACCAAGGCTGCATGCTTCGTTGCTTTGCCCAGCGCCTGTTACCATCCATCACCATTGCTAAATGGGTGATCATAGAAACCTTTCAAGTTTTTTACCAAAAAAACTTGAGATATATGAGGATCCCAAATTAAAGGCCTCGTAGCATACGGTCATACCAAGAGCAAATACTAGGCGCTCAAACCACACAAATTGAGCCAGATTGGTCCAAAAATTTATGTCAGAGGGAACGGTATAGATATATAAAACTGTCCCGACGCAATGAGCTGTTAGAGTAGTTGCCAAGCATTTTATAAAAATACTTTCGGTGACAATAAATGCAAAAGCAAATGGAACTAACCAATAAAACGAATACCAAGCCACATTAAAGCCAACCGGATGCATTACAAATAGAAACATTGCAATTAAAGGGATTGCAGCTTTTAAAACTCGATTTTCAGATACCATATATAGAGATGCAAAGAAAGTTGGAATGTGATATAATGAAATAATGGAAAAAGTTTTATTTAGAAATAAGTTACTTAAAATTCTTATAGAAAATATCGTACTCATTCCAGAAATGCCTAAAAATATACCGGCAAGTGGCGCGATGAATTGGGATACCGTAAAAAATGCTTTATAGGAACCAAGAACAAAACTTAATTTTACAAACTTGCTCATCAAAATTAGAATCGCAAATGTTAATATTTGCCAAAAACGATTTGATAATGTCTTGAGCATATCCGCCCTCTTTTGATATGGTAAAAATGAGTACTTTTAACTAATTATATATGATTTGCAAAAATTCTAAAGTAAAGTGATTAAATATGAAATACGAAGCACTAATATTCGATATGGATGGCACTATAATAGATAGTGATCATATCTGGGTAAATGCGACCAAAAATCTTATTATAAGTAAAGGTGTAGATTTAACTCCGGAGTTAGAAAAAGAAATAAATAGACTAACTCGCGGATTGGCACTACACAAAAGTTGTAAAATTATAAAAGATATTATTAAGATTGAAGATTCTGTTGAAGATCTTATAAAAGAAAAAACAACAATAGCCACCAATCTTTATCGCGATGGCATCAAATTTATTCAAGGTTTTATAGAATTTCATCAAAAAGTTTTAAAACATAATTTAAAAACTGGCATTGCTACAAATGCTGATGATACAACTTTGAAAATAACTAGAGAAAAATTAAATTTAGATAGTTTTTTTGGTGTGCATATTTATAACATTTCCCATGTAAATAATGTATGCAAACCAGATCCTGCAATATATTTACACACTGCACAAAAATTAGAAGCAAAACCGGAATTTTGCATAGCAATTGAAGATTCAGCTCATGGCGTAAAAGCTGCAAAAGGTGCAGGAATGTATTGCATCGGAATCAATACCGCAGGGTCTAAAGAGGCATTAGCTGAATCTGATATTATTGTAGACACATACACTGAAATCGATCTTGAAAAATTATTAGCATAAATGATCAACGAACAAATTTTTTTACTCTACATATTATTTTTAAGCTCTGCTTGTATTGTGGCATTAAAATTTGCAAAAGAAGCTTTAGTTGCATTAATTTGCACTCAAGTAATCTTGGCAAATCTTTTTGTTGTAAAACAAATTAATTTGTTTGGTTTAACAGCCACAGCATCTGATGCTTTGGCCGTAGGTGCTGCTCTTGGTTTAAACTTGCTTCAGGAATATTATAAAAAGCCGATAGCTATTAAAACAATTTGGATAAGTTTTTTGTGCATGATTACCTACACAATTGCATCTATTTTGCATTTGTCTTATGCATCTGCGCAAACAGATACAACTCAAATTTGTTTTGAAAATTTATTAACACCTATGCCGAGAATTGCTGCAGCATCTTTATTTACATATGTCATTGTGCAAAATTTAGATTGTTGGCTTTACGGCTGTCTTTTAGAAAAATTTAAGGGCACAAACTTTGTAGGCAGGAATTATATTTCAGTCTCGATCACTCAACTTTTAGATACAGTTTTATTCAGCTTCTTAGGACTATATGGAATTAATGAAGAATTTTCCAGCATAAACAAAATTTTTCAAATTATAGTTGTAAGTTATGCAATCAAATTAATGATAATTTTATTAGCAACACCTTTTCTTGCGTTAACAAAAAAATTTATTCGTCATGAACAAGTTTAAATTCGAAATAATTCACCAATCAAAAAAATCTCGCGCTCGTGTGGGCAAGATTCATACCCCACATGGAATAATTGATACTCCAAATTTTGTAGCTGTTGGAACTAATGGAACATTAAAAGCAATTGATAATGTATTAGTTGACGAAATTGGATTGCAATTAATGTTTGTAAATACTTATCATATGTTATTACACCCAGGGCCGGATGTGGTGGCCCAAGCAGGCGGCTTGCATAAATTTATAAATAGAAAAAATCCAATAATTACAGATTCTGGTGGCTTTCAAGTTTTTAGCCTTGCTTATGGCACAGTAAAAGATGAGCTTAAAAGCAGAGGCCAAAAAAAAGAATATTCTTCTGTTTTAAAAATTACTGAAGAAGGTGTAACTTTTAGGTCATATAGAGACGGTACAAAAATTTTACTAACACCTGAAAGTTCTATTCAAGCGCAAAAAAAATTTGGCGCAGATATTATTATTCCGCTTGATGAATTGCCACCTTATCATATTGATAAAAAATTATTAAAAAAATCTTTAGATCGCACTCATAGATGGGAAAAAAGATCCTTAGATGAACATTTAAAAAATCCAAATAACCAAGCAATATATGCGGTTGTGCATGGCGGTGTAGATTTAGAAATGCGAGCAGAAAGTTGTAAATATTTAACAAGTTTGCCATTTGATGGATATTCAATTGGTGGCAGCCTTGGTAAAACAAAAGATGAAATGTTTAATATGCTTTCGCAAACTGTTCCACTATTGCCCGTTGAAAAACCGAATCACTTGCTAGGAATAGGTGACTTACATTCTTTACCAAATTGCATTGAATTTGGCTTAGATACTTTTGACAGTTCTCACCCTACTCGCTGTGCAAGGCATGGACTGTTATTTACAGAACAAGATGATGTAAAAATTTTACAAGGTAAATATAAAACAGATTTTACAACAATAGATTCAAGTTGCGATTGTTATACTTGTAAAAATTATACAAAAGCGTATTTGCACCATTTATTTAAAGCAAAAGAAATTACAGGACTTACACTTGCATCTATTCACAATTTGGCATTTATGGTTAAATTGATGAAAAATTATCAAAAGATGATATTGCAAGATGAAATTTAATTCAGGCATTCGATACATCTCTCGATACAATCCGTCTTCACTAAAGTTACGCCGGATCACTCGAGATGATTTGATATGAACATGATGATTTATCAAAAGATATCCTACATATATCACCTCGAGTGGCCTGAGCATTGGCGAAGGATGTATCGAGAGGTGCAACATAAAGAGAAAAATTAAAATGGTTAAACAAATAACATCAGTAGAAAATACGATAATAAAAGATATAGCTAAACTCAAAGATTCATCGTATAGAAAAAAAACAGATCTTTGTGTTGTAGAAGGCACCAGAGCTATCGAAACTTTTATAAGTTCAGAACATGAATTACAACAGATTTATGCTACTGAACCAAATATTGAATTTGCACAAAAAATTGCAGATGAAAAAAAGATAACTTTAGTAAATTATAACGTAGCAACAAAAATTAGCTCTGCCACAACTCCTAGCGGAATTGCTGCAGTTTTTAAAATAAAAAAACCAACAGCAAAACTAGGACAAGGATTAATTCTTTTCCAAATTAGTGATCCGGGAAACATGGGAACACTTATAAGAACAGCTGCTGCACTTAATGTAAAGACAGTTGTTGTAATTGAAGGTGTAGATGTTTGGACTAATAAAGTTATACAAGCTAGCGCAGGAACAATTTCAAAAGTTGATATTTTTCAAATGAGTTTTAAAGAGCTAGTTGAAAAAAAAGAAAATTTAAAATTAATTTCTTTGGTTGTCACTGGTGGCAAAAGCCCGCAAGAAATTGATACAAAAAATAGTTTGTTAATTGTTGGCTCAGAAGCTCACGGATTGCCATTACAAGTTTTAAATGAATCTGACGAATTAATGACATTGCCTATGCCAGGAAATATTGAAAGCCTTAATGTAGCAGTGGCAGGTTCAATTGCATTATACCAAACATATTTGAATCCTTCGATACAAAATTGCTAACGCAATTTCACTCAGGATGAATTAAAGGAATCACCCCGAGTGATTTCGAAGAAATTGTATCGAGGGGTCATGCCGTATTTGAATAAGATTACATAAAAGCATATAATCTTATAAATTATAATTATTCAGAAGGCTAAAAATGAAAAAAATTTTATTATTTATTATTTTATTTGCTATGCAAAACAATTTTGGAATGGAACACATAGTTGAATTTGAGAACAAACAAATTATTCAAAGAATTATTAAAGATAGTGATCAATCTAATCAAAAGTTAGATTTTTCAAATGTAAACGCAGAATTGAACAAAAAAATAAAAAATATAGAAGAAGAAATTTTAAAAAAAGAAAAAGACATAAGTAGCTTCATGAAAAAATATTGGGGAGGCATATCAATTATTGCTTCCACTCAAATATATGATTATTTTAATGGTTACAGCCTGTGCGAACTAAATCCATACAATATTTCTCGTAATTTGATAACATATACTCTCCTTGCATGCTTATGTTATAAACTGGGACGCTTAGGTTTATTAAAAGAAGAACTCATAGATTCAATGAAAGCTCAATTAAAACAATTAGAAGAAATTCAAAACAAAAACAAATAAAATGTCTAAACATAAATTATCTTTAGCTTCTGCAATAGCAATAAATATAAATATAATGCTGGGTGCGGGAATTTTTATTAACACAGTATTACTAGCAAAAAATGCGGGTTTTTTGGGCGGCTTGGTTTATCCACTTGTTGGCCTTTTAATTTTGCCTTTAATTGTTGCGCTTACTTTTTTGACCAAACAACAAATCGGTGGAACATTTTACCATTTTGGAAAAGTATTTAATCCATTCATTGGTTTTTTATCAAGCTGGATTTATTTTACTGCAAAATTAGCTTCCTGCGCACTTGGCATTCACGTGTTTGTCAGCCTAATGCAACAAATTTTTTTAACATTGAAAATGTATAACACGTTATTTTTAGATCTAACTATTTTAACTTTATTTGTAATGCTGAATCTTTTAAATTTAAGAATTGGCAGGTCAATACAATTTTCATTTATTGCGTTGAAATTAATTCCAATTATTTTTGCGATTACAACAGGAGCAATTTTATTTTCTGGCGCAAATATTGATATTTCTTCATTA
Organism: Candidatus Babelota bacterium; assembly: GCA_023379005.1. GTDB lineage: Bacteria > Babelota > Babeliae > Babelales > Babelaceae > JAMCTG01. Next base: position 68,352 of record JAMCTG010000001.1, read on the forward strand.
AACTTACTTGGAATCCCTGCAAGTATTCCTTTTGTTTTATTTGCATTTAGCGGATTTGAAGCAAGTTGTTCATTGAGCGATTCTATAGAAGATTCTGAAAAAAATGCCGGCAAAGCAATGTTAATATCTTACTTGCTTGTAATTTCTATTGTTACGTTATACCAAATTTTATTTTACGGTGCACTTGGCTCACAACTTACACAACTAAATAGTTATTTAAATGCATTTCCTGCATTAATAGAAAAATTAGGATTAACGAATTTCAAAATGCTTTTCATTGCAATTTTAAATAGCGCAATTGCAAGTTCGGCACTAGGTGCATCTTATGGAATTATGTATAGCAATAGCTGGAATTTATACACATTAGCGCAAAATAAACATCTTTTCTTTTCAGAAAAAATTTCACAATTAAATAAACACTTTATGCCATTTGTGTGCATAATAGTTGAAGGTTTAATTGCAGCAACTTATTTGATTCTTACTAGAGGCAATCAAGTTCCTTTACAACAGACTAGCGCATTTGGTGGTGCAATTGCATATACCATTAGCTGCGCAGCATTTTTATATTTATCTTATAAAAATAACCAAAGTAAAATTTGGCCAATATTAAGTATTCTAAGTTGCACTTTGTTATTAGCAGCAGCAATGCGAAGTTTTATAGTTTATGGCCTTATGCCTTTATTTTTATTTTTCATAATTGTTTTATTTGGTATCATGATGTTTCATGGGAGCAAGAACAATTATGATGCTAAAATTTAAACAATTTATATTAATTTTACTTTGCACATCTCATATCCATTCAATGTATTACACATTGTGGTTTAATTTCACCAAATGCAAACAGTGTCCAGCACGCGGTGCTTTTAGATTTGATGAACCTTATGATAAAGACGAACTTTTATTAAATCCTTATTGGAAAAATGTATCAAAGTTGAGTCAGGAAGAAAAAGATGCTGAGCTAATCAACGTTGTTAGAGAATATCATCAAGAAGAATGGCATAAAAGAACATCAAACATGCATCAGAGAGATCACATTGCGGCTGCAATAGCTGCTGGAGCAAATCCAAACATTATTGATACACAAAATCGCAATCAATTTAGTGAATATGATCCTGAACAAAACTCTTTAGCAATTGAAATAACAAAATATTATGATTACCAACTTTTAAAATTTTTGTTAGAAAATGGAGCAGATCCATCTTTTATCCCTTACCGGCATTCAGAAATTGGTCAACGAACAGCACTATACTACGCTCATAATAAAAAGACTGCACTTTTATTGGCCAAATATTTAAACAAGTCTTATCTTGAAAGTTTGCCGGCCAATGCAGTGTATACTATATTTTGGCAACTTCTAGAATTACATGTTGAACCTAAACTTTTAGATTTTTATATCAATCTTTTAAATACTGATGAAAAGAGAATTATTGAATTCTTTAAAAATTTAATTCGTTATACAGTGCACAATATAAATTTAAATGAAGAGCAAAAAAAGGTAATTCTTGAAAAATTTAATATTTTTTTAAGTTACATCCCAAACTTAAATAAAATTGATTTTGAAAAATTATCAAATGTAGCATCAACCAATCTTGTTCGCCATGGACAGTTTCGTTATTGGAGTAAAGAAACTGGAGCTAATATTGAACCGACAGCTAATTTTTTTTACAAAGCAGTTCAGGAATTTAAAAAAAATAGACAAGAGTTAGCTAAAATTAGTGAAGACCCTGCTTTTGAGGATTACTATACTCTTACCAAAGTTTTAACTTTAGCTCCAAAAATAAATTATATAGTTGATGAAGAAAGAAATAGTATTTTGCACGTTGCAGCAAAATTGGGTAACACTCGCATTGCAAAAATATTTTTAATGCAAAAGCCAGGCTTGTTAACTGCAAAAAATAAATTTGGTAGAATGCCAATTCATGAAGCTGCATTAGCTGGAAAATTCGAAGTTATAAAATTATTTATTGGCCTTTACCCACCAATAATTAAGTCAAAGGATAATGATGAAAATACAATATTTGAATATCCATTAGCCAAAGATAATTTGATAAAACTTATAGAAAAAATAGTTTGTCGAAAAAGCAAGTTGAAGATTGTTAAGTATTCTGAACTTATTGAATAAAAAGGATTTTATGAAAACAAAAATTTTAATGGTTTTATTTTTATTTATTTTCAATATTAATTCAATGTATTACACATTATGGGCTAATTTTACCAAATGCAAATTTTGTCCATTAGATGGTCCTTTTAAATTTGATGAACCCTATGACAGAAAAAGAATTTTTGAAAATCCTTTTTGGCTTAAATTAGAAGTATTTTTGTCCATTAATGGATATCTAGTGCATTATGCATTAAAAGAATATGATCTCGCAGTTCAAACTAAACAAACAGCCAACGTACATCAGAGAGATCATCTTGCTGCTGCAATAGCTGCTATTTCATATCGATATTCTATTCAACGAAATCCCGATTACATAGCAATAATTCCTTATTTGAATGAGCTGGCTTTTAAAATTGCAAAAAATAAAGATTATGAACTTTTAAAATTTTTATTAAAAAATATTCCTGAAGTCTCAATTAAAAACTATACAGATCGTATTACAGGAAACTTACCCAAAAAACAATTAAATCATAATACGATAATCGAAGATTTAAAATATTTATTTAATTAACCTATTTTGAATCCGAATCTTATTTGGCTCCGGCTTTTTTTAAAATATCAATGACTTCTGCTCCTTTGAATTCTGCGTACTTCAAGGGTGTTTCGCCGGCTTTATCTGTAGAATTTATACTTGCGCCTCTTTTTATTAATAAATCTATTATTTTCAGAGCCTGACTCCTTACCGCGAAATGTAAAGGTGTCTGATTAAAACTATTTCTAGAATCAATATCAGCACCTGCGTCAAGTAGTGTATTAATTGCAAATAAATTTCCAATTATTTTTCCCTGACCGTCAGTTATAAAGGCATCTAATATAGCTCGATCTAATTGATCTTTAGCATATTTTTGTTTAATAATTTCAGCAAAATATCCATCAATTTCTTTTCCAATTTCACTAGCAGGTCTTTTAGTTATTAATACCAATTTTTTAACAAGACTTTGACGAATAGGCACAAAATCAAGAATAACTTGAATGAGAGATTTGCCATCAACTGGATAAATACCTTTAATTAATTCTTTTGTTAATTCTTTTTTTAAATCAGTAGGAAGGCTAGCCCATTGTTCAATTTTTAGATTTATTTCTTTCGTTTCTTTTTTTCCCTCTTGCGAATTTAAATTAACAAAACAAAAAATAAACAATAAACAATTTTTTTTCATAAATAATTTCCCTAAAATATTTGTAGATCAATTTTAAATTTAAAAAAAAATTGTTTTAAATTTCAATTGTTTTAAAAATTTGTTATAAAAATATAGTTAAATAAAGGGATATAATGCTTAAAAAAATTTTTCTAATTATTTCAGGATTAATTTTTCAATTAAATGCTATGCATCCTGATCAACGATCTGGCATGCTAACAAGACAAAAATATAAAAATCTGGTTATAAAATTGGAAAAAAAATATAAAGAAGAATTTGAATCTGTTACATTTGCAAATAATTGTTTTATTTCTACATGCATTATTGGCGGCTTCGGTGTTTTGGCAACAGATAGATTTGAATGTTTAATACCTTTATTTTTTTCCACAATTTATTTTTTAAAAAAGCAAAGTAAATTTTTAGAAATCAGAGAAAAGTTTTATAATCTTATAAGAAACTAAAAAAATGAAAGTAATTTAGGAACAATATGCTAAAAAAATTTTTATTAATTATTACAATTTTATCTTTTCAATTAAATTATTCTATGCAATTTGATGTATCTAATCAAATTCTGCAGATGACAAAAAAAGTTACAGGATTTATATGTCCTGAAGTTTTAAGTTACTCAGAATTGTCGACTAACCAACTAGATGAAGAAAGTACAAATTTACAGAATTATATTAATCATGCTGTAAATCAACACAATAAATTAAAAAAATATTTTTTAGGAATTGCCATATTTGGTATTTTAACATTGCCATTAGAATTTATGTCATGTGATCAAATACCATATTGTAATGGAATATCAAAAATTATTTCTTTTTCATGTGCGCTAGCAACAGCAGTTAGCTCCTGGCAAATATGCCTAATTCACTCAAGGATAGCGAAATTGAAAAAAATTCAAAATATAAGCAGTAAAAGACCCTAAGAAAAAACATATGACAAAAAAAATTTTACTAATCACAACTTTATTTGCTTATAATTATAATTATTCGATGCAGCCTCAACCTCAAACAATTTTATCTCACATAGTTCAAGGTGGGGAGAAAATTTATAATATTTTATGGCCTGAAGATGAAGTTTTTGAAAATTTAACACCAACAGAATTGAATGATAAAATTTCGGAAATTCAAACTAAAACTGAACGAGCAGAAATGCTACAAAAAGATCTGAAAAATATGATAGGCATATTGGTTTTGTCGCTTTTTTTACCAATTGATAAAATTAAATGCTTGAAGAAAGTTCGATTTCTGGAAGAAGGCCGTCTTGTACTTGCCGCTTGTGTTGGATTATGTAGTATGTATTTAGATGATAATCAAAAACAAATGCAATATCAGCTTAGTACTTTAGACTATATAAAACGCAACAAAAATAATTGAGGAAAAATATATGAATAAAAAATTTATACTAATCATCACACTTTTAACTTTTCAATCAAATTATTCAATGCATCAACGATTGATGCCTGCCACAATTAAAGAATATGCAAAAATGATCGTTGATAAAATAGTTGATGGAGTATTTGAAGAAGAAATTTCTAAATTAACAGATCAGGAATTAAAGAAGGTAATCGAGAAATTAAAATTAGAATATGATGAAAATACTTTTATATCTAACTTAAAAAAAGATACGATAGCATGTGCATTTTTTTCGTTAATTGGTTATCTTAGAGGCGATAACTTTATTATCTATGGACCCGCCGCTTATATGGTATTGACAATGTTAGGGCGAGGGCGTCAAAAATTTTTCATTTCACGAGAATTAATAATAGCAAATAAAAAATTAAAGAATTTACAATCCCAAAAAAGATAAAGATGATTAAAAAATTTATTCTTATTATTTCATTACTAAATTTTCAAGCTAACTTTTGTATGCATCTAAGAACAAAAGAATATGTTTATGAACAAATTACAAAAAAAACAAAACAAATTGTAAATTACGTATGCCCTCAACAAAATTTACCTGAAACTGAATTAGCTCAAGAAATTGAAAATTTAAAAGAAGAGATTTATAAACGAGAAAAAATATTTAAAAATTCTTCGAAATACTATGCAGGTATAGGGTCTGCAGTTCTTTTGACCTATCCTTTAGTTATGCTTGCCGGATATAGCAATTATGATATTCCAAAATTTAATATGTGTCGTAATTTGATAGCTTTTATTACATGTAGCCCATTATGTTATAAAATTTTTAAAATCGGCAGGCTAGAATATAAATTAAAAAAATTACAAGACCAACAATGGCAAAATGTGCTAAGCAAAGATTCTTGATCTTTTTTTATCACTTTTGAAGATGTATAAAAATCATAACCAGAGACATGGTAGCCATTAAAACATCTTCAAAAATTGTTATATAACTCAGAGGCAATTCGAATAATCCACCCATACATGCACAAGTAATCATTTTGCCACTCAAATATCCTGTTATTACTCCAATTAGACTTATAGTCATCAATATGAACGTAAAGATGTTTGTAGCAAGGGGGTAAATTTGCAAGAAAAATAGAGCAGAAAGAATTAATTCAATAAATGGATATAAATATGCATAAATAATTATTCGCTGTGCAATAATATCATATTCACTGAAAAGATGTGCGAATGTTTTTAAGTTAAAAATTTTCAATAATCCAAATACAGCAAAAAAGCTACCCATAAAATCATTTGACCATAGCATTGGATTATATCCATAAATAAATTGGCGAATCGTGCTTAATCCTAGCGTTAATAAAAAAGCTATAATTAGTGGAACATATTTCATTAATTCTGGTTGAACTGCTTTTTCTTTTTTCATTTCTTCTTTTGGCTTAACTTCTTTTGGTTTGCCTTCACCCTGAGCTCGTCGAAGGGTTGGTTTGCTAATTCTTGGTTTTATTTTCTTTTGAGCTTCAAATTCAGCTTTTTTTAAAAGTTCTTCTTCTTGAGCTTCAATTGGCATAGGTTCTTTTGGAACAGAAGTTACAGGTTCAACTGTTGGGGTAGGTGCTGCTTCTGTCGGAACTGCTAATTTATTTTGTAATTCTTTGGTTGAGATTTTTTTTACATTCTCATCTTCTGTTTCTGTTCTTAAATTTAGTTCATTTAAAAATTCAGCTTTACAAACACCTTCAACTGGCAATCCATGTTGATACCATTCTCGAATTCCACCCTCGTAAGCTTTTACTTTTTCAAATCCTAACTCATCTAAAATTTGCCATGCCTGCCTGCTTGCAGAACATTGGTAACTTGCACAATAAACTATAATCTCAATATTTCTATCTAATTTTTCTGCATATCTTTTTAAATTATTCAAAGAAACATTTACAGAACCAGGAATATGACAATCTTCAAAACTTTCTTTGGATAAAACGTTGATTAAAAGAATTTTATTATTCATCAATTCTCCAAGCTTTTTTTATTTTAGATTCCTAAATTTTGACATGCAAAATAAGATATAACTTTTAATTTTATATTTGTTATATCAAAAATTATATCTCGTTAGACTAAGGAAATTACAAGATTTTGATTACATTTTTATTAATGGAATGTTTGAAAAAATAAAATTCTCATAATAGTCATGGTGAGTGATTTTCGTAGAAAATCGTAGCGAACCACTGAAGACACCCGGATTCATCACCCACACAAAATTGTGGTAATTCCTGACTTTTGAAAAACCCTTTCGGTACCTCCCGAAAGTCTGGAAATTACAGTGCCTTCATATTTGAAGGAGATATCACAAACTTTAAAAATGCAAAGTTTTTAAGGCTTTGCACAAGCCCATAATATCTCCAATTTTTATTATATTTCAAATACTTTTATCTTAATTTTAGGATAACAAACATAGAAGACCAAAGTCAATATTAGGGCCAAAAATGCAATAGATTAAGCCTAAAATTGCCGCTTTACAGGGTAAAAGGGGTAAAAATCAGCAAGAATGGGTTATGAAGAAATTATGAAATTGATTGAAGCAAAAGAGCACGAAATAAAAATGGGAAGAAGTAAGTAATTTTAAAAATTAAATTTTGTCACATGACACTTTTATAATTTTAAGTTAAATTTTCTGAAAATTATAAAAGTGAGCATATAATGAAAAAAATTTTTTTTCTAATATTCTTTGTTTGTTTTAATCATATAATTTCAGAAGAAAAAAAAGATTCAGACAATGGAAAATCTGATGACGGATTTAAATTCGTTTTTCCACTTTATAGCTTCGGTCAAAATATTACTTCTAAAAATGATCTTTATGGATTCGTATCAACCTTAAGTAGAAATGGAAATAGATTAAGCCTAAATAAAACATTTGTGGGTTTTTTATACGGAATCTCAGATAGATTTTCAGTTATACCTGCTGTTCAGATCAATAGTTTTAAAATAAATAAAAATAAATCTTCAGGACTTGGTGATATCGGTGTTCAATTTGAATATGCTTTTTATCAAAAAAATACACCTGAAAAAAGAGATCAGGCAACAATTGTAGCTAATATTACCTTACCAACAGGATCCGCTAAAAAAAATCCACCATTAGGTTTTGGAAGTCCCAGTTTTTTTCTAGGACTTACCTGGAGACATATAAGCCATCAATGGTATGTTTTTACCTCATATGGCGCAACACTTACAACACAAAAAAGGCAAACAAAATTTGGTAACGAATATCTGTATGAATTTGGAATTGGTAAAAAAATTGGAAAATTAAAAGGTGGAGTTGTTTGGTGGCTTTTTGAAATGAATGGCGTCCATTTACAAAGAGATAAAATTTGCGGACAAATTGATCCTAATTCTGGCGGAAATTTTATTTTTTGGGCTCCAATGTGCTTAAGATTTGATTATGAAAAATTAATCTTACAATTTGGACCCCAATTTCCGGTTTTACAAAAACAAAATGGTCAGCAAAATAAAATTATTTACTCATTTGCCTTTTCTTTAATTTGGAAATTTTAAAAAAATTGAAAAAACTGATGAAACAAAAATTTTTATTCTCGTGCTATTTAAAATATATACAAATTATGAAAATCACGTGGCGACCTGTCCGGCGTAGCTTTAGCGTAGCCGGAAGCCTGGGTTTATTATTTTTTCAACTTTTATCTGCAACTGATAATGCTAATTATATAAAATCTGGAAATCTTGCTCTTCCAGCTTCTCAAATGCCTGGACCTCTTTTTAGCTTTGGCCAAAATATAGTAGATAAAAATGATTTACTCGGATTTTTTTATGTAAGTCATGAAAAAGGAAAAAATTTAACGGTCAATGATGTATTTGTCAGCTTGTTATATGGCATAACAGAAAACTGTTCAATTTTTTTTAATGTTCCAATAACAAATCCCAGACAAAATCCACAATTAAATGACGTCCAAGATCTTAATGCGCAAATAGAATATGCTTTTTATAATAAATCTAATTTTACTGCTCTTAATCAGGCTACAATCGTTGCGCATATTGCTCTTCCAAAAGATAGAATATCAATTAATTCAAAAGGCTTTTTAAACCCAAGTTTTTTTATTGGTCTTACTTATTCTCATTTGGCAATAGATTGGTATTATTTTATATCGCCTGGAGCTACATTTAATACTTTAAAAAAAAATACAGGATTAGGTAATGAATTCTTTTATCAATTTGGTTTAGGCAGGAATATTGGAAATCCCGGCGGATGGATTCTTACATGGATAATTGAGTTTGATGGAACTTACAGACAGCGCGACAAAATCAATGGAAAAATTAATCCAAATTCAGGTCATAATGTAATTGCTCTTGGACCTGTTTTATGGCTATCTTCGCAAAGAATAAGTATAGAATTTGGTGCACAATTTCCAATTTTACAGCAAATATTTGGCAATCAACCAAAAAGCAGTTATTTAATTGAGTTAGATATAAATTGGAAATTTTAACCCTTCGATACACCAGTCATTTTAAAAAAAATGTCGGGCACTCAGGGTGATTTGTAAAATAATTAACTGAGTCAAATAACCGTAGGGTGTATCGAGGGATAAACTCTTGTGTTCACAACATAAAATTTTTTAAAACTTTTTATGAATATATATTTATAAAAAGAGTGTTATGAAAAAATTTTTTTTAATCATTTTTTTAAGTACTTTAGTTAACTGTCAAGTTAATCAAGAACAACCTAAGAGTTTTTTTGAAAAAGCAAAAACAAAAGTTTCCGATCTTTATTCAGCTACCAAAGAAGCAATTTCTGCAAGACTTGTAAGACCAGTCAGCGAAAGAGTTGTTCAAAAAGTTGTCAATGAGGTTAATGCTCAATCAAAAAAGGTTTTAGAAAAATTTAAAAGTTCTGCAATAGCATTAAGACAGGTAATCTTAAAACAAGAAAAACCTTTTGATATTGCTGCAACTGCAAGAACTGGTTCTGCAATTTCAGAAAATGAAAAAATATTTTTAAAAAATCGTTCCGAAGTTGTAAAAAGGGCTCTTGAAAAATTAGAAATTAAAGCTGCGCGAATTCCTAAGATAGCCGTATGCGCAAGTGGCGGTGGAGTTAGGGCCTCTGTTGGATTTTTAGGATTTTTAGTCGGGCTTGAAAAAAATAATATTTTAGACACAACAACTTATATTAGTGCTCTTTCTGGTTCTACATGGACATTAGCTCCTTGGCTAATACAAGGAAGTTCGTTAAATGATTTTAAAAAATATTTAAAAGATCGTGTTGCAAAAGGCATGGGTCCAATTGCAAAAGGCATACAAATACAAAAGTTTATCAGAGCACTATTAACTAAAGTTCTTTTTCTACAATCAATTACCACAGTAGATATTTATGGCGGATTACTGGCTAACTTTTTATTACAAAGTTTTGACCCAGAAAGACACAAAGTTCATTTTTCATCTTTGATTCCTAAACTTTTAAAAGGCTCAATTCCGATGCCTATCTGCACGGCAGTTATGACAGGATTATCACGTTATGAATGGTTTGAATTCAATCCATTTGAAGTTGGCTCATCATTTTTAAATACTTATATTCCAAGTTGGTCTTTTGGCCGGGAATTTGCAAATGGCAAATCAACAGATTTTGCACCTGAACAAAGTCTTGGATATTTGCTTGGAATATTTGGATCGGCTTTTGAAGTTAACTTGCAAGATTTAATTAGATTAGAAGAAGAAGCTATAAAAGAAGAATCCAGAATTTTATACGAAATAATGAACACATTAGAAAAAACAATGGTCGGTGAAGTCCGTTTATGGCCAGCTTCCGTTTATAATTTTTCTTATAAACTAAATGGCAGTCCTTTGAAAAATAAAAAAAATATTTCTTTAATCGATGCAGGAATAGATTTTAATTTACCGATACCTCCATTATTAGAAAGAGATTTGGATCTTATAATTATTTTTGATGCTAGCAGACCTCATTTAACAGAATTTACCAGAACAATTGAAATTTTAAAAAAGAGAGGACATAAATTCCCACAAATAAATTCAAAAAAACTTTCAGACAAACGCATAACTGTATTTGAAAACAATGTTGGTCCTATAATCATTTATATGCCTTTGTATAATGAAAATGGTGAATATTTAAATGGTTATGATTGGCGCAAAGAAAAACATGGCCAAACAAGTAACTTTAAGTATACAAATGAAGAGTTTGAAAAAATGGCAGGCCTTTCAGAATTTAATGTTGAAAAAAGTTCACAAGTAATAATAGATACGATTAGAAAAATTTCTGAAAATCCTTCGATACACCCATCATTTTAAAAAAAATGCCGGGCACCCAGGATGCCCTTCGATACAAAATTGCTTACGCAATTTCACTCAGGATGATTATTATTAATCATCTCGAGTGTTCCGAAATATTATTGAGGAATGTATTGAGAGATGTAGCGAACCCATTGACTATAAAAGTAGTTGCTGTACAATACTTTTTTACAAGCAACCTTCTTTAAATTTTTTTCTGACCCAAATTTGAAAATTATAACTTCAAGTTTGGAATACTATGAAAAGAATTTATTTTTTACTATTTATTTTTCTTAATGTTTCATATTCACACGTTGAATATTCAGATTATTCAAATGCGATTGCTCAAGTAAGATTAGGTGGCGATTTAAGTTATTCTGAAAAAATCTTTTTAAAAAATCGCTCCGAAAAAGTTAAAGTAAAACTTGAAGAATTTGGGGCTCAAATTAATTACGTACCACGTGTTGCTATATGTGCAAGTGGCGGTGGCTATAGAGCAATGATAAGCTTCCTTGGTTTTTTAATTGGTCTTGAAAAAGCAGGAATTTTAGATTGTGCCACTTACATAAGTGCTCTTTCTGGTTCTTCTTGGACATTGGCCACATGGGTTTGCCAAAATAGAAGTTTATTAGATCTAAAAAATCATTTATCTTTGCAAACGCAAACATCGATTACTCAATTAGATTTAAAACAATATAAAAATATTATTTCTAATTTGTTAAGCAAAACAATTGCTATGCAGTCAGTTGGAACAACTGATATTTATGGCCAAGCACTAGCATTAAAATTATTAAATGGATTCGAGCCAAATTCCAAAAGACTATCCCATAATAGAACAAAAATATTACACGGGGATATGTTTTTGCCTATTTATACAGCAATCATCGCTAATATTAATCCTTATAAATGGATAGAATTTACACCATTTGAAGTTGGAAGTTCATTTTTAAATAGTTATATACCTACTTGGGCATTTAATAGAAAATTTGATAAAGGAATTTCCACAACATTTGAACCTGAACCTCAATTAGATTATTTGATGGGAATTTTTGGATCAGCATTTAGCGTTAATATTAAAGATATTTTAAACCATGCAGGTAGTCATTTACAAAACAGCTCACCTAATATTTATAAATTTTTAAAAAATTATGAATCTCATTGGATTTCAGATATTCGTATAGCAGGAACTAAAATAAATAACTTTGCATTTGGAATTCCAGAAAGCCCTTATAACACAAATGATAGTTTAACTTTGGCAGATGCAGGCTTAGATTTTAATTTACCTTTACCACCACTTTTAGAAAGACCTGTGGATATTATTATAATTTTTGATGCATCAGATAACTTAAATAATAGAAATGAACTTCTATATGCACAAACTTATGCTCTACAAAATAATTATAACTGGCCAAAAATTAATCCAAAAGATCTAGATAAAAAATCAGTCTCTATATTCAAAGGTGGTAATGATTGTCCAACAATTATCTACATGCCTTTAGTCAATGAAAGTGGCGAATATAAAAATGGCTATAATTGGTCAAACACAGACTATGCCAAAACATTTAATTTTAAATATGCAACTTCAGAATTTGAAGAACTTTTAGGACTTGCAGAATTTAATGCAATTAAAGCGGCACCAAAGATCTTAAAAACTATCTTAGAAATGGCCAATTAATTATTCAAAAATCCAAAAAACAAAACTACCAGCACGTTGAATAATAAGTGTATACATTCCTAGAATATAAATAATATTGCATGCTTTATTTTTTAACGTATCTGCATTGATTTTTATAATTTGATAATTTCTATTATCATTATTATCCATTTCAAATCTAATTTTTTTGAATTGTTGATAAAGAAGATTTTCAAAATTATGATGTTTTTTTGATTGTATCCATTCTAACCAGGAAAGTGGTCTGGGATTTGTGACAATTCCAAGTTGATATTTTATTGCGGCATATTTTACTAATCTAAACAGTTCTCGTCCAGAAAAAAAATCAGTTTCATAAGCCATTTTTTCAATCATTTCTAAGTTTTCTTTATCAGATGGATATATATTATTCAATGAATATTGTTTTAAATAATAAGCTATAATTTTTTTTCTTAGTTCTTTAGAGGGTAGTTCTAATTTTATGCGATCCAATCGATCAATTAATCCTTTATCTAAATTGCGCAGATTGTCTGCAGTAAAGATTACACAAAGTAAAGGATTATGCTGCA
>JAMCTG010000002.1 GCA_023379005.1 Candidatus Babelota bacterium
CCTACACGACGCTCTTCCGATATTGGTATTTTCGTTCAATTAGCTCCTGGTGTTGATGGTCTTGTTCATATTTCTGATCTTTCTTGGACAGAGCATATTGAACATCCAGCAGATAAATATAAGAAGGGTGAAGAAGTTGAAGCTTTAATTATTGGTATCAATAAGCAAAGCAAGAAGATATCTTTAGGTATCAAACAACTTACTCCTAATCCATGGCAAGATATTGAAAAACAATATCAAGTTGGATCAATGATTGAAGGTGAAGTTTCAAAAATTACCAACTTTGGTGTATTTGTGAAATTGCCTACAGGAATTGAAGGATTAGTTCATATTTCTGATTTTTCAGAAAAACCTGAATCAATTTTAAAAGTTGGTCAAAAAGCTCAATTTAAAATTGTAAAAATCAATCCAGAAGAACAAAAAATAGCGTTGTCGCTAAAATCTGAAGGAAAAGTTGCTAAAGCTGAAACTAAAAAAGAATCAGCAGAGCGTCCGAAGAAAGAAAGATCTTCTAAGAAAGTAGAACAATCAACTGGTTCTAAAGGAAAATCTCAATTTCAATTGGAACTTGAAAAGCATGCATCTCGTAAATCTGACGAAGGTGAATAAATGGTTGAACGTACACTTGCAATAATTAAACCTGACGCAGTTCAAGCAAAACACAGTGGAATGATCATTAATCTTATTGAACTAAATAAATTTTCAATTGTTCGTATGGAAAAAATAAATTTATCCAAAGAACGAGCAGAAAAATTTTATGAAGTTCATAAAGAAAGATCTTTTTTTCAAGAATTGGTTTCTTATATGACATCTGGTTCAGTTATTGTTATGGCACTTGAAAAAGAAAATGCTGTAAAAGATTGGCGAGATCTTGTGGGAGCAACTGATCCTTTAAAGGCAGCGCCTGGTACTATACGTAAAATGTTTGGTACTTCTATAGGAAATAATGCCACACATGGTTCAGATTCTATCGAAAATGCAAAAGTTGAATTAAAGTTTTTCTTTCCTAATCTCTAATTCAATTTTAGCTTAAACTTATACAAATAGGGCCGTTATTTAACGGTCCTATTTTTTTACTCTTGATTTTTGATTTAAATTAAATGTAACTTGAAAATATCTTAAGTTGAAATTTACGTATACGGAAGAAAAGGGTAGAGGGGTGAAGTACCGGAAACTCGTTTAGCATAACTTTCCGTATACGTATTTATTTTTGAAAGACATAAAAGATGTTGCCATATCAAATGTCTGATCAACAAATATCCCAATTTTTTCAAACGAATTTAAAAAAAGGAATTTCTCAAGCTACTCTTGCCGAACGCAAACGACAATATGGAATTAATGAATTGATTGTCGAAAAAGAAGAACCTTTTCTTATAATTTTTTTGCGACAATTTCAAAACCCATTAATTTATATTTTATTAATCGCAGCAAGCATAATATTTCTTATAGGTAACCGACTAGATGCATTTATAATAAGTGGAGTTTTGTTATTTAATGCAACAATAGGAACTATTCAAGAAGGTAGAACAAAGAAAATTTTGTCAGCACTTAAACATTTTTTACCACAAACTTGCTTAGTTATACGTGATGGAAATTCATATATTATTAATATTGAAGATCTTTGTCCCGGTGATTTAATTGTTGTTCAAGAAGGTGAACAAGTGCCGGCTGATGCAAGAATTATTGAAGAAAATAATCTAATGATTGATGAAGCAATTTTAACTGGCGAGTCTTCTGGTATAGAAAAAATATCAAATGTAATTAATGAAAAAGTAAATATTTCAGACCAAAGAAATATGATTTTTAAAGGCACATATGTTTTAACTGGTAATTGTAGGGCGATTGTTACAGCTATTGGTAGTCATGCAGAAATTGGAAAAATTCATTTGGCTGTTAAAGAAATTGAAACTGAAACACCATTACAAAAGGAATTGGAAAAACTATCTCATTGGGTTTTGTTAATTATTTTATTAATTTGTGTCGGTTTATTCATAATTGGTTTGAGTTTGGGAAAAACTATTTCAGAATTGCTAGTGATGTTAACAGCGCTGTTTATTTGTGTTGTTCCTGAAGGATTACCAGTTGTTTTTACAGTTGTGCTGGTAACTGGCGCATATCATTTGGCAAAAAAATTTGTGTTAATAAAACATTTGCATGCGGTTGAAGGATTAGGGCGTGTTGAAGTTATAGTACTTGATAAAACTGGAACACTCACTCGCAATGAGTTAATGGTTTTAAAATTTTATGCTGAAACAAAAATTTATAATGTTACTGGACAAGGTTATTCTGTAGAAGGTCAGATAAAATTTCAAGATAAAGAAATTGAAAAAGTAGAAGATGAAAACTTAAAAATAATTGAGCAAGTTTTATCACTTTTAAGTTCTTACAAAATTGTAACTGATGAAAAAGATCAATCTATTCATATAAAAGGCGATCCTACTGACATTGCTCTTTCAATTTTAGGAAAAAAATTAAATAAATATTTAAAACAACAAGCTACTATAAAAAAAATTTATGATTTGCCATTCAGTTCAGCACATCGTTATCATTTAATTATTTATGAAGATGATGGATATCTTAATGTTGTAATTTTAGGAGCCCCAGAAACAATAGCTCAATTTGCAAAGCAAACAGAAGAAGATGCTTCTGCTTTAAATAAACTTTTACAAGATGGTTTAAGAATAATATCTTGTGCCCACTATAAGTTAAAAAAAGAAGAATTAATTTGTGATGATTACAAATTATGTTTAGAAAAAAATTTAAAAGGAAAATTAAAAATAATTGCTCTATTTGGTCTTCAAGATTCAATTCGTTCTGAAGTGGCTCAAATTATTACAAAAACAAGAAATGCTGGAATAGATGTAGCAATGGCAACAGGTGACCATTTAAAAACAGCTATGTTTGTGGCAAGAGAAACTGGAATATTAAGAGAATCAGACAAAGTTATTGAGGGTCAAGAACTAGAAAAACTTTCTGATGAACAATTACTTAAAGAATTAGATAAAATTAAAGTATTTGCTCGAGTAACACCAACAGATAAATTACGAATAATAAATTTATATCATAAGGAACACAAAATTGTAGCAATGACAGGAGATGGCGTAAACGATGCGCCATCATTGGTAGCTGCAGATATTGGAATAGCAATGGGTAAAATAGGAACAGAAGTTGCACAACAAGCTTCAGACATAATTCTATTGGATGATTCATTTAATTCAATCGTTTATGCAATAGAACAAGGAAGACATATTTTTTACACATTGCGAAGAGTAGTTTTATATTTTTTTGCCACAAATTTTGGAGAAATTTTAGTTGTATTATTTGCTTTTATTTTGCAGCTTGAAATTCCAATTCTGCCAGCTCAAATTTTGTGGTTAAATTTGGTGACTGATGGTTTTCTAGACATGGCATTGGCCATGGAACCTATGGAAAAAAATTTACTACAAAAAAAATGGATTTCACGCGCCATTCATAAAGGATTAATTGATTTTAAACTATTATCTAAAGTGATATACATGGCAATACCAATGGGTTTAGGTTGCATATGGTTATTTTGGAAATATTATGAAAAAAATTTGGCTGAAGCTCGAACTATGACATTAATATGTATGGCAATGTTTCAGTGGTATAATGCATGGAACTGTCGATCCGAAGAACTTTCAATTTTTCAATTGGGTTTTTTTGCAAATTATTGGCTAATATTGGCAACCGCGTTTGTTTTGATGTTGCAAATATTAGTTGTTTATACACCATTTATGCAGATAATTTTCAAAACAGTACCAATTCATCTAAATGATTGGTTTTTAATTTTCTTAATTTCATCTTCAATTATAGTTTTCGAAGAAGTAAGAAAATTAGTAGCAAGAAAATACTTTAAAGAATAAGTTATATTTTTGAAGTAGGCCAATCAATTACATAATATTTATGTTGAAGGTATTCAGTTTCTTCTTTGCTAATCCATGAATTTGAGTTAATAAATTTTGTTGTTGCAAGTTTTAATTCATTTTTTAATTTTTTAATCTTTTCATTATTTTTATTTATTAATCGTTTTTTAGTGCACGTATTGACACGCACTTCATCAATCAAATAGTCTGGATTTTTTTTTAGCAAAGATCGAAGGATATATAATTTACAATTTGACCATTGTAAGTTTTTAATTTTTTCATCCTTTACTCTACAATTTGCTTCAAATAAGCTTAGAATTGTCATCTGTTGAATCGAATATTCTTTTGTTGCATTAATAGCTAAAAAGTTAATTGCAAAAATTATCAAAAATTTTTTCATGTTATTATCCATTTTGCAATAAGGCGGTTATATAAGTTTGAAAGAAATTTGATAAATGTTGATTACTTTCACCAAGCATATTTTTTTCTTGTATTGTTAAGCAACGATATTTTTTGACTCGTTCAATTTCACTTTGTAAATCAGTAATCATATTTAATATATCGCTATCAACATTATTACTATTAGGGTAAGTTTTTCCTGTTTTAAAACAATATTTAATCCAAATTATTTTTTGAATGCAATCAATATTAAATTTAGCTAATGTCAATTCATGGACTTCATGGTTCATTGCAAAACTGTTAGTGAATAAAAATAAAAAAAATAATGAAAAATAATATTTCATGCCTTAATGTTTCGATGTTGTAATTTATTTAATCTTTCAATTGAGCTTGCTAGTTCTTGCTTTAAATCACTTGGATGTGTTTTTTGTAAGCAGACATTCAAGATTTCTGTTGCTTTTCCAAATTCTTTAATTTCTTCGTAGCAATTTGCTAAATTAATATACACTATAGCAGGACAATTTGGAATATTTATTAATTGTGAATAGAGATTAATAGCTTTTCCATATTCTTTTAATTTTGAACATACAAAGGCCATATTATACATGATCTGATGATTGTTTGGATTTTCTTTTGCCAATTTATTTAAAATCACCAAAGATTTATCATATTTTTCAGTCGTATTATAAATATCGATCAATTGTAATAATGATTGATTATCACTTGGTTTAATTTCTAAAAGCTTTCGGAATGCAATTATTGCATCATCAAATTTTTTCAATTCCTTGCAAATAATTCCATATGCTAGAAATCCCTGTTCATTATCGAAATCTGCTTCTAAGCAACATTTTCGAAAAGCCTCATAAGCTAAATCTTTATTACCTTGTTCATATAAAATTAATCCTCTATTATATAATGCTTTACCATATGTTTTTCTTAAAAAAATTGCTCTGTCTACAGCTTGCAAAGCCTTATCATATTCTTTTTTTTGTTTATAATATGAGCCCAGATTATTGTAACATTCAGGGTTGTATTGCTGAATATTTATACCTTTTAAAGTTGCATCAATTGCTTTATCTAAATCTCCTGTAGCTGCAAATGCAATTGCTATATTACTGCATGGATCTGGATAACTATTATCCATGGCAATGGCTTTTTCAAAAAAAGGAATTGCTTCTTTAAATCTTCCTTGCTCACAAATTGCAACACCATAATTATTGTATGCTCGAGCTTTTTCGGGGGCATTTTGAATAATATTCATCCAAAATTTTTCTGAACTTGACCAAACTTGATTGCGATAAAATGCCGCAAAACCAATTGGAATTGCAAGCAGTAAGATTGAGCAAATTTGGCCAAAAGAATGTTGATTCGCTCGAATTTTTTCTGACAAATATTTAAACAAATAATTTAGACAAAAAATTAAAGATGATCCGATTAAAAATAATATACCGTAAGATCCCATATAAGTTTTATAATCTGCTAGCAATTCTGATGATGGTATAATGCTTGCTCTTGGTAATACAGCTACAAAAAACCAAAGAAGTGCAAATGCAATTGGATCTTTTTTATTTTTTGATAATCGATTAAATATAAATACTGCAATTGCTAATAGAGTAAAGAAAGGGAATATGCAATCAGGACTAAAAAAATTTTTAACCATTTTCCAATCATAATCAACACTTATATTAAATGGCCAAATAAAGATAAACATGTAATGCAAAATAACTTTAAATTCAGAAATAAAATAATGAAATGGTAAAATTTTATCTTGTTGTTTTTCTGTTAAAATATTTCCAATATTATTTCTTGCTTCCATCGAAAGGCTGAATAAGTTGTAAAAAAATTGTGGTTTTAAAAACATTATATAAGAACAAATAACAATTAAAAATGTTATTAAATGCAAATACCATCTCTTTTTTATTTCAGAAAATTCGCCTTGTGCTACAAAAAACCAATCTACTAATAAAAGCATAATAGGAGAGACGATAGCAATTTCTTTAGTTCCACATGAAAGCGCAACAGTAAAAAAGAAAAACAAAGTCATAAATAATTTTGCAAAAAAGTTTTTTACAAAATTTAAGCAAACAAATAAAAGACAAAGTGTTACAACAAATAATCCTGCTAAACCTTCCAACTGACCTTGAATAACATAAGAAACTGTTTGTGTTTGTACAGGATGCAAAACAAATAAAGCAGATATGATTGTTGCAATGTATAAAGCATTTTCTTTAAAAAAATTATTCGATTTTAATCTACTTAAAAGTAACCAGGTTAAAAAGTAAACTAAAATACCTGTAAGTAAATGAAAAAAGATATTTCCTAAACGATAATAAAATGGATTAAGTTTATCTAGTGCATAATAGTTTGCATTTAACCAATAAGAAATCCAGCGTGGATGACTAAAAAAAAGTTTTTTTAAGGTGTTATGTCTAATATCAAAATATTTAACAATGTTCGCTACGTCATCGAACTGAAAATTATATTTTAATGATGGCAAATAAAAAATAATTCCCAAAAGCGTTATAATTGAAATGGGCGATAGTAATTTTAGCCATGAAGTATTTGCGACATATTCATCTACATATTGAATTATTTTTATTTTGTTTGATTTTAAAGCTTTCATAAAATCTCCAATTATTTCAAAAATTTTTTTCCATAATAACCTAATATTTTAAATAAAATACTTCAAATTTATTAAAAACTCTCAAAATCATGCATTTGACCGTTTTTCTTATTTTTTTTAGAATAAAGAAAAATGGCTCTATAATTTATAAATTGACGGTTTTTAATGTTAAATCTTGGAAATGCCGAGTGGTTAGCGACTCTAATATCTTTAGTTTTTGTCTATTTTATTTCAGTAACAATCAATGGAAATATTCAAACATGGTTAGCCATGAAAATGGGCGATGACACTGCTTATGATGCTGGTTTTTTAACCATAAATCCATTTGTTCATTTTCATCCTCTTGGATTTATTCTTCTTATATTGTCTCGCTACGGCTGGGGAAGGCTTATTCCATTAAATCCTTTAAACTTGACTGGCAGATTTAGATTTTTGAAATCAATTTTTATGTTTGCCATTGAGCCAATAGTTTGTGTCTTTTTGGCTATGACTGCCTTAATTGTCTTGGTAAGTTTTTTCGGTACAAGTTCTTTTTATATTATTACTCAAATGTTTAGATCCGAGGCTGTGCCAATTTATGCATTTACGATTATGTTTCCTCAATATTCATCATTTGCGATAGGCATGGCTTTAATCTTGGTGTCTTTTGTATTTTTTAATATATTTTTGGGCACCTTAAGTTTGATAATCAATGGTTTTAGATTTGCCCTTATGATTGGTATAGAAAAGGGTTATTCATATATGGCATATATAGATTATCTTGTTTTGATTGTGCCAATTGCATTTACATTCTTATTTTCGGATATAATAAGATTATTGTTATTAAAAATTACATTTATGTCGGCCCAGTCTTTTGCTAACTTATTTGGCTTAGTGTGAAAAAGGTTTATATGTTAAAATCTAAATTCGATATTTTAACGACAGGAATTCACGAAGTACTTCCAAAAGAAGAATTCAAAAAAAAACTGGATTCTGGCAAACCATTAAAAATTAAATTTGGTATGGATCCTACTGCACCAGATTTACATTTGGGACATGCTGTTGTTTTGTCTAAATTAAAAACATTTCAGGAATTTGGACATGAAATTATTTTAATTATTGGAGATTTTACTGCACGTATTGGAGATCCAACTGGAAAATCTAAGACAAGACCTAGTTTGACTGAAGAAGAAATTAATGAAAATGCGAAAACTTATTTTAATCAAGTTGGCAGAATTTTAGATTTATCAAAAACTAAAATTAGGTACAACAGTGAATGGTTCGATAAATTTACAAGCAGAGATTTTTTAAAACTTTGTGCAAAAGTGACTCTTTCTAAAATTGTAGAACGAGATGATTTCCAAAAACGAATTGCAGCAAAGCAACCAGTTGGTTTTCATGAACTTTTATATCCATTAATTCAAGGATACGATTCTGTAGTTTTGCATTCAGATGTTGAACTTGGTGGAACGGACCAAACTTTTAATTTATTGATGGGTCGGTTTTTGCAAGAGCAATATGGACAAACTCCACAAGCAATAATAACATTGCCGCTTCTCCCTGGGCTTGATGGTGTGCACAAAATGTCCAAATCTCTTGGCAATTATATTGCTTTAGTTGAACCTGCAAATGATGCATTTGGTAAATTAATGTCCATTTCTGATGAATTAATGTGGACATACTATGAACTTCTTTTAGGTAAAACCAAATCAGAAATTAATAGTATGAAAGATAATGTTGAGGCTGGAATTGCTCATCCAATGGATTTGAAAAAAGAAATGGCGGAACAAATTATTGCAAGATTTTGGTCATCTCAAGAGGCAAAAAAAGCTAAAACTGTGTTTGAAGAATTGTTTCAGAAAAAAGATTTTGCCAATGCTCAAGAAATTAAATATGGGCCAGAATATTCTCAACCAATTAATATTGTCGATCTTATTAAAAAAATAGGTGCAGCTCCAACGTCTTCTGAAGCAAGAAGATTGATTGAAGCAGGCGCAGTGACTATAGATGGTAATAAAATAAAAGATTTTAAAACTCAAATTTCAATTAAAACTGGAATGCAAATAAGAGTTGGCAAACATAAATTTTACAAAGTAATTTAAAAAAAGAGATTGTGTTTGAAGGTTTAGTTTTGAAGAAATAAATTTTTTCACTTTACAAACATAAGGCATAAATAATGTACAAAAAACTTTTACTTTTTTTAACTATCATACCAACTTTTTTTGTTAGACCTTCTGGAAATTCTCCCAAGCTTTCTGAAAAAGGCTCTCCAAGACTAATTAAAGAAATAGAAATTTTTGAAAGTGATGATAAAGATTTTGGTGAAAAAATACAATCAATTACAAAAATATTAGAACTTGCAAAAAATGATAAAGCTTGGGTTGAAAAATTTTATGATGAAAAAAATCAAAATTTACCTGCATTGTTGGGTTTCTTTGCTTTCTTATGCGCAAATAATAATAATGAATTATTTTTAAAAGTTCTATTTAGGGGGCTTAAAATTTTTATTAAAAATTTAAAGGAACGATCCGAAATTTGTGATATTTTTTATAAGCATGTAACTGAAGATTCCTTCGTAAAAGATCCTGTAAATAAATTAATAGAATTTTTATGGTTTTTTAGTTTTAAATTGGAAGAAGATGAACAAGAATTCAATCCAAAACTATTTAATAGAGTAGCTGTATTTGCGCATTTTATAAATCAAGATGAAAAAAATTTATTTCAGCCAAGTATTATTATTTTTAAAGAAATGTGCACAAAATATATCTCTGCTACTTATTTGAATAACAATTTCAATAAGTTAGATAAAATATTTGCCGATACAATTGCAGATAATCATCGAGTATTTAAGGACTTTAATAGTTTAATAAAAATATATTTAGAATTTTTTATTAAATTAGGGGCAAACGTAAATTTTTGTGGACATAAAAATCCTTCATTAGTTACAGCAGTTAAATATGATTATTTAGAATTAGCTAAATTCTTAATTGATAAGGGTGTAGATGTTAATCATCAATGTCAGAACATACATTGCGAAATTAATCCGATCGCGCACTATCTTGAAAGTATGAAGATGCTTAAATTATTGATTCAAAATAACGTTGAATTGGATAGAAACAGAAAAGATGGACAAACTGCGTTATTTACATTAGTAAAAAAACTTTATTGGGATAACATTTTAAAAGCAGAAAACATTGAAGAATGTAAATCAAAACTTGAACAATATACCGGGATGATTGTTGCATTGTTAAATGAAAAAGTCCAAGCAGACGATGATCTGTTACAATTTGCTCAATATTTATTATCGAGTTTGGACCGTGTAATTTGCAATCCTGAATTTAGAGATATGACAGTTAATGAATTTGGATTAAAAAAACTTAAATCAGTAATTTCTTGCTATAATTAAAAAGGAATAAATCTTGAACCTAAGACTTTTATTGTCTCTGTTTATATGCCAATTTTTTTTAGTGCAGACCGCTGGAAATTCGCCTACTAGAATAAAATCTGGAGAATTATCCCCGGTAAAAGAGATATTGCAATTCCTTGATAATGATGAAGATGCAAAGTTAGCTGAAAGTATCGAATCTCTGGATGAAGATGAAAAAAATCAATTTTTATCATCTTCATATTCACATTTAATTGGAACACATGAAAATTGGGTTTTACAAATTTATGAAAGCAAAGGAGAAAATTTACCTGCATTATTAGGGTATTGTGCTTCACTATGTTCAGAAACTTTAGAAGAGAACACTTTAAGAGAGATTTATAAAAGCTTAAAAGTTTTTTTTGAAAATTTAAATGAAAGACCAGAAGCTCAAAAACATTTTGAAGATATAGATGAGGAAAAATTTATAAAAGAGCCTGAAAAACATTTAATTCAATTTTTATGTCAATATAGTTTTGAATTTAATAAAAATTTTAAATGTGACGCGGTTAAGTTGCAAAATATGATTTCTTCTTTTGCCCATTTTATAAATGAAGATGAAACAAATTTATTTGATAGAAGTGTAAATATTTTTGACGTCTTCTGTCAGAATTCAAAACTTTTTGGTTCAAATTACAAAAAAATTTATTTAAATAAAATTTTTTTTGGCGAAATTGTTTATAATTTTAAATTATTTAAAAAACTTAATAATTTAAATCGTATTTTCTTGGAATTCTTAATAAGACTTGGAGCAGATGTAAATCATTGTGATCATAGCACTTCAAATTTAACATGTGCTGTAAAGCAAAATTATGTAGATCTTGCCAAATTTTTGATTACCCATGGTGCAGATGTAAATTTTAATTTTAAGTGTTCACATATTGGTTGTGAAACAAAACCTTTAATTTACCATGTTGACAGTGTTGAAATGCTAAAATTATTATTACAAAATAATGTTAAATACGATGTTACAAATGCTGATGGTGATTCAGCTATATTTTTTTTGCTAGGTAAAATATATTTCCTTAATATTTTAGAAGCAGAAAATGAAACTGAACTTAGATTAAATATGCAAAAATATATAGAAATGATAAAAATTCTCTTAAACAAAAATAGAGAAGTTGATTGCTCTTTGTTAAAAAAAGCTCAGAACATGTTAAATTATCTGGATTCTGTAGCCTCCTATAATTCTGAATTTAAAAAAATAGTTTTAAAAGAATTTAGCTTAAAAGCACTTTCAGATTTAATTTATCAATATAAATAGATCTTCAAATAATTAATTTACAAGGGCATCATGAATTTCAAAATTGTTTACATAAATGTGTGTTTATTAATTTTTAATGCAAAAATTTTAAACTGCATGGAATCTGGTTTTAAAAAATTACCAAGAAATTCTATTAAACTCTATAGTAGTTCTTTATCTGTATCTTGTCCTGATTTGCCTGAACGACGTTCTTTAGATGCCGATCCGATTAAAAAACAAAGTGCTTCATGCGATAGTTTGCCTCAAGTAGGTTCATTTAGAAAATTGACACGAAAAGGGAGTGCAATAATATCTCGCACACTGAGCCTTACTAAGATGACTGATGGTAAAAAAGAAAAATCATCGCAAGAACTTTTAAATGAAAAATTTTTAAAATTTGTAGAAAAATTAGACATAGATGGAGTTAGTTTAGCTCTAGAAAAAGGAGCTGATATAAATTCACAAGATACTGAAGGTAATACGGCATTTATGAAAATTATTAAGTTATTGCCGCAAGAAATTAGTTTTTTTAGTTTTAAAAAAAAATCTGATGAGCGCTTAACTCAAGAACGTTTGGCTGCTGAAATTTTTACATTATTATCTAATAAACCAATATTTAATCCTGCAATTACAAATCATAGGGGAGAAACTTTATTTGATATAGCAGATAAAATTAAACTTACAAAAAAGGCTGCTCAATTTGTTAATTTATCCATTCCGGATATAAATGATAATGAAAAAATGGAAAGAGCAAGGTTACTTTTTAAGCAAATGCAATTAGATGATTACGAAAGAGAAAAAAGGCTTAAAATTGCTCGCGAAAAAATTAAAGATGAAAAACTTAGAAGAATGTTAAAAGAGATAAGATTTTATAGATATCTTACTCATCCTAAGAGATTAGAAAGAAGAAATTCTGCAATTTTTTAAATTAAATCTAAAATAAAATTTTTAACATCGTGAAAAATTTTATTTTGCAATTTAACATCTTCCTCAAATTCTTCATTACAATCAATTGTCAACACAGGAACATTTTTAATTTGTTCATTAACATTTTGTTTTTTTATTAAAAATTCTTCATGTCTATCATTGATTTGTTGCAGATATTCTAGTGGAATTGTTTCTCCAATTCTACTTCTTTTGTTAATTCTTTTATAAGCAATGTTTGGGTCAACTTTTAAATAAATAAACCCATCAGGGTTTTTACAATTTTTTGTAACTAGATCAAATAGCTCTAAATAAATTTGCCATTCAAAATCACTTAAAAATCCACTTAAATAATCGTTATATGCAAAACAATAATGCCCAGAATAAATTGATCTTTCAATAATTGTAAGAGGACTTTCGGACTGTCTATGACCTTTAAGCCTAGATATCATAGTTACTGTTTCTAAAGTATAAGCCCAACGTTTTGGATCTTTATAGAAATTTTCCAAAAGCGATTGGCCTTGAATATTGTTATGCCAATTTTCAATTGGTTCGAGAGCAATTTTGGCTTCTTGTATATACTTTTGAATTAATTTTAAAAAGGTCGACTTTCCGGCCCCAATATTGCCTTCAATAATGAACATAAAAATTATGTGTTAATAAAATTGTGAGTAATTTTTTTGTGATTTTGTATTTCTAATGAGTTAGTTACTTTTCTTTCAATTTCTGGATTTATTCTAGTAACTATTTCATTTGTTATTGTATTAAGTTTTGCTGCCCAATCTTCTGGCCTGATTCCTGCTTTATTTCCCAACAAGATTGCTTCATCATTAATATTGATATCTAAACCTGTCACATCGACGATTATAATATTCATGCTAACAATACCAAGCACTGGTGCAAATTGATCTTTTATTAAAATAACACCTGAATTAGAAAGTGCACGGCTGACACCGTCGAAATATCCAACAGGCAAAATTGCAATTTTAGTTTTTTTTGTAGTTTTAAAAGTTTTGTTATAACCGACAAAAGAATCTGCAGGGATTTCTTTAATTTGGCTAATGCAGCTTTTCCATTGCATTACTGGTTTTAAATTAAGTTCTGGAAACTTGTTCAAAACTCTTTGTCTGTGAATGTCAGACTTCCATAATGCATAACTTAGCCCACCTATTCTTGTAATTGTATATTTTTTATTATTTGGGTGCATAAATGCACCAGATGCTGCGATATGCAATTGTTCAAAAGATATAGAATGTGAATTTAAATTTTCAATTACTTCGTCAAAAACTTTTAATTGATGATTAGTAAAACTTTGGTCAATATTATCTGTGTCACTAAGATGAGACATTAGTCCTACAATTTTAATGTAAGGCAAATTTTGCAACTTACTCACAAATTCTAGAGCATCTTCAGGTAAAATACCAAAGCGGGACATACCAGTATCAATTTTTATATGAATTCTTGCATGTTTTAAAACTTTGCATGCAGCAGAAGAAATTTTTTCTGCGGTTTGTAAATCGTAAATTACAAGATCAATATTTTGTAAAATAGATTCTTCCAAATTATCTTTAAGATAAGAAACACAAATTATTGGTTTTTTTATATTGTTTGATCTTAATAATAAAGCTTCATCATTTCCCGCTGTGCACAACCACTTTACTTCTTCTAAGTTTTCACAAATTTTTGCAATTTGCAAGCTCCCATGACCATATGCATTGCTTTTTAAAACTACCGCTATATCATTAGGAATAATTTTAGCTAGTTGTTTAATATTGTTAGTAAATGCAGCAGCATCTATTTCGAGCCATGTTCTTAAAGATTTTGATGAAGTCATTTAATGTGATTTTCATTTAAAGAAACTATTTTTTTATTCTATTTCAATTTCTACTTTTTTGTTTTCGCTTCTTTCAAAAATAACTTTTAAATCACCTTCTTTGTAAGATAATTTATGTGTATTAACATTTACAAAACACCAATAAGGTTCTGTAAAATTATAAGTATTTTCATATACCACACAAGGATTTGATGGCCTATTATCAGGTATTGTAATATGATAATCAACCTGATTATCTTTCAATGTAATAGCAAGTTTATTTCCATTTTTGTTATAAATTATTACATTTAAACTGTTACCAATAATACTACTGCTAATATGATTTGGATCTACATCTTTTAGTTTAAATATAATAGTTAATGTCTTTTCATTTTCATCTTTAATAATTAAAGGCTTATAATTATTTTTTAATTCAGATGATTCGCGTTGTTTGTCTGTTGAAGGTCCATAAGATGAAGAATATGGTCTTTTTAGTCCTACGCAATTTGTTCCAACGTATCTGTCAGGATCCATTGAATGTAAGTTAGCTAATATCAAAACAGAAAATAATGTAACAATATTTAATTTAATCATAGTAATTCTTTCTATTCAGTTTCAACTTCTATTTTTTTTGATTCTTTTTTTTCAATCACAAATTTTAAGATTCCATGTTTATAAGAAGGTTTTACTGATTTTCCAAGATTTACTGCTGAAGGTAAAGATCTTTCACCAGATCTTTTATCTGTAAGCATATCAATTATTTTGTCAGTTACTTTAAATTTCAATTTCGTATTATCTATAATTATTTTTAGTGTGATCGTATTGGATAATATTTCAATATTTAATAAGTTATCATTTTGAGAAACTGTTATATTTTTTTTAGGATCTTCAACATTTATTCTTAATTTAATGAAGATATTATTTTCATCTTGTTTTATTTTTTTGTGTTTAAGTGAATGTTCTATGTTTTCGACAGTATTTTGATCGATATTTTTTGCTGCTTCATTATCTTTTGCAACTATTTCCCAATCATCTTCTTGCTTCAATAAATTTGCACGACTTTCTAGATAGCCATATTTCATCGAAAATAAGTTGGTAAAAGATATTGCGCAAGTAATAAAAAATAATTTGTTAATATTGTTCATGAATATCTCTTTTATTTGATTTCTACGTCGATTTTTTTTGGTTTTTTCTTAATCTGTTCTTTTTTTGGCAAAGTTATTGTTAAAATGCCTTTTTCATAAGAAGATTTAACTGAATCAATATCCACAACTGATGGTAAAGACCAATTATCGCAAAGTTTTTTTGCTCGACTTACAATTATTAAATAATTTAATGAATCATCAGTTATTTGCATGTTTAAGCTAGAAAATTTGCCATTTATATTAACTATCAATTTGTAATCTGAAATGTTTATTTCAATATCTTTTTTAGGGTCATCTACAATTGCTATTAATGTAATGAACAAATTTTTATCATCTTGCTTAACATTTTGATGTGTAGAGAAATTAATTTCTTGAAATGATTTTTCTATATCTTCATACGTGAGATCAATCAATTCCTTTTGATCATGCATTTGTTCAATAATTCTTTGTGCTTCATCCCAATTTTCCATCGTAAATAATTTTGATGAAATTAATATAAATGAAAGCAAGAATATTTTAGTTTTGTTCATGAACTCTTTCTATTTGATTTCTACCTTAATTCTTTTAGGTTCTTTTTTTACTGATTCTTTTTTGGGTAATGTGATAGTTAAAACACCATCTTTATAAGAAAGATCGACCATTTCTACATTTACACTTGCTGGCAATGAAAATCTTTTGCATATACAACTAGATGTATAACTTGTAAAAACTTGATTATCTTTTTCTTTTTTTTCTTCTTTTTTGACCTCTTGCTTTACTGAGTAATTTAAAAAATTATCTTGAATCAGTATTTTCAAAGTTGTTTCTTTACCATTAACATCAATATTAAGTTTGTTATCAGCAACTTTTGCAATAAGATTTTTATCTGGATCTTCGATGTTTATTTTTACCGTGATAAAAACATGTGTGTCATCTTTTTTGACATTTTCAGTTTTTATATCGACCAAATTATTTTCATTTTTAATTTCTTCAAAACATCTATTGATAGCCCTATCCATTTCATGATGCATTTGAGCAAATTGAATCATTGCTTCTTCACAATCCATACCAAAAGATTTTGATGAAATTAATACAAAGGAGAGTAAGAAAAGTTTATTTATTTTATTCATAAAAACCTCATTGTTTTTCAATGATTATTGTTAAAACACCGCCTATATAAAAACGTTGCATTTTATTAAAATTTACAGTTGTGGGAAATTGTAGACATTTCACTGAAGGTCCATATAAACGATAAGGTTTTATATTGGACCACCTATCATGTGTTGAACCTACTTTTTTCATTTCTTTGGTAACCATATAACTCAAAGAACTATTGTCAATTGAGATCCATAATCTTTTTTCTTTTTCCAAAATATCGATATTTAAAAGACCATCAACATTAACAAGTATATCTGTAACATACTCAACATTTGCTTTTATATTAATAATAATATTATTTTCATCTTCCTTAATATTAATTGAAACATTATCTGTTTCATTTTGTCTAACAATTTTGGATTCTTGATAATCATTTAGATCGATACGATCTTTTGTATTATAAGGATGCATGGAAAAAGAATCTGTGAAAATTGTTGCGCAATAAATTAAAAATAACTTATTTATCTTGTTCATAAAAACCTCACAGAATAATGATTAAAACTGATTTTAATTTATCAAAAAAGTAAAAATTTTTCAATATGAAAACTTTTTAAAATAATCTTTCGCCGTTTTCAACTTTTTCATCAGGACTTAATAAAATGACCTGACCAGATTTTGATGGTAATCCCAATACAAGAACTTGAGATTTAAATGGACCAATTTGTTTTTCAGGAAAATTTGTAACAGCAATAATTTGTTTTCCAATAAGATCTTCTTTTTTATAATTTGTAATTTGAGCAGATGAATATTTAATTCCTAATTTTTCGCCAAAATCTATTGTTAATTTATATGCCGGTTTTCTAGCTTGCGGAAAATCTTCAACTTTTATTATCGTACCAGAATTTATCTCGATTTTTATAAAATCTTCGTATGTAATCATAATAATTTAATTATCTTAAAAATTCCTTTTATCGGGCCCCCGTAACTACGGCCATGGGCCGTATGCTTGGTTCTAAAAATTTAAAGTGAACATAAAACCTAAAGTATTTGCTGCCATAGATCTTTTGCCATCAAAACCTAATTTATAAAATGTACTGATAAATGGTCTTACAGGATAATTACAACAATCTTTTTGAGCATCGTAATTCAAAAAAAAGATTAGACTATGATTTGTAAATTCTTGCAAACTTTCTGCGGCGTTAGCAATTATCGCATTTATTTTATCTGTGTGTGGAAATATTTTATCGCGATCATGTTGCATAAATTCATAAGCAATTCTAAAACTAAATCGTCTACAAAAACTTGTAATGTCTCCATATAACGTAAAATAATTTGTTACGCCAAAATGTTTAAAAGTTGCTGTCTTATTTACCAAAAATAAATCTGTTTGGCTTCGATCTATTTTTATTCTTCTACATCTTGTGTTTCCAAAAAGTGGCATAAAATCCGCATTTGCCCCAAAGCGTAAATAATTTAAAAATCTTAAATCAAGACCGGCACCTAACATAAAACCCCAACCCCCATCATTTCCAAATGGTATTGCAAGCAGTTCATTTACATTTGTATGTTTGCCTGTAGGGAAAATCATGCCAAATTGAGCATTGACTCTTACATTTTCAAGCCAAGGTTTTGCTTGAGGAAAATCTCGAAGCCACATGGCTTGCAAAGTTAAATCACCAACGCCTCTACGTTTCCATCCATCTAAAGATAAACAACCAATTTGTTCAACTTGTTGTAATAGATTGTTTGCTTGAGGAACTTGAGCTTCAAAAGTGGGTGCTTCGACTTCTGTAAATTTTACATTTTTAAGTTCCATTTCAAAATATGGCAAAAAAAGACCAATTATAAAATCATGAGGTAAATAATAACGTAAACCAAACATCACATTTGCATTAACTTTAAAACACCCTGAAGGTATAAATAAACCATGAGTTTTATTGTCATCATCAATATTAAATAATTGGCTTAATTGACCAACTGATGAATCAACAGGAAAACCTTTTAATGCAGCTAACGCATCTTGTTCGCATTGATAAATTTGCAGAGGATGTACTTGGCGAGTAAAAGTCCTTTCTCCTTGGCAAATTTCTTGAAATCCTTTTACCTCTAAAGAACCTTCATAACCTATGGACAACGCTAATCTATTGCATGGATGTTTTGGAGGAAGTAATAAAATATCATACGGTCTAAATAAATTAATTGGCGCTATAAATGCATTTAAGTTTAGGCCAAAAAGACATAATAATAAGATGTACAAATTTTTTTTCATGTGTGCTAAACCTTTAATTTTTTAATTATGTACACGTAATCCAAAGTCGCCCCCGATCATAAAACTTCCATTTGCAGAGTTTCTAACTAATTGCGTTAAAGATTTAAAATCATCAATGCCTAACGTAACTGGTACATTCGTTCTTGCCGCAAATGATGACCCACTTAAATTTGGTAATTTGTAAAATTCAAATATTGGCGCAGTGTTTGTAAATCTGCTTCTTGATACATATAAATTTGCACCATCTGTTGATACATAATTTCTGTATTTGCCAATATTTAATAAAAATGTTGTAACTTTACTTGTAAATTGGTCAGGTAATGACATAAATACTGGTCCATTTAAATATCCTCTGTAAATTCTTGCTTGTTGAAAACCAACATACGCATTTAAAATATAAATATTTGTAGGATCGGCAGACTTTTTATTTAAACTTATATCAAATAGCCTTGTAATTGGACCAACACTTTCTTGCAAATTTACAAACATCCATTGCGCACTGTTTATATCATTTATAGCATCAGGTGTTACTGAAGGCCCTGTTCTTAAAAGCCCATTACTTGTGCCTAATAATGCAATATTATTTTTTACAATAAGATCTGAAAAATAAGTATTTTGAAATCCTTGAATGTTTTGTGGCGCTGCTAATTGTACAGAATTTAAATTATTATTTTGAAAATTTGTAGCCGATGCAGTGAATCTGTCCACACTATTGTTAGAAAGAACGTATAACAAATTATTTCTTGAGATTAATTTTCTAACATTTGCAAAATTGCCAACTTTTTTAAATGAGAAATTATTATTTAAGCCTATAAATCCTTTTTGTAGACCAGTCGTTGCATTCCAACCATTGCCATTTTCATCACTTAGAATAGCAATGCCACCAATTCCTCCAACAACTAACCAGCCAAAATTTCCATCGGATAAAATTTCTGCTGCAATAATTGGACCAATATCGTTTAATGCACCACCAGAAATAGAAATACCAGTTATGTTGCTTGATGCTGTTAATCCTTCTAATGTTCCATTTGTTGAAGAAAAAATAACGTTTCCAAAATTAGGTTCCGGGCCAAATAGATTATTAGTATCAGATCCATTTTGCAACAATAAAACTTTTTTATAACCAGTAAAAACATTAATCGAGATTCTGTTTCCAATAGTTGTCGAAAAACTGTCTGTATCAAAAGGAAAATCAAAAACTCCTTGAATACCAGCAATTTCTTTTGGAAATTGTTGTTGAAGAACTGTGCTGATTCCTGCATCTCCTGTATTCCATGCTGTTCTTTCAACATTAACTGCAGATGTTGCAAATTGGCTTGATCCTGTCAAATACCAAGCTTTTGTAGAATTTATATCCTGATTAATTCCAAAAATTGATCGTCCTTGAGTATAAGTTCTTACCCATTTTGTCCAATTTACGATTGATCCATCTGGCCCAAAAATTGCTTGGCTATAAAAAATTCCTGGTTCTTGAGCATTTCCACTATTAGAGATGGCAACATAAACTGAATCTCCGCTTATGAAAATATCTTGGACATTTGCAGGTAAAGGGCCTTGACCAATTTGTGCTGCAATATCAGTATTATTTGGCATTCCGGACGGTGTTGTTGCAGGAGAAATTAGAATTCTAGCAGTAAATGCTTGAGTCCCTGTGTTGTTAAAAACTGATTTTGCTGTTTGAGTTTTGTCTGCAATAGTTCCTAGGAAGTTGCCACCGTTATTTACTAAAGGTAATGCAAAAACTTGATTTGCAGTTGTTACAATTAAATATTTTAAATATGTACTTGTGCTCATTGTTCGCACTTTATCAATCGAGACAGATGTCAAAGCACCTTGTGCGGCAATAATTTGGTTTGTGCCCGCAATTGCAGAATCTGGTGCAATTGGACTTAAAATAAGTTGGTTATTTTGAATATAAGCCATGACTACAGCTCTAATTCCATCTGTTGCTCCGGGACCAGCCTGCCCTTGTAAGGCTATGTACAACCTTGAAAGATTTTCATCCCAATGCATATCAACAATTTGATTTGTAATATTTGTAAGATCTCCATTTATTTTTACCGCTGGTGTACTTACATTTAATTGCACTGCTCTATTACCATTAGCAATTCCATTTTGCGCATCAAAAATATTAAATGAAAAACTATCAACAATTTTTTCTTGCCCATTTTCGGTAACTTTTGTTGATGTTTTTTGAAATATTAAAAAAATGATTCCAGAATCACCTGTACCGAAATTTCCTGCAGCAGATTGGACAGCAGCAAACACAATACTTCCTATGCTAGGATTATCTGTTCCCGGTTGTGATGTTTGAAGACCTACGATTTTTGCCGTATTACTTATGCCACTTGCATCATGAATATTTTGGGCACTAGTAACAATTGGAATATTAGAATTCATTTGTAATTGATTTATATAAATCGAACTTCCATCTCCTTCTTTTACCACAACAGGCATCATCCCTAGCAAAGACATTAAATTGATTTGAGCACCATTTAAAGGATTAGATTGTTCATCAACATTATTTAATTTTACTTTTAGAGGAGTTATTCCAAGAAAGTCATTATTGTTTATTCCAGAAATTGCTATCGAATAAATATTTTCTGGAACAGCTTGCTGCGCCGCTACAACTAACATTCCAGTTGGTCTATAAATTTTGTTTAACCCTATTGGA
Source organism: Candidatus Babelota bacterium (assembly GCA_023379005.1). Classification (GTDB taxonomy): domain Bacteria; phylum Babelota; class Babeliae; order Babelales; family Babelaceae; genus JAMCTG01. The sequence goes on from JAMCTG010000002.1 coordinate 21,455, forward strand.
AATGAAAATGATTGAATTGAATTTTTATTGTCGCCTTGAATTAATTGTGCTGCCTTGATTGGTGAAAATAAAATTAAAAAGAGTTCAAGAATCAAAATTAACATGTTTTACCCTTAATTTTTCAAAGCTGTAGTTGTGGTGCTTTTAGAAATAGCATTTTACAATATTTTTTAACAATTTAAAAATCTACTTCGCCAAAATCATTATTTTTAAATTAAAATAAAATAGCGAAGTAGCCCTTCGTAGCTTTAGCGGAGTAGGGTCATTTTTCAATAAAGCTCTTGCAAATGAAAAAATTTATGTTATTTCTATAATATACGTCTTATAATTAATTTCTTATCATTTAAAATTTTTTACAGAAACATTCATGCACACAAAAATTTTTTCCGCAACGACAATTGGCGTCGAGACAAATCAGGTAGATGTAGAAGTAGATCTTTCTTTTGGTATTTTGCAATTTTCAATCGTGGGTCTTCCGGACGCAGCAATTAAGGAAAGTAAGCAAAGAGTTTTAACAGCTTTAAAAAATTCGGGAATAAAAATTCCTGAAAGAAAAATTACTGTAAACTTGGCACCTGCAGATATAAAAAAAGAAGGAACTCTTTTTGATTTGCCAATTGCATTAGGAATAATGATTGCTGGTGATTTTTTAAATGTGAGCAATGAATTTATAAATGAAACAATGTTCCTTGGAGAATTGTCATTAGATGGCCACATTACACCAGTCAAAGGAATTTTGCCGATTGCATGTGACGCAAAAAAATTAAACAAAAAAAGATTAATAGTTCCTTTTGCAAATGCTCAGGAAGCAGGGTTAATTAAAGATATCGAAGTTGTTGGCATCAAACATTTAACGCAATTGGTTGCATATTTAAAAGGTGAAGAAAATATTTCTTGCACTACAACTGATTTTAAAAATTTAGGACATATTGATGCAGAAAAAATTTTAAATTTTAATCAAGTAAAAGGACAACATCAGGCAAAAAGAGCATTGCAAATTGCTGCCGCAGGAAAACATAATATTTTATTTATCGGTTCTCCAGGGTCCGGCAAAACAATGCTTGCAAAACGTTTGCCTACAATTTTACCTAAAATGGAGTTTGATGAAATTATCGAGACGAGTAAAATTTATTCAGTTACAGGAAAGCTTACAAACAAACCACTAATTGTTGAGCGTCCATTTAGAAGTCCTCATCATACAATTTCTCAAGCAGGGTTAGTCGGTGGTGGATCTTATCCGCAGCCGGGTGAAATAAGTTTGGCTCATAATGGAATTTTATTTTTAGATGAACTTACAGAATTTAAAAGAGACACATTAGAAGCCCTTAGACAACCATTAGAAAATCATACAGTTTGTATTTCGCGCGCACAGCAGACATTAATATTTCCATCTTCATTTTTATTAGTTGCAGCATTAAATCCTTGTCCTTGTGGGTTTTTTGCAGATAAAAAAAGACCATGTGTTTGTTCGATGCAACAAATTGAAAAATATTTAGCAAAACTTTCGGGACCACTGTTAGACCGAATTGATTTACAAATTATGGTGCCATCGGTTGATTATGAAACTGTAACTGCAAAAAATGAAAACAATTTAAGTTCAGAACAGATTTTTGAAAAAGTAAATTTGGCTGTGCAAAAACAAAAAGTAAGATTTAAAAAAACAAATATGTTCAATTCTATAATGTCCAGCCAAGAAGTTGAAAAATATTGTATTTTGTCAGCTGGCGCTGAAGATATAATTAAAAAATCTTTTGACAAATTGGGCTTAACTATGCGTGGATATCATAAGTTGCTAAAAGTTGCCCGTACAATTGCAGATTTAGAAAATAGCGAAAATATTGAAAGCTCACATGTCCAAGAAGCATTAATTTATCGTTCACTGGACCAAAGTTTTGATAAGTTAAAGAACTCCACACATGCTGAAAAATCCTAATTTCGGGACTCCCGGAAAAGAATTTTCTGGGCATACAATTCTTGGCATTGGTATAGATGCAATAGAAATTGAGCGATTTAAAAACTGGCATTTGTACAGCATAAAAACTTTATCTAAAATTTTTACTAAGTCAGAAATAGAATATTGTCTGTCAGTCAAAAATTTATCTGCTCAAAGATTTGCGTCACGTTTTGCTGCAAAAGAGGCTGCGTATAAAGCAACAAGTGATCTATTAACTAAGACAAGTTTTATTCAATTTTGTAAATTTGTTGAAGTTCAAAATTGCCCTTCAGGTAGGCCAGGCATTGTTTTTAAGCAATCTGTTCTCGAAAATATCAAAATTCACCTGAGCATAACCCATACCAGATCGACTTCTATGGCTTTTGTATTGTTGCAAAAAATTGCATAAGTGGTTATTTTTACTTTAGCTAATAATATTTTTTGTTGACAATTATAAAAAAAAGCCCATAATTTAAAACGAATGTATCGCGGGGTAGAGCAGCCTGGTAGCTCGTTGGGCTCATAACCCAAAGGTCGCTGGTTCAAATCCAGCCCCCGCAACCAGTCTTCGCTCCTTCGGAGCTACGCCTGGCACAGCCAGTTCTTTAAAGGATTGGACATTAAGTTTAATCGTGAAAAGCGAAGACTGTCCGGCGAAGCAACAAGATTTTATACTTGAAGCATTAAATACTAAAGCGTAGACGGACTAGTTACAAATTCAAAATAAACTTCTTCGTTCCTTCAGAAATGACTGGCAAGCCAGTTCTTTTTATGACTTTTAACAATAAGTTTTAACCCAATCCTAAAGCCATACCGCTAATTATTTCAGTAAAAAACCCTTTTTATTTCAAATAATTTAATAACACACCATCCCTTTTTGTCCTAAAATAAGCTATTTTATCTCAATTATTGACTATTTGAACTGAAATATGTCATTCTATAATTAAAGAAATGGTTTTAATAAAGAGATAAATAATGTTAAAAAAATATTTAATTACACTTTTAATATTAAGTTTTGTTCCAAATCTTACTTTTTCAATGACCAAACTTAGCCAGTGGATTATTCAATTTTTTAAAACACAAGAAAAGTTTCACGAATTTGAAAAATTTCCTGCAGACATAAAATTAGAAATTTTGGCACAAAGTTTTAATGACATTGTCGATCAAAATAAATCTGTTGAAGAAAATATCAAAAAATTATTTGCACATCGTGCCATGTTAATGCGATTGAGTCCAGAGATAAAAGAACTTGTAGGTTCTGTAGGTAGAGTGAGAATTTTGCAAGAAATTGGCAATCAATTATCGAAAATGATATCTGATGCTATTGAGTTACAGAAAAGAATAAAGAATAACGAAGAATTGGTAAAAGCAGTTTCAAATTTTGCAAATAATCAAGATGTTATAAAAGCATTAACATATATAAAAAATGAAGAGGGTCATACTTTAATGCATCAAGTAGCTTTTTATGGCGATGTTAATGCAATAAAAATTTTAAAACAAGCTGGTGCAGATGTTGATGCAAAAAATATCCATGGAGACACACCATTATTAGAAGCTACAAGAAGAAATATAACTAAAGCAGTTAAGAAATTAATTGAATTTGGTGCAAATGCTAATGAACGTAACAATTATAAATTTGCACCTATACATAATGCAGTTATAAACGAAAATCTTGAGATGATAAATAGTCTATTAAATGCTGGTGCCAATATAAATGTGCAAGATTTTCTTGGAAAAACACCTCTAGATTTTGCTATTAATCGTGGCAATGAAGATATTAAAAATTATCTCATCGAACATGGTGCTAAGTCTGGCAAGGATTTGCCATGAAGAAATTATTATTTATTTTATTAATCCCAAATCTTATTTTTTCAATGGGCCCTGAACCAATGGAAATTGTGCCAACTGAAAGCAATATTTTAGAAAAATTTCCACAATTTGAAGAATTTTCTCCCGAAATAAAATTAGAAATTTTAGCACAAAGTTTCAGAGGAATTGTTGATCCAAATAAATCAGCTGAAGAAAATATAAAAAATTTATTAGATCATCGCGAGATATTAATGGAATTAAGTACAGAAATAAAAGAGCTTGTTGGCAATGTCGGCAAGGTAAGAATTTTACGAGAAATTGGTAATCAATTGTCAAAAATGTTGGCTAAAAGTGTAGAAGAAGAACGATTCTTGACTAATCAAAGAGATTTGGTAATAGCGGTCTCTAATTTTTCAAATAATAAAGATATGATTAAAGCCTTAACCTATGTAAAAGACTGGTCAAATGATACATTAATGCACGCAGCAGCTTTTGGAGATATTAATGCAATAAAAATTTTAAAAGAAGCGGGTGCTGACATTGATGCAATAGGGTACTATAAAGTTACGCCATTGCATTATGCTGCTGAACATAAAATTGCTGATGCTGTTAAAACTTTAATAGAATTAGGTGCTAATGTAAATGCAAAAGATCATGCTGAAAGAACACCTTTGTATATGGCAATTACGTCAGGAAATCTTGAGATTGTTAAGAATTTAATAGCAGCTGGATCTGACATCAATGCAGAAAATATGTTTGGAACTTCTCCATTAGATCTTGCTATCAGTCGTGTTAATAAAGATATTCAAAAATATTTAATCGAACATGGTGCTAAATCTGGTGAGGATTTGCCATGAAGAAATTATTATTTATTTTATTTATCCCAAATTTTATTTTTTCAATGGAAGAAAAATAAGAAGCAAAAATTGAATTGCAGGAATTTCCAGCAGAGACATTATGCAATATAGTTGAATATCTTTTTGGCGGTTTAATAGATACCTCGAAGACTGTTCAACAAAATATTAGATTATTATTTAAAAGAAGAGCTGAATTAGCATCACTTAGCCCGTATTTCAAAAATTTAATAATGGAAACTTGTAAGCCTGAAGTTTTAAAAGCAATTGGTCAAGAATTATCTAAGCTTCTTAGTTCTCCAAATAAAGCTGAATATTTTTTTAATCAAATTGCATTTAGAGAATCAATCTTAAAAGATTTTTCTCAAAATCAAGATGTTCTTAAAGCATTAACTTATGTGAAAGCTGAAAATGGATATACTTTGTTACATTTTTTTAACAATGATTTAGGTTTTGAAGCATTAAAAAAACTTGTTGATGCTGGTGCAGATGTTAATGCGAAAAATGAAGATGGTAAAACGCCACTTGACAACGTTTTAGGTTCTAAATATTTAGAAATCAAACAATATCTTATTAATCATGGAGCAAAATCCGGCAAGGATTTGCCATAAATTCATTTTGCAATTTTAAAATTTATTGAGCACTGTGAATGTCAATGTTTTCAAACAATTTATACATTTTTATCTATTTTTTACATTACTATAAGATATTTAAGTCAATTATTGGCTAATTGAATTGTGTCATTGTATAATTAATAAATTATTTTAATATAAAAGGCTAAATAATGTTAAAAATTTATTTGATTCTTAGTTTAACTATTTTTCCCAGTTTAATTCTATCAATGAATTCGGATAAAATGGAAATTATTCCAGTAGAAGTTGTTGATTCTAATAAATCAGCTGAAGAAATTTTTCAAAAATTATTTACTCGTGGTGCAGATACAAGGTTTGGAAGAGAACGAATTTTGAAAGAAATAGGAAATGAACTATCTAAAACATTATCTAAACATCTCGAACGAAAGAAAAGATTGAATAATTCCAAAGAATTAGTAAAAATAATTTCTAATTTTGCTGGTAATAGTGACGTCATTGAAGCTTTGAAAGAAATAAAAAGTGACTCAGGGGAGACATTAATGCATGCTGCTGCTTTGTATGGGGATGTTAACGCAATAAAAATTTTAAAAGAAGCGGGAGCTAATGTTAATGCAAGCGCTGAGGACGGAAGAACGCCGCTACACGATGCTGCATGGAAGAACAATATTGAAGCAGTCAAAATTTTACTAGAATATGGTGCTAAGGTTAATGTAGATGATGTTGTGAAAACTACACCATTACATCTTGCAGCTATAGCAAAAAGTAATCCTGCTACGATACTTGATACAGTACATATTCTATTGTGTGCTGGGGCTAATATTAATGCACGAAATATTAATAGAAATACTCCATTAGATTTAGCGTATGCGTCTTATGGTTCTGAAGAATTAAAACAATATTTGATTGATCGTGGTGCTAAAACGTGGCGAGATTTGCCATAAAAATCTAGTTATGCTTCAAAATAACCTTTAAAATGCGTTATTTTGGCGTAGTAGAATAAACTCATTGGCAATTTTTAGAATTTCTTGAGCATTATGAAATGTTAATTGTTTTAAAACTTCATTGTATGGAAGCCATTTAAAATCAACATGTTCATAAGAAATTTTTACAATATCACTTTTTGCTTTTCCCAAAAAATAAACAACTTTTTTTGAAACCAGTTCTTTATCTTTGTCTCTGAACATATAAGAAATTTGTTCTTGAAATCCTGGAATAATATCAACTTCAATTCCTGCTTCTTCAAAAAGTTCTCTTTTTGCAGTGTCGATTAACTCTTCATTTTCTTCTACTTTTCCTTTTGGAAAATCCCAGTAGCCTGACACGGCATTTAAAACGAGATATTTAATGAAAGGTTTTCCTTCATCTCGATCAACATAAAATGTAATTATACCTGCCGACGTTTCTTTTTTCATACTAATTTAAAAAATAAATTTTTAACTTAAACAATTTTCTTGTTCTATACATAAGTAAAAACATAAATACAGCTAGTGGACTTACCCACATCCATAATCCAAGACCATTAATTAAAAAATCTCTCGGATTTAGATTCATCACCAAATCTATGATTGGTAATTTTATTAATAAATTATTAGTGACTAAAAAGTCAATCAGATAATAAATTCCAAAATAAATTGTGGCAAATACGGTGCATATAAATAACATCTGGAGCAATAATCGCATTAAAAATAAGATAAAATCATTTATGTATAGGTTAAATTTGTAATATTTATGCAAAACATAAATAAAAACTATTGTTTGTAAAATTGCTGCTAGCGATGTTGCAAGAGCAAGTCCATATGTCTGTAAATGTTTAATTAAAACAAAATTTAATAATGTATTTACGCATGTACCTCCTGCAGAAATTAAAGTTGGAATAAAAGTTTCATGAAGCCCATAATAAATATTTAAAAGAATTTTATTTAATGAAAAGAAAAATAAACCAATTAAAAATGCAATCATAATGTACTGTGCTCTTATAACTGCGTCTAAACAAAAATCTTTACAATGGAAAATTGTGTAAAAAATTTTGTAGGAAAATGACATCATAAAAATTGTGACTGGCAGAGTAACCCACAATACAAATTTAGTTGATTCTAAAAGATAATAACTGAGCCTTTTAGGTGCGTATGATGCAATTCTTGTAAAATAAGGCAATAATGTTGTTGAAAATGCAACTGCAAAAACTCCTAAAGCAATTCGTGTAAAGCCCCAAGAATAAGAAAGCAAGGAAACGTCTCCTACTTTCATGTAAGAGGCGAATGCTTGGTCTATCCACAAATTAATTTCAATGATACTTGTGCTAAAAAGAACAGGCAAAAATTTAAAAACAGCTTGTTTAAAATAGTGCCAAGTTTTTTCATCTGGCCTTTCAAAACTTAAATCATATTTTAAATATGCAATTAAATGCATTATTAATTGAGTAAAGCCAGCAAGTAAAATAAAATAAGCAAGATAATAAATTGGTAATTTAAAAAATAAGCAGAGTAATAAACCACCAATATAAACTACATTTATAACAACCTGGCCAAATGCTGGAACAAAAAAATGTCCGACAGCATTTAAAGCTCCACCAAACAATGCGCTGCTAGATATAAATAAAATGAAAAAAATTAAAACTCTAGTAAGTTGAACTGCATAGGCAAGTCGCTCGCCATGAAAGCCTGGAACTAATATGGAAAGTACAAATTCTGTTTTGCAGAAAATTAAAAAACAAAATAAGAACAAAGAAATTTGAAATGCCACAAAAGTTAAAGTTATGAGCTTGTTTATTTGTCTTTTATCTTCACCTTTTTTGAGCATAGAAACAAAAGTAGGAATAAATGCAGCGCTTAATGCACCTTCGGCAAAAACTTTTCTTAAAGTGTTTGGAATTTTAAAAGCTGTTACAAAAGCATCTGGAATTGCGCCGAAGCCTAAATATCTTATTTGTAAAACTTCTCTTACGAGTCCTAAAAGTCTACTTAAAAGTGTTGAGCTTGCTATTTGCGCAGTTTTTTGCAGGAGATTTTTTCTAGAAAGTTTCGTTTGCATGTAGGCCACCATCTTTTAGTTCGAGAATAACGTCCATTTTATTTACAATATTTTCATCATGCGAGCTTACGATGAGTCCAATATTGTGCAGTTTTGAATAATTTATTAAATAATTTATAACATCATCAGCATTTTTTCTATCTAAATGTGCAGTTGGTTCATCGGCTAAAATGAATGATGGTTCATTAAATAACGCTCTTGCCAGAGCGACTCGTTGTTGCTCGCCACCAGAAAGTGCCATTGCGGATGAAAAAGCCTTTTCTTCGATGTTAAATTGCTTTAAAAGCATTTTGCCTTTTTCGTAACATTCATCAAAATTTTTGCCTGAAACAAGACCTTTAATTACAACATTTTCCAAAACATTTAATTCTGGAATTAAATAAGGATATTGAAATATAAGACCAATTTCTTGATTTAAAATCTTGTTTTTTTCAGATTCTTTTAATTTGTTTATGTCTTGGTTGTCATACATAATTTGGCCAGAATCTGGCTTGTCGAGCCCGGCAATTAAAAACAATAGGGTTGACTTGCCAGAACCTGATATACCTTTAATTGCATACATTTTATTATGGTTAAAAGTGTATGAAACATTATTCAGAATCTTTAATTCTTTATCTGTTTGGATAAATTTTTTGGTCAAGTTGATTAGAGAAATTTGATTGATTTTGTTTTTCATAAATATAATTTTTAAAGTTTAATATTAATTTACACCTAAAAATTATCTTTTCAATTTAAGCTTTTTGCAAAGTGTGTTTTTTTGAACGAATATGTTTATCAATTATTTTTTTTTACTGATGTAAGTCTAGTCAAAAGATCTGTAGTATGTATCTGCCAATCTTGTAAATCTTTTTTATATTTTTCTAGAAAATCTGTATCATCTCTGAAATGTGTTTTTATTCCTAAAATTTCATAAAGAAATGGTCTTTTTATATAATTTATGCAGTCGATAAGATTAGGAGCACTATATAATATAACACATAGCGTAGATAATATTTGTCCAATCAATAAACCTCGTTCGGGAATTCCACCTGGTGCCATACATAAAGGTATTGCAACAATTGAGCTAGGAAACACAATGCTGGATACTATATCTATAAATAAATATATTTCAAAAGCATTTTTGCAATTTTCAATATCTTTTATTATCAATTCCAAAGTTTTTAAATCAGTTTTAAAATTTGTATCTAAAATTTTAAGTTTTTCAAAGTTTTGATTTTGATTATAGGCCGAATAATCTTTTATATGACTCGTGAGCTGTTCCTTAAGTATTATTTTTAAATTGTCAAAATTTCCGCGACTGACTAAGCGATATAAAATGAAAAATCTAGGTATTTTCTTTTTCAATTCTTTAACAATTAAGGTTCTTGCATTTGAGGGTGGCTTGCATGTTTTATAGGAGCGACAAAGCCCCAGCGCATAGATCTGGTCTTCTAAGGTTTCTGATTTATTTAAATAAAATTGATTTATATCTTCAGCAATTGTAACCGCTTGCTCTCCAGTTAAGCCAAATCTTGGTGCCATAAATAAAACTAATGCTTTATCGTTAGGTTCTAAATATGATCCAACATATTTCCAAATCTCTACTGGCATAAGCTTAAGAATATTTTTTTTGGGAAGGCTTAAAGTTGTAAAAAATAGACCAAGGATATAAATTATTTTTTTCATTTTTTTTAAATTATAAAATCAGTTAACATATTGTATCGTGCCATCAATTTAAGCATTTTTTAAAGTTTGGTCTAACTTATAGTTTAGCGATAATAAATATTTAATATGTTTGTACAATTTTTTGATAGGTTCAAACTTTTTTGAAAGCTCATTAATAGAAGATTCAGGAGAATAATCTTCTCCGTTTAAAACGCAATTTAAAAATAAATAATTGTTGTTAAATGGAACTGAATAAATTTTTTCTGGCAACAAGTATAAAGATAATATTATTGTATAAATAATTATCCTTATGTAATTGATTTGACATTGGTTCATATCTGCACCCATTTCTGTTACAGAAAACAGACAAAACTCAAATATTAGATATAAGCACAAAATTAGAATACCATCATTTTTTAATTTAAATGTTCGTTGTAATGCATCTTCTGTATTTTCTAGCTCATTAATAATCAGGCAAAGAATTAAAAGATCTGAACTTATTTCTTTTTTTAAAAGTGCCAATTTATTAATATTTTTCTTATTTTTTAAATAATTATAGGTAATTTTTTGTTTTACTTTTTTTTGATAAAAAAAATCATTTAATTGGCTAAATTCTCTCGTTCTAATTTTATTGTAAATTAATGATAATTGTTTAATTTTGGTTTTTAATTTTTCTGTTATTATCTTTCGAGCATTAGAGGTCTGCTGTGAAGTTTTGAAAGCCGTGCATTGCCTTAAAGAATGAATGAGTTCTTCAATAGTTTCTGTTTTTTTTAATGTGCTAGACAATATAAAATTTACAATCCTGTCAGCTTGATTATTTGTAAGTCCCAAATTAGGTGCTATAAAATAAATTAATGCTTTATCATTTGGATTTAAATGATCAGCCACTAAATTCCAAAGAGGTAGAGGCATAAGGCCAAGTACAGTTTTTTCAGGGCTGCTTAAAGTCATCAAAAATAAAATTAGAATAAAAATTATTTTTTTCATTTTTTGTGATATTTAAAAGTAAATATTAACAATTATATAAAAATATTTTTATATTAACTATTTACTTTCAAATATCAATTAAGTACCATTTTAATGTGAAAGTATTTTTCATTTATTTAAAAAAAAGGGAGAAACTTATGTGTTCACATCCTTTACACGGTTTGTTTATTACAGCAGGGTTAATTTCTGCATTAGCAGCAATTAACATAGGTGCTGTTGCTTTTGGTTGGGATTTTTTCACAGCACCAATGGTGGTTGAATATCTTCATAGATATTTAAATGTTGTTCGTTACATCGTTGGTATTGCAGGTATCATCAAACTTATTGGCGTTGCGAAATGGATCGCGTATCCTTGCCACTGTAAATAATTTTTTGCGGCTCCATTGTTTTTTTTAAAATGGGGCCGTAATTATTTTCTTGTTCTGAAGATTTCTTTTTTTACTTAATTTTAATATTTAATTTCTGAAGATCTGTTACTAACTTATCGTAATTTTCAAATAATACTGCTTTAAATCCTAATTTCAATCCTAAACTTGTTGCCTTTTTAAAGCATTCTTCTTCTCTTTCAACAAACAAACTGTTTTTAGGATCAATCTGATATTTGTCAATTAGATGATTAAATGCATTGTCACTTGGCTTGATATGTCCTGAATTTCCTGAACAAATAATGTGAGTAAAATTATTCATTACTTGAGGATATTGTTTTACTAACATGTCTATTGTTGCCTGATTTTTATTTGTAAGAATGTGAAGCTTAATTCCCTGTTTTCTTAAATTATTTAAAAGTGCAAGCAATTTTGCATTTGGATTTAATAACGAAACTTCTTCTTTGGGATCAAAAGAAATTGTAGCAGCATTGCGCAGAATACCGCTTTCAAATAAATTAAACCAACTGGCATTCTTGTCGATAATTGAAATTATTCTTTTTTTTGCCTCTTCTCCTGAAATTCTATTTAAAAGATATTTACACCAAATATTAGGTAATTTACGTTTGCGAAAAATTGCCTTGTTCTCAATTTCAGGATATCTGTGTCTTTTTTCTGCTTCTTCTATCAAATCTACTAATTTATGGTGATATTTATCTACCAATGGATCGCTTAAAAAACCCATTCCTAAACTTTCCAAAACCGGAGCCGCATTAAGTTCAAAGACTATCTCATCAAGTTCAAAAATAATATCTTGAACAGCAGAACCGCTAAAGAAAATTGATAAAATTAAAAAATTGAAAATTAAGTAAAATTTATTCATAATTATTCTTCGAAAAAAGTTGAATATAGTTACATTATAACATAAAAGAAGTGAAGCCAGAAATGGTAATAGCCAAACGTTATAAAATCTAATATATTATAATGATTATGAAGAATTTCTTGGGGGTTTATGAAAATATTTTATTCACTGTTTTTGAGCTTATTTTATCTGTCGGCAATTCAGGCAATGCAGTTTGTAAATTCCAATAAGATTGTAATCAAGGAAATTGAAAATAATAGCTCATCTTTAATTGAACTAAAATCTGAAAAAATGTCATCTCAGTTTAAAGCATTAAAAAAATCAAAACTAAAGAGATCAGTTATTCTGCCATTTGTGCCGCTTATAAAAAATCTTGTAGCTTACACGCGTGATAAATATTATTGTCCAAAGGGTGCCATGGTCATAAAAACCAATTTTGGAAAATATGGTATTTGGCAAAATGAAACAGGTATAATTTGTGTTTTAAAAAATAAAAAAAGTGATGAAAATGAGTTGCCGAAAAATTTATTCAAAGCATCAAATTATATGGCTACAAAAAGCGAAAATAACTCGTCAAAATATATAAATATTTGCCTCATGGTTGATCCGCAAGATGGGTTTGTTGTAAAACAAATAAAATAATTTTATACAAATTCTTGATTTTCTCTTTCGAAATTTTTTAAGATAAAACTGGTAGTTGTATTAAAACCATAACCCAGGGTTGAAAAACTTGTCAGCCTGAAAGGTTAAAAGAAGGAGAGACCATGGTTGCAAAGAGAAAAAAAGTAGCTAAAAGAAAAGTAGCAAAAAAAGGTGCAAAACGTAAAACTGCAAAAAGAGCAAAGGGTAAAAAAACTACTCCTATGGCTCGTAGAGCAGGCAAAAAAGCAGCAAAAAAATAAGTTTTGCCGGAGTCTGGCAAAGACAAAATCAAAATAACCCCTTATACTAGATTATATAAAGTATTAAGGGGTTATTATTTTTGGGATTTTGTATGTATCGTCCAATCTTTAAGAGTTTAAAAAACGGTCTAAACGTAATAGTCGTAGAAAAAAAAGATATTCCAAAGGTAAGTGTTCAGCTTTGGTATAATGTCGGTTCAAAAGATGAAAAAAGCAGCGAAAAAGGTATTGCTCACTTAATTGAGCATATGATTTTTAAAGGCACAAAAAAGCTTTCTGAATCTGATATTAATCTCATTACGCACAAACTTTCTGGCAGTACCAATGCTTTTACATCTTACGATTATACGGGCTATCTTTTTGAGCTTCCTAGCCAACACTGGCAAGAAGTTATGCCTATTATGGCCGACTGCATGAAAAATTGCACATTCAAGGAACAACATCTAAATTCTGAATTAAAGGCCGTAATTCAAGAATTAAAGATGTACAAGGACGACTATTCAACGTCTTTGATCGAAATATTAATGTCCCAAATTTTTCCGGATCATCCATACCATCACCCAATTATTGGCTACAAACAAGATCTTTGGAATTTAAATCGAGAAAATTTAGTTAATTTTTACCAAAAACATTATAACCCAAGTAATGCCACTTTAATTGTTGTTGGCGATGTTGATGCTGAGGAAGTTTTTAAATCAGCGCAGGAAAATTTTGGTCCAATTGAGCCAAATTTGGATTATAAAAAAGATGAATACTATGCTGGTAAGGAAATTTGCTCAAAATCTGTCACTTTATACAAAGATATTCAACAGCCTTTTGTTCTGCTTTGTTGGGTAATCGATGGTTTATCTGCCGGAAATGATTATCTTTGGGATATTTTAAATTGGGCTTTAGTACGTGGTAAAGGTTCAAGATTGCACCGCGAATTGATTGATGAAAAACAATTGATTACAGAAGTTGATGGCCTCATGTATGATCTTTTTGAGCATGGTCTGTACATGCTTCATTTCCAACCAAAAGATGTTAACAAGATTGATGAAATTATAGAAATTATCAACAAAAATATCCAAGATATTGCACAAAATGGATTAAAGGAAGAAGAAATTCAAAGAGCTATAAAAAAATCCAAAGTTGTATATTTAGATGATCTTGAAGATACACAAAAGCAAGCTTATGCATTGGGCAAATATTACTTGGCCTTAAATAACATTAACTATTTTTACGACTACCCAAATTTATTGGAAAAAAAAGAAAATGGTGACCAAATTCAGGAATTAGTAGCAAAATATTTGCGATCTACTTTAATGCATAAGGGAACAGTTTTACAATTACCAGAATCTGAAAAACAATATGCATTAGAACTTCAAGAATTGTCTGACCAAGAAGATGAAAAAATTTTAAAAGGTAAGACAAGACAGGCGGAAATTGAAGAAGGGGTTCATGTTAATTTAATTGAGGCAAAAGAACCTAAAACTTTTGATTATCCAGAATATAACACAATTGTTTTAGACAATGGCTTAAAAGTAATTTATTACCCCAAAAATAACTTGCCAAAAATAGACTTAATTTTGGATTTAAAAGCAAAATATTTTTATGACCCTGAAGATATTCAAGGGCTAGGAAATTTTGTCAGCCAAATGTTATTAGAGGGGACAATTAATTATAATTGCCAGGAACTTGCAAAAGAAATCGAATCACACGGAATGACAATTATAACCGCTCCCGGTCAAGTTGTTATGAGCATGTTAAGTTCAGATCTTGAAAAAGGCATGCAAATTTTGACCGACATTCTAAAAAATTCAGTCTTGTCAGTCGAATCCCTAGAAAAATTAAAACACAGGGTTATAAGCGAAATTAAAACGTTCTGGGATAATCCTGGACAATTCGCAGGACAATTAATTAAAGGTAAAATTTATCAAGGACATCCTTATAGCAAAAATATCCTTGGTTTAATTGATACAATTTCAAAAATTAAAAGAGATGATTTAATTAGTTATTTCAAAAAATTCGTCACACCTGAAAGCGCAACTTTAAGTATTGTTGGTAATTTTACAGATTCACAGTTAAAAAATGTTTTACAAAAAACTCTAAATACTTGGATGGGTAGTAAAATTTCTGACATAGTATTTCCGGCTCTAAAAGATATTCAATACGAAGAAATTAATCATCATATTGTAAGGGACCAAACAGTTCTTGCTTATGCAGGGTTGTCTGTCAAAAGATTGGACCCTGATTATGACAAGTTATTATTGTTTGACCAAATTTTTGGCGGTGGTCTACTTGGTTCAATGAGTTCAAGACTTTTTGACCTTCGTGAACGTTCTGGGCTTTTTTATACAATTTCTGGTTCATTAATTAATAGACCAGACAAACAACCTGGATTGGTTTATATAAAAACTATAGTTTCCAATGATAGGTTAAAAGAAGCAGAAAAATCTATTGAAAACTTAATTGGTACTGTAATTGAAACAATAGAACCGGCAGAACTGGAAGAAGCAAAAAGAGTTGTTATAAATTCACTTTCAGACAATTTTAGTTCTTATCGAGCAATAGCAAACAGTATCTTGTTCTTAGAAAATTATGGATTAAATATTGATTACTTAAAAAATCGAGCATCTGATTTAGCAAAAATAGATTTAGAAGACGTTCAAACAACTGCAGCAAAATTTTTAAATACTGAAAAATTAAAGAAATTTAGAATTGGAAGAATATAAAAAAAGAGGAGCCGGGCTTTAAATTTAGTTAAACTTATCTTTCTCTTTGGGTGGTTAATTTTTCATATGCTTTATTTACAATAATTTCAGCATCTTTTTTTAGTTCTTCTGCTGTTTTATTTCCAAATTTCATACCTTTTATAATCTGGAAGTTTTTATTAATCGATGTTAACGCGCGAGTTTTTCCAATATCAAAAAATCTTGGTTCATAAATATTCGGTTGGAGGCTTAAAATATCGCGAGGAGTTGATTGTTCTGTAAGCCTACTGTTAATAAGTTTGAAAGGTATAATTTTTACGATTGCGTTATCTATAACTTCTTTTATTTTACTGTATAGTTGTTCTGTTTCAAAACCTTTTTTTAAATATTCAATTTTCTTTAAAGCAGTTTCGTATCGTTGATTAATTTCGTTAATTGAAATATCGGGATATGCTGAACCTAATAAACTATAGCTTGGTGAACTTGCTGTTACATTAAATCCATATAGTACGCTTAAAATTTTATACGGATCTCCTTTAACATATGGGCTTGCAGTTGCTAAACGAATTTTTTCTAACATAAGTTCATTTTCTGTAAAATTATTTCGCCCTTTAACTAAACTTATTCCTTTCGAATAATCAAGATCATTAACTATTAGATTTATTACTTTATTACGTTTGTCCGTCTCTCTTTTTATGCTTATATCGAATGCATTAGTATCACTTTCAGAAGCTTTGATATAAATTTCTGGATTAGTAGAAAGATCTCTAAATGATTGTACGACTTCCTTTGGTTTTATCGGAGTGAATATTGTTGAAGGTGTAACTCGTTTTTCAGGTGAAATATTAGTTACAATATAGTAATAAATTGGTCTATTCATATTATTTTTAATAATAATATTTGGCTGTATTTGGGAATTTAAAGCGATAAACTGTATGACAAAAAAGAGATTTATTAATTTATTTATTTTCATTTTTTTCCTTTTTTTCTACATTGTGCTCTATCTTGATCTTTGATTAGTTAATTTTTTGTAGGCATTATCAATTATTTTTATGACTTGATTATAAAATTCAGGATCTTGTTTTCCCAAATAGCGGACTTTATTTGTAAGAGAAATCCATTTTTGTTCTACATCTTCTTCTTTCAATTTTGTAGGATCAGCTTCTAATTTAAATCCCAACACATAATGAGCAGGGGAATTTGCCGTTACAAATTGCTCTCTTGGTAATCTTGCCAAATCTTGTGGTGATGTTATTCCTCTTAAAATTGCTGTGATAATTCTATATGGATCTTTTTGTAACTGACCTAATCTTATTTTTTCAATATTAAAGTCTCTTTTTTGAAAATTATTTTTTTCATCACCAAATTCATAAGTTAAATTTATGTCTGGGCGTAACGGAGCATCTTTAATTTTTATCAAAATAGTTTTATTTCTAAGGTCTTGTAATGGGAAAAAATAAATTTTATCTGCCATATCATTTTTTAATGAATCAGTGATTAAAAATATTGGAAAAGTATTTTTTTCTTTTATAAATGAACCACCTTTAGCAGATTTTTTTGAAGAAAGAGGTATGAAATTATTTTTTGTTGGTTCAGTTTGTTTGTTTCCTATTGCATAATAAACCGGATCTTTACTTTCATTTTTTATCTCATATTTTACCATTACTGGTACAATTTTTTGGGCATTTAGAATTGCAAACTGTGCAATTAAAAATGCAACAATTAATTTATTTATTTTCATTTTTTTCCTTTATTTTCCTTTAATTGCTTCGCTATAAGCTTTTTGTAATACTAAGCCTGCAATTTTGGATTCCATTAAACTATTTGGTATCTGATTTGGTTCTTTAAAATATTCTATATTAGCCTTCATTTGGTCTGCTCTTTTATTAAATGCATCATTTATATCACATTTATTTGCTTTGGGGCTTATACCAAGAATTTGAAAAGCAGTTGATTTTTCAGTCAGATTTTTATCAATTAATTTATAATGTTTTAATAGACTATATGCATTTGAAACTATTGTTTTTAATTCATTATAGAGATTTCGAGTATCGGGTTGTTTTCTTAAATACTCGAATGTTTTTAAAATTTTTAAATATGCTTGTTTAATTTCAGGCAAAGTTAGATTTGTTGGTATGTTTAAAAGTTCATAAGTTGCGCTACTTTTTGTCAAAACAATAGGTTTTTTGGCAAATCCATTAGTTTTGTTTGCATAAACGCTTAATAATCTATAAGCACCGCCATTTTGTTGAATCTGGCAATAAACAAGATTAAAAATGAATATATTGGTTAATAATAATATTTTTTTCATTTTAGGCTCTCCCCTACCTAAAAAAAATATACTAAAAGAAAATAACAAAAAGCAATGATATTTTATTATTTTTTAAAAAATGCTTTTAAATAAAGATAATTTTGTAAGTTTGGCACGTCCAATATTTTCAATAATCTAAATAAAATTTGTTGACCATGAGAAATTATGATCTGATAATATTAAAAATTTATTCAAATCACCTTCATTTACAAAATAATTAACATTGATAGAATATTCAGCTGATTTTCAATATTTTTATTAAGGAGCATCATGTTCAAAAAATTAGTTGTTTCAATTTTACTTTCAAACCTTATTTTTAATTCTTATTCAATGGAAAGAAATGATATCGTCGAGTTACCACGTGATTACGATATTTGCCCTGTCCCAGATAATAATCTCCCTGTTGCATTTGTAGGTTTTAATACTCCAGCTGAAACACAAATTGTCATTAAAAATAAAAGTTTGGAAGATCTCAGAACAATACTAAAAAATATAAAACAAAGAGGTTCATTTTATGACTTTGAACTTGTTCAATTGGCAAAATTTAATCCGGATGATCTTGGCAGAGAAATGTTCTTTTTTTTTAATAGTAAATGCGTAATAACTGCGTTAATTCAGTCTGGTGCAAATGTTAATTTAAGAGATGAAAATCAAAATACTCCTTTACACCTTTCCTTATCAGTAGCATCCGACCGTTTTGGGGAAAATTATGATGTTGTATCAAAATATCTAATTTTTTATAAAGCAGATGTTAATGCCGAAAACGGTATTCGTACTACCCCTTTGCATATTGCTACATCAAGAAATGATCGGGATATTACGAAATTATTGTTGGCTGCAAAAGCAAACGTAAATGTTAGAAACAATGTTGACGCTACTCCTCTTCAAATTTCAATTAAGAATCAAAATGCCGCAATAGTTGAGATTCTTATTAAGGCTGGAGCAGATATTAATGCAAAAGACAAATTTGGTAGAACTCCTCTAGATTATGCAGAAGTGTTTGCAGGTGATTCAATTATAAAAATATTAAAGGAAAAAGGAGCTAAGCACGGAGAAGGTTTAATAACTAGAGATCTAGAAAACGAAGAAAACCTAAAACTTGATGAATCTTATTTAAAAAAATATGGATGAACTTTAATTAAAAAAACAAGGGGGACATGGTCTAGACCGTGTCCCAATTAATTATTTTAAGGACTTAGAGTGTTCAAAAAAATTTTTGCTTCAATATTATTATCTTTCAATTTTTTATGTGCTACTAATCACTTTGAAATTGAAAAGATAGAAATTCAAGTTTCCCCTAGAACAGCAAAAAAAAGAGATATTAATAGGATTTTTTCAGATTTGGATAATTTGCAAAACGAACATGATCAAGAAATAAAAAAACAGAAATTGCTGGATTTAATCACACAATTATCAAACTTTGAGGTGCAAGAACTAATAAATGGAATGGTGAATTATGCCAGCTATAATACTATTCATGAAGAAACTCAAAAATTATTTTATAAAATACTAGTAAAGTTAACAACGTAAAATAAAAGGATGTGGATGTTAAAAAAATTAGTTTTAGCTTTGTTATTTTTTAATATTTTTTTTAATTCTTATGCGATGGAACCAAATTTAGATGACGAAGCTGTGGCTCAAATATATTACGAGACTGAAGCAAAAAAATTACTTTTCCAATTAAAACAAGTAAAAAAAGAAATTGATAAGTTCGAAGCAGAAAAATTACAAACCATTATTAGTAAGTTACATATTTCCAAACAAGGCTCAATTGGGTCTATTTTAAAAGTGCTGGGTAAAAAGTTAGTTTCTGATGCAGAAATTTTACCTTTATTTGTATCTATGATTGCACAAATGCAACAAGTTTAATCACTGACTAACGGTACAAACTTGCTTTTGTAATTTTTCTAAATAGTTTGATGTATCTTTATGTAACTCTCTTAACAAGCTTTCAGCTTCTTTGTCGCCTGCTTTTTTTGCATCATCTATTGCATGTTTTTCTAAGAACCAAGTAATTTTACTTAATTCTGCCATTAATTTAACTTTATTATAACTACAGTTATCTAACATTATCTGTCCTTTGAAAAATAATATAATTTACCGACTTTTTTTATTTGTAATGTACATTTTCTTTTCTAAAAATTTCAATATTAATTTTCAAAGGTATCATCTGCCAATCAAAATTTGTTAGGCTCTGAGCAAAGATACTTTTATATTTAGAAAAAGGTTGGGTTTTATGAAAATAACCAAAATTTTAGCTAGAGAAATTTATGATTCTCGTGGTTGGCCTACCGTGCAATGCGAAATAATTTTAAATAACCAATTTTCGGTTAAATCTAGTGTGCCTTCAGGAATATCAAAGGGGCCTTATGAAGCAATTGAATTACGAGATGGTGGTAAACGTTTAAGTGGTCAAGGCGTTTTAAAAGCAATTGAAAATATTGAATTATTTTTAGCTCCGCAATTTTTGTCAAAAGAACCAAATGGTTTAGAAATGGATATGAAAATTTTGGCAGCAGATTCGACTCCAGACAAATCTAAGCTTGGAGCAAATGCAACTTTAGCTTTAAGTATGGCATTATACAAAGCTCAAGCATTTTCTGAAAATGTTGAACTTTATGAACTTATTGCTTGGGTTTTTGGTTCAGAAACTGTTTCATTGCCATTTCCTATGTTTAATTTAATCAATGGTGGTTTACATTCTAATAATAATTTAATTATTCAAGAATTTATGATCGTACCGATTGGTCTTTCCAACTTTAGAGCATCAATGGAAGTTGCGGTGAATGTATACCATGAATTGCAAAATATATTAAAAAAAATGAATCGCAATTTTGCAATTGGTGATGAAGGAGGAATTGCCTGTGGAATAGAAGACGATCTTGAAGCTTTAGAACTTTTGCAGAAAGCAATTGATACGGTTGTAAAAAATAGTGGTAGTAAATGTGTTATTGCTTTAGATATTTCTGCTGAGAGATTATATAATGCTTCAAAAAAAATCTATAATTGGGGTGGTGATAAATTATCTTCTGAAGAATTAATGTATGTTTATTTAAATTTATTAGAAAAATATCCTATTTATTCATTAGAAGATCCATTTGCAAGTAATGATTTAGAATCTTGGGCAAAATTAAATAAAATAGCTGATGGCAAAATACAAATTGTTGGTGACGATATTTTTGCAACCAATATGGCGCGAATAGTAAAAGGTCTTGAACAAAAGGCTGCAAATGCAACGATTGTAAAACCTAATCAGATAGGTACGATAACTGAAACTTTACAAACAATAAAAATGTGCAAAGAAGTTGGGGTAAATACAATCGTTTCACATAGATCTGGAGAAACTGAAGACAATTTTATAGCAGATTTAGCTGTCGGAGCAAGTGCCGGCCAAATTAAAGCAGGTGGATGTGCTCGCGGTGAACGAATAGCCAAATATAATCGTTTACTTACAATTGAAGATAAATTAGCTCTTCATTTGCTTAATACTTGAAAAAGGATCATCTTCCATCGCTATCAATTCTTTAACGCGTTCTTTTACGGGTATAGCGGCAGGCTTCCTTTTTGCTATTAAAGGAGGTTCTGGTATAATTTTTTCTTCCTTCACAGTACATCCAAATTCAGAACGCTTTGCTTGTCTAGACCCAGTTGTTTTCCTAATATCTTCTCTAAAATGTTTTGGCTTAATTTCTGAATTTTTAGCATCATTCAAGTAACCATTTATAATGTCGCGATCTTGGCCATTATTAAAGAATAAATGAGTAATAGGATCGCGGTTGTTATTCAAAATATCTGAATTATCAAGATCTTTATCAGAACTTCTAATTTTGTCTGTAGTATAACGGTCCATGCCTTTTCTTAATTTTGGATCTACAATTGTTGGACAAATAAATACAACAAGATTATTTTTCACCACAGCCGTTTCAGTTTTACTAAATAACCAACCGATAATCGGAATTTGCCCTAAAATTGGGGTTTGTGTTCTTACTTCTTGTTCTGTATCTTGCATTAATCCGCCTATGGCTAATACGTTTCCACTTCCAAGATTAGCATTTGTCGTTACACTTCGAGTTCTTCTTGTAAAGTTTGTAGGATTAGCTGATTCATATTCGTCGATATTAATATCTATTTTTAAATTTAATCTATCTAGCGAACTTATTCTTGGCAAAACAGTTACTTGTATAGAAGCTGGAACGTCAACTTGTTTGATCGTAATTGTACCACCAGTTGGTGTTCCTTCCGCGTTACCTGTGGCACGTCTTATTGTGACCGATTCAACACTTGCTTTTTGGTTATTTGTCGTTACAAAAAAAGGATGAGACAAAACTTTAGTATTCAAATTTTCTTTTAAAATTTGTAATAATCCCCAAATTCCACTTCCATTATTATCATTGAAAGCAAATATTAAAGATCCTGCACTTACATTTGGATTTGCAAGAATATTAGAAAGTGTAGCCGATGTTGCTACAGGAGCTAATAAATCTGTTGCTAATGTTACTGGCTGAGGTGCTGGTGGTGCAGTGGTTATTGATCCTCCATAAACTGTGTTGACGTCAGTAATATGTGAAGCTAAGAAATTTGCTGTATTACCACAATCTAATAATCCACCTTTATTTCTAACTGTACCAGCAATTAAATCATCATTTTCTTTTGTAATGTCTAAAATTAAAACTTCAAGAATAACTTGTGGTTGTGGTTTGTCTAATTTTTGAACTAATTCTTTAATTCTTAAGAAATCACTTTCTCTTGCAGCAATAATTAACCTATTTCCGCCCTGATAAACCTGTCCTTTTTGTGCTTCAGCCGGACCACCTGCAAGTTGAGTTCCTGTAACGGGCTCTGCTTCTCTTCTAGGTTTTGCAGCTTCAGGCTGAATTATAACACCCTCAAAATATCTTTCAGGACCGCCAGCAGCTTCTTTAACCACTTGTTCTTGTCCTGTTCCAATGCTAACAATTCTTTGTAAAACTTTTGCAAATTCATCAGCATCGAGATATTGAAGATTAATATAATGCAAGATTGATTTTCCAGTTTCTGGAGCGACGTCAATATATTCAGCAATGAATTCTTTAATGCGTTGTACTGCCGTGTCTTTTCCAATAAGAATTAATCTGTTTAATCTTCCATAAGAAAAAACGCCTGTTCCGGAAGTAAAAAATAAATTACTTTCTGTTTTAGGCCCACTTCTTAACGGAAAACGTGAATCTTGAGTTGGAGGAATTAATTCTTTAAATAATTTTACTATTGTATCTGCATTTGTATAAAAAAGCGGGATAACTTCTACCGCTTCTCTATATCCAGTATTATCAAGGGCTACAACTATTTTCATTGCACTTGCTATATTATTAGCATTGTCTGAGATAATTACTGCATTTGAACGAGGATCATATAAAAAAATACCTTCAGGTGTTAATATGTCCTTTAACATTGTATTTAAAGGATCTGCCGTATCCTTATTTTCTGGAACACGAATATTTTTTAAATAATATACGTATCGAATTTTTTGTTCAGTTGCAGGAATATTTTCAGGAGATACGTTAATAAAAAGAGGCATAGGTTCTCTTGAAACATTTGGATCTGTTTTTACAATTGAAAAAATTCCAGTTTCATCAACAGTTAAACTATAACCAGATAATGTTAAAAAAGTTAGAAGAAATTCCCAAGCTTTGTCTAAACTTATTTTTTCTGGATAGTTAAATGTAATTTTTTGGTTTATAGCTTGCGCACCTTGTGGCAAAATAATATTTAAATCTTTTTTTTCAGCAATCAAATTTATAATATTTATCAGATTTTCATCTGTAAAAGAAAAATCTATTAATATTTCTTTTCTTTTTCTTCTTTTTTTTGGTTTTCTATTTGTTTCGTTTTCAATAAGATTTTTGATTTTTAAGTCGGGCAAATTTTCTGCAATTCCAGAAATAACTGGCTTTTCCTCATTAGATTGAGAAAATAATAAAGAGCTGTCATATAAAAATATCACAAATAAAAGTATAAATTTGATCATAATGTTGACTCTTTAGGTTTTAAAGTTGCAATTACTAAAGTCACATCAACTACATTCTTTTTAGGAACTTTTGTTATTATCAATTCCTTTGTATAAACTCTTTCATTTTGGTCTATTTTATACAAAAGATTACAAAGTTGCTGCATATTTAAATTTATAAAGCTAGAATCTAATTTTATTTCTGTATAATCTTCATTTAAATCTTCTTCTAGAGGTTCTGGCTCTTTAGAAGTATTTGTACCTAAATCCAACTCTCTAATTAGATTTGCCATAAATTGTGCGATCTTAAAATTTTTGTCCTGCGCCAGTAGTTCATCAACTTCTCTTTTTTGTGCCTGAATTGATTCATACTCTTCTAAAATTTCTTTTACCTGTCTTCGTTGCTCATTTATAGTTTTCAATTTTCTCAACAAGAAATTTGTATTACTATTTTGTCTCCAAATTAATAATCCTATCAACGTTAAAAATACAAGATTAAAAATTAATAAATATTGATAAAATTGTCTTTTATCTAAATTTATTATTGTATCTTTTAATTTTGCAAAAGTTGCCATTTACGTACCCTAGCTTTCTTTATTTACCGTGATAGTAATATTAAAATTAGGCGTTTCCATTCTTGGGACATTATAAAAAGGTCCACTTTTTAATTCTTGTTCAAATATTGTTAATTCAGGAAAACCTTTTACTGATCCTTCTAAATCTATTTTTGTTTCATTATCTACATTATAAATTCTAAGTTTTTTTAGCTGCAATCCTATTCCATCACGATCAATTCTTGAACTCAATTCTTGTAAATATTTCAAAAATGAATATCTATTTTTTGAAGATAACGCAAACCAAATGCTTTCTTCTTTTGCAATTTCAGTTTTTGATACATCAATAGTATCCTTTAGTGTATTTCTCTTTAATCTTTTTTTGTCTAATGCAAGTCGTCTATTCAATGCAGCAATCGCTTGCTTTTCAGATGCTTCAATTTCGTTTGTTAATCTTCTCGAATTTAAAAAACCATTTACAATAATAGCTATAAAAATGCACAGTAATAAAATTCCTGCAAATATTAATTGTTTATTTAAAAGAGAGGTTTGTACTTTTAAGGAACGTTCTACATAAAGATTAAAATTTTCAGTCAAATCAGATTCTAATGCAGCTGCTAATGATGGTAAAAATGTGTTGGGAATTGTATTTTCGACCTTAATGATAAGATTTCCATTATGGACCAATTTGTTTACATTAAATTTTTCAGTTTGAACATGTAATTTTTCTTGCATTAACTCTGGAATTCCATTTATTTCAGAAAGGAACCCAGTCAATATAATTTTTGAAACATCATTTGTATCTTTAGTTTTTTCTTTATAAGCAATAAAAGTAAGATGAATTTCATTTAAAATTTCTTCACATTCTTGCAAAATTGCTTGTCTTAGTTTTTCATGATCATTTTGTTCTGTTCCAAAACGTGAAATACGTTCAAAAACTTCTACAACATCCATTGAAAGTTTTGCAGACACTTTTTTAACAAGAGAATAAAAACCTTTTGGAATGACTCTTATGTATTTAATTTGTTTGTCTAAAATTAAAGCAATTCCGGTAGAATACATGTCAGAAACTATTAAAGCATTTAGCGGTTTTTCTAAGTATTTTGGATTATATTTTAATAGTCCTGCTAGTTCGATTATATCGACTGTAATTTTATCAATTTTGATTTGCGCTGCTTCTATAATTGCTAAATTCTCTGCGATAACATCTTTTTTTACTATAACTACTAAGACATCAGATTTTTTTTCTGCCGGATATTCTTTTGTGATTATGCAATCTATTACAGCTTGATCAAGTGTAAACGGTAATTGGCTTTCAATTTCAAACGGAACAATTTGTTTAATTTTGTTAAGACCAATTATAGGCAATGTTAAATACAAAAATATTGCATTATTGCACGACAAACTTAAGTTTATTGCGTCATATTTAATTTTTTGTAAAAGTATTTTTAAAGCAGAAGAAGCTCTTTCTTGAAAAGGTATTTCAGTTTCTGGAGCAATAGTTTGTTCAATAATTTTTTCGATTGTTCTTTTATTGCCGCTGAACTGTACAACAGTGGCACGCACATTATTTTTACTAATTTCTATTCCAACTACTTTTTTACCAAAAATGTAATAGGAACCAATTTTTTCAGGTATGAAAATATTTTTTAACATACTAGTGCTTCCGGTGCTGGTTCTTCTTTTCCATTAATTAAATCACTAAGTCTTCTTTTTTTATTTGAATTTTTAATTTCAACTATTTTTTCGACGTGTTCAATTGGTACAGGAGCTGGAGTAGTTTCTGGTAATCGTTCTTGGTCTATTGGAGATGTACCTTCTTCTACAAAAAATCTTTCATCAAGATATCTACCTTTTTTGTTTGCAAATTTATCAAGCTCCGCTAACTCTTTATCTTTTGCAAATTGGTTACTATCTCTGAAGAACCATCTATAAATTGGGTCTCTTTGCTCATATTTTCTACGCATACTGCGCAATAATGTTCTGCTTTCATTCATCTTGTCCGTCGTAAATTGTTCAGCAAATTCTTTTTGTGAAGGCATAATAATTTCTGGTGAAATTAAAATTAAAATACTACTTTTTGTTGCAATTTTTGTTTTGTCTTTAAATAACCAACCAATAATGGGGATGTCACCTAAAATGGGCCATTTGGTTTGTTCAGCAATTGTGCTAGTTCTTATTAATCCACCTAATGCAAGAACTTCATTATTTGCAACTAAAGCAGAAGTTGATACAGCTTTTTTGAGTCTGTTACCGCTAGTCGGGTCTGAATCTGTAAATTGTTCAAGAGTTACGTTTACATCTAAATAAACAGTACCATCATGATTAATTAAAGGAACAAGTGTTACTTTTAAATTTGCAGGAAGATCTTCAATACTGTCTTGACTCGTGTTACCAACGACTTTAGCTGCTTGAACACGTCTTGTTTCACCTATAGATATTTGCGCAGGATATTTGTGTGTTGCGATCAAAAATGGATTTGCAACAATACTGACTTTTGTTATCGAATCTAAAATTCTAAGAAATCCTGCGACACCAAAAATATCATTTGCAAATGATATTAATGTTGAACCAGCCTGCTGGCCAACTGCTAATGCAACCAAGTTGCCTAAAAGTCGTGTAGCTCCTGTTCCAGTTGGATTTTGAATTGCTGTTGAAATGCCTGTGTTTTGGAAATTAATATTTGGTATCCCAGTCCCACAACTAAAGCCTGGAACTTTGTCTCTCAATTGTGTACCAAGACTTTTTTGATTCGTAATATCCACATTTATTATCATAACTCTTATTGCAACTTGGGGTTGTTCAATATCTAATTCATTAATTAAATCTAATATTTTTTTAAAATCATCATAATCTGATTTTATAATTAAACGATTTCCTGATTTTTCTGGCGTAATTGAGACTTGTTTAAAATATTTTTCTCCTCCACGCACTCCTCCAACTTGGGCAGCAGGTGTTCCAGTTTGAAACTTTGTTGCTTCAGTTAAAATATTTGCAATCGTTTCAGCGTCAATAAATTTCAGTTGAATAATATTAAGTGGTGAGTAAGGAATATCTAGTTCTTTATCTATTTTAGTTTTTATAAATTTTTCAACTCGGGCAATAGCTTCTCTGGTACCAAGGGCTATCAATGAATTGTTTTGTAAATAAGGAATCAATCTTAGAGTTTCTGAAAAATAACTTACTGTTGGGGTTCTATGTGGAACAGGTCTCGGTCCATAAGGGGATTCAGGTGGACCTTTTTGAGTTAATGCTTTGTATAATTCTGCAACTTTATCTGCATCTGCATGTTTTAACCTTATAACCGATAACATTTCAGGCATAGTTGCTTTGTCGAGTTCTATAATGACTCTCATTAAAGATTTAATATATCCTGCTTTGTCAGTGATTAAAATTGCTCGAAGATCTGGAAATTCAATTGTAGGTGAAGAAGTTGTACTACGCATTTGTTCTAAAACACTTTTAACTACAGGTATACTTGTGTTTTCAATGAAATATACATAACGAATTTTCATATCGTTATCCGGCAATAAATTTGGGTCAGTGCCGATATAAGTTGGAAGTGGAACTTTATTTGCCATTCCCCCGGTTTTGGGATCCGTATTTGTGATACGATAAACATTTTTTGCAGGGCCAGGAACTACAGCAAGTCCAGACATATCTAAAAATGTTAAGAAAATATCCCAAACTTGTTTTTTTGTCATAGGCACATGGGATTTAAAAGTAATTTTATTTCCTAAAACATTTTTTCCGCCCGCAGGTGTAGGTTTAATTTCGTCGTCAGTAATAAATTGAATTTTATAATTTTTTTCAATGAATTGAACTAAATTTGAAAGATCTGCATCTTCAAAATATAAAGTTAAAAATTCATTTTCTTCAGTAGTATCAAATGGCTTGGTGTAATCTGCCATGTATTGTTTAGAAGGGAAAGTTTCTTTTTTTGGAATTTCTTTTTTCTCTTCAAATTCTTGTTCTTCTTCTTTTTTAAGCTGAGCTAATTCTTGACCAATATCTTCTGGTTGAACTATTTTATGTTCAGTTTTTGATGGATCAATAATGTCGGGAATAGAATTTATTTTTTTTGAATTAGCAACCTCTGCCGCATTCAAGTGCGTTAAAAATATCAAAAATATTATTAATGGAATTTGTTTTATAATATTTTTCATTTTTTATTCCAGGTTTATTGCATATTTTTGAACAATCTTCCCTGAGAAGGTCTTGCTCCATGGTTCAACATAGCTTGTCTTTCATGTTGAGTAATATCCCTTATCAGAGGTTTAAAGGTCAACTGTTCATTCCTCAACATCTCTTTTTCTTTTTCTGTATCAATCATTTTTTTTATAACGCCATTTTTTTCTATGGTTGGTACAATTTCTTTTGTCTCTGTCTTTTGATCGGAAGATTTTTTCAAAAGTTGTAAATGGTATGTGATACTAGTTCTTTGGCCTAATCGAGCGAATTCAATTACAATCTTATCACCAACTGAAAGTTTTGTAACCTGGTTATAAACTTCAACACGGCTCTTAGTATCATTAATTCTCATTCCATTGATAGTTACAATAATGTCACCTGCTTGTAAACCAAGTGCGCTGCCGATAGATTGATTTGTCAATCTTCCAACTCTAACTCCAAGACTTTTACCTTTTCTAAATACAGTAGTTAAATCTAAAGCATCTATAAATTGAGCTAAGTTATTAATTCTTTCAGCAAAAGCATTTGGATCTACAATAAATTCAGTTGAAGAAATTGACTGTATAACATTGGACCATGAACTTGAAGCAAGAGTATTAATTTCTGCCTGGGCATCAGTTTGATTTATAAATAATGATTCTTGTTGACCATTAGAGCGAATCAAAATTATTTTTTGGGGTAAAATTCTAAGTATGTAAGCATCTTCAATTTTATCATTTTGAGAATATAGTTTTTCTTCGTTAGTTTTTGTATTTTGTACAATTGCTTGTGCCATGCTTTCATTTGTTCCCATTATTATTCCCTTAAGTTTTAAAGCTAATGGCTCTAAAAATTGTGGTTTAGGAATTTCTTTTTCTTCAGGAACAAATTTTGGAGTTGGAGGAACTGGGATTGGTGGAACTAAAGTTTTTACTTCTTCTTCAACAACTACAGGTTTTACATAAGTACCAAAAAGATCATCAGTAACTATTCTAGTGCAATCAACTTTTGCTGCTTCCTTTTTTATTTGTTTTGTGATAATTTCTGGTTCGATACGTGCACGTTTAGGAATTTGGACTTGTGAAAAAAATATAAAGACCAAGGTTGCCAAAAAAGTTGTCAGCAGAGAACTATTTAAAATCCACATTTGGCTTTGCATTTTTATTCCTTATCTAAACCCTCTTTCTAAATACTCTCCTCAAGTCATTTTTTTGTCAAGTTTGTCTGTTTATTTTTACAAAAATGCTTAGTTTAAATACTTTATTATTGTGCGCCAGCCTCACGCAAAATTTTTTCGATGTTTTCAAATTTCTTATCAATGGAAAATTGTTTTCTTAAATTTCTTTGATATATTGCTACCTGCAATGGTGTGACATTAGTTTGGTTTAAATAATTTTTTGCGTTAACATCCGCGCCCAATTCTAGAAATTTTAAAACCAAATTTTCAAATCCTCGCTCAACAGCTATATGTAAAAGCGATCCTTTCAAATTTGAATGCGTTTTTATATTTATTTTGTTTAGATTAAACAATAATTTAAATACATATTCTTCTTCGATTTGCAAGACCCACATACACGGTGTCCATCCGTGTTGACATTGCAAATTTATGTCTATCCCTTTGTTTAATAACATTATGATAACCAAATATTTTAATGTTTTATTTTTCCAGAGTATACGTGAGGCTATATGTAAATAAGATTCTTGCTCAAAGTTTTGCAAATTAATATCAAGTTTTTTATTTTTCAAAAGTTCTTCAATTACTTGCAAATAAAAGGAATTAATCTCCGATTCTTCTTCTGCACATTTTCTAATTGCACATTCAAGAGCTGTCGTTCCACCTGTATTTTGAAAATTAATATATGGACAATTTTCTATAATTTTTTTGCATGCCTCAAAGTCTTTAAATCCTAATAATATATAACTATGAAGAACAGTATTGAAATTTTTATCCAGAAATTCTGGCTCCCTATTTTCCAAACTTTGTTTTATTAAACAATTCATTGAATTTGAATTAAAAATGGAAGTAGCCAAGAGAATAAAGATTGTTTTTTTCATGATGTATTTTGTTTAAATGTTTTAGTCGTGATAACCCAAAGAAGGCTTTAAATTTTTTGAATCAATATCAATGTATGTTGTTATAATATTTTTAAGTTTTATTACTTCTGCTCTTTTACCAGCTATAAATAAAATATTTTTCTGTAGAGCTAAAATTACTAAAGATTCTAAATCTATTATGTAAATACTTACTGTCGCAGATTCTTTAATAAGGCTTGCAACATAATCAGAATCCACAAATTTAAGTTCTATGACTTCATTTATATTTGCATCACTTGAATGCTCCATACAATTAATAGAAATTAAGACAAATAAGCACATAAATAATATTGATTTCATATTTCTACTCCTTAATTGGATCTTCAGATAAATGTTCTAATTTTGAAATTAACAAATATTTTAATGCCTTATTGTGCCAATCGGAATTTCGTACTAAATCTAATGGTGTTTGTTCGCTTTTATCTTTCAAATTTACATTAATATCTTTATTATCCAAAAGTATCATTATCATTTTAAAATAAGAACTTTCACCTGAATAAACTTTTAAACATGAACGAATTGCTAAATGTAATGGAGTTAATCCTTCATTATCCTGAACATTAATATTAATTCCTTGATTAATCAAATACTTAAATAAAATAATATTGGTTCTTACTATTGCCCAATGTAATGCCGTTCTAGAATTTTTATCAGTGTCATTAATCAGATTTATTTTATTTTCTAAATTAAATCTGATTGTTTCTAAATTTCCATTTTTTGCATTTTCAAAAAAATCAAATTTCATGGCAAAAGAATTTAGATATAATGTGCTAAAAATAAAAAATATTTTTTTCATGCTTTTCTTGTTTTAAAATTAATTTTCTGTTTGGGATTGTAATTTTTGATAAGTAAATTTTGGTGATGTTATTACTAGAATATTATTTTGAAAATACATAAAATATCCTTGCTTTATCATGAATGTGTAAACTCCATTCCATGCTTGGTCGATAGTTATCTTTTCAAGAAAATTAAATTTAACTTTCCAAGTTGGAATTAGTTCTTCTATATAAGTAATAATTCCAACCTTTGTGCATAATAATGAAAAAAAATCCAATAAATCTACATTATTAAGAGAAAATCCAATTAAAGTATCTTGGTCTATTCCATTTAAATTTTCTTTTAATTCATCAAGTTGTTTTCTTGAATTAAGGTTTGCTATATCGTCTTGCATCGCAAATAAAAAAAGAAAATTTAAAATGAAAAAGTTAAAAAAAACTTTTTTCATGGGCAAGCAATTTTTTGTAAAATAGTTTTAATAATATGGTCTGAAGTAATATTTTCTGCTTCAGCTTCATAATTTAAAATTAATCTATGTCTTAAAATTGCAGGGCAAACAAATTTAACATCATCTGGGATTACAAAATTTCTTTTATTTAAAAATGCGTTTGCCTTTGCAGCATTGTGCAGAGCAATTGTAGCTCTTGGAGATACGCCATAGCTAATATATTTTTTTAAATTTGTAAGCCCAAAATTTTCTGGAGTTCTAGTTGCAAAAACTATATCAACAATATAATTGATTATTTTTTCATCAATATAAATCTGATTTACAATTTTTTGCGCATCAAATATTTCCGGTTTGTTTAAAACTTGTTTTATTTGTTCAAAGTCTAAATTTTTATGCAAAATTTCTCTCTCTTGCATAATGTTTGGATAACCAATAATCAGTTTGAACATAAATCTATCCACTTGTGCTTCGGGCAGTCTATATGTTCCTTCTTGTTCTAGTGGATTTTGTGTTGCAAAAACTAAAAATGGTTCTTCCAAAATATGTGTAGTTGAACCAATTGTTACCTGATGTTCTTGCATTGCTTCTAAAAGTGCAGCCTGTACCTTTGCAGGCGCTCTATTAATTTCGTCAGCTAAAATTAAGTTAGCAAAAATTGGACCTTTTTTTGTTTCAAATTCTTGAGTTTTTGGATTATAAACAAGTGTACCAATTAAATCTGCCGGCAAAAGATCGGGCGTAAATTGAATGCGTTTAAATGAAAGACCCATTGCTTTTGTAACTGCTTTTATTATTGTAGTTTTTGCAACTCCAGGAACACCTTCCAGTAAAATGTGTCCATTGCATAAAATAGCTAACAAAATAAAGTTGCATGTTTCAGTTTGCCCCACAACAATTTTATTAACTTCATTGGTTAATTGTTGGAAATTGTCACTAATTTTTTCAAGATAGTTTTGATCAATGGTATTCATATTTTTTGACTTTCTGTTTGAATAGGTCCTACAGTTAAACCTCGAACAAATTGATAAATGTAAGGATTGTCTGATTGCCAAATAGTTGTAGCAGGTCCAAAATATCTAATTTTTCCCTGATACAATAGTGCAACATAATCAACATAATTGAAAACTTCAACATCATGAGATATTACAACTGACGTTATATTTAAATTTTTTTGCATCGTGGACATTAGTTCATGAACAATTTTTGATGTTATCGGATCTAGACCCGATGTAGGTTCATCATACAAAATTATAGAAGGATTGTTAATTAAAGTTCTTGCAATACCGACTCTTTTTTTCATTCCCCCAGAAAGTTCACTTGGATATTTATACAAAATATCTTCTGACAAATTAACCAAATTTAATTTATTTTTAACTATTTCTAAAACTTCATTCTTATTTATGCCATCTTCCAATAAAGTAAGACCTACGTTTTCAAAAATATTTAAAGAATCTAAAAGAGCTGCAAATTGAAATACATAACCACATTTTTTAAAAACAAAATCTTTTTTATTTTCTTTTAATTTTGTAATATCTGTTCCATCAATAATAATTGAACCGGATGTTGGTTTTATAAGGCCCATAATTTGTTTTAAAAGAACAGATTTTCCTTCACCGGAACCACCAATTATGCACGTAATTTTACCCTTTGGAATTTTTAGATCAATTCCATTAATGACAAAGCGATTATTAAATTCTTTTTTAAGATCAATTATTTCGATCATTTTAAAACAAAATTAAACTGAGAATATAATCTGTAACTAAAATTAAAATTGAACCGGTAACAACTGTTTTTGTTGCTGCAAGAGCAACTTGTTGTGAACCTTTAAATGCAAAATATCCATTGTATGTTGCTACGCTTGAAAAAATAAATCCAAAAAAAATTGATTTGATTAGACCACTTAAAATATCAAATATAGTTAAATATTGTGTGATATTATTTACATATTCATAAGGATTTAATTCCAAAACTTGGGTGCAATAAATATACCCACCAATAATGCCACACATCATGGAAAATATTGTTAAAAAAGGAGTGGTAAGAACACTTGCAAGAACTCTTGGTACAATTAAATATTGGTAAGGATCAATATTTAAAGTTTTCAAAGCATCAACTTGTTCCGTAACTTGCATAGTTCCAATTTCTGCCGCAATTGAAGAACCTGATCTTCCTGTAACCATTAACGCAGTAAGAACCGGTCCAATTTCTCGACACATAGAAATTGATACTGCTACTCCAATTAATTCTTGAATTCCAAATTTTTTGAAACCAATATACGTCTGCAAGGCAATAACAAAACCTGTTCCAGTACCAGTTAAAAAAATAATTGGAAAAGATCCCACACCGATCTTTTCCATCTGCATTAACAATTGTTTAATTTTTAATTTTTGCGTAAAAAGTGATTTGAAAATTTTGTATAAAAATATAAAAAAATTTCCAAGACTAAAAAGTAAATCTAAAGTTACTGCTCCAATTGAATCAATAAACTGAAATGTTAACTTTACAAGCATGAAATGCTTTTTAAATTAATTATTGATTTTCAGTTGAGCCTTCTGTTGGTGCAGAAGTGGTTATTGGCGCCATTGGCATTTGCTGAGCCGGAATAACAATTTTGCTTAAGTATCTTGATGTTTCAGCTTGTCTTGTTTTCATTATAGCAAGCATAAGCGAACCGCCCATAAATATAATTGCAAGTGTCCAAGTTATTTTTTGGAACAAATCTTGACCACCAGATCCGCCAAAAAGCATTTGCACGTTTCCACCAATGCCACCCATTCCTGCGCTACTTTTGCTTTTTTGCAGCATAATTATAATTGCTAATAAGAAACAGTTAAAAACAAATAAAGATAAAAGTAATCCGTACAACATGGTTATTTTCCTTTTGATGTTACAATTTTTTTTATTTCTTGAATATCTAGGCTGGCTTTTCCTATTAAAAAACCATCTAGATCAAAAATGTTTTTTAATTCATCTATATTTCTACTACTAATACTACCACCATATAAAACTTTTGTCTTCACCTCTGGCAGAGTAACCTTTAAATACATTTTAACCCATTTGGTGATTTCATAAATTTCACTTGCCAATGGGGTATTTCCACTTCCAATAGCCCATACCGGCTCATAAGCAAATATAATTTCTTTTACATTTAAATTGATAATTTCCTGGACAATAGGTTCTAATTGCTGGGCAAGAGCGTCTAAAGTTAAATTTTTATCTTTTTCTTCTCTAGTTTCTCCTATACATATTATTGGGTTAATATGTTGAGAAATTAAAGCTTTGGTTTTCTTTGCTATTTGATAATAGTTTTCATTTAATTCAGTTCTTGTTTCACTATGGCCAATAATACAATAGAGGCACCCAATTTCTTTAAGTGATTTTGCGCTAACTTGTCCTGTATGTGATCCTAATAAGTATTGACTACAATTTTGAGCACCGATTTCTATCTCTGATTTATCAAAAATTTCCTTTATTGTCTGCAAGGAAGTAAAAGACGGGCAAAGAATAAAAAAATGATTGTTTGTAGAAAGTTTAATTAATTCTTCTTTATTTTCTTTGCACCATAAAATTTCTTCAAGATGACTTTTTTCCATTTTCCAATTTAAAACTATTTCCATAAGTCCTCTAACGTAAAAATTAATTTATTCCTTAATATAAGTTTTTCTTTAGTTTTTTAAAATCTTGAACTTATGGCTCGAGTTAAATAGCATATAAGTTATCTATTTTTCATAACCATTAAAAGTGGGAGAACCTAATGCTGATTAAAACAGATAAAGTTCTGTTAAGTTTATTAATATCTATCGTTACATGTTATGGCGGTGGAGTTGTACCAGTTGGTGCTGGAGGATATACCACAGTCTTACCTGCAGGCCAAAAAGGTCCATCTAATAGGTTAGGTAATCCCGTTACACCAAAAGTTACTGCAAGTTTTAATCAAGTTCCAATTACTCACAAAGATTGGTCATCACTAATTTGGCAATGGGAACCGACAAACCCATATTCTGAAAATATATTTTTGCATCCTCTAGCATTTAGAGCAAGAGCAAATGGTTTGGGAGTTTGTTATCCTAATTGGAATAGCGTTACGCCAATTACTTCAACTGCACCAAAAGGACATAGTCTGCAAGAATATCATTTTGAATATATTCAAGATATGGTAGTTGGGGTTGTTGGACTTAATTCTCCAGATACAAGAGTAGATTCATATACAGATTGGACTGTTACTGCTTTTTGGAGTGGAAATGCAAGAACGTTAAAAGCAACTATAGGCCATGGATTACCTTTTGCATATTTTGAAATATCAGGCGATGCTGCTTTAATAACTGGTGCTGCAGTGCCAACAGTTTGGTCTAATGCAAATGGTGTTTTGGGAATTACAATTTCCGGAAAACATTATGGTGTTTTTGCTCCAGCAGGTTCTACTTGGACTGTCAGTGGAACAAATTTGCAATCTAGCTTGGCTGGTAAAAATTATTTCTCTATAGCAGTTCTTCCTGATAATACTGCAACTACCTTAGAATATTATCGCCAACATGCATATGCATTTGTAACAGATACAAAAGTAAGCTGGAATTATGATCAAAATAGTTCAAACGTTACAACAAATTTTAATGTTAACACAGTATTAAAAGAATCTGGCAATGGAAATGTAAATCAACCATTATTAGCACTTTATCGTCATCAATGGTTGAACACAACTGCAACATTGACAAACTATACTTATATAAGTCCTCGTGGGCAAATGAAAGTTTTAGATGGTTCATCATTTTCAACTATATTGCAATATAATGGTGTTCTTCCTGAAATTCCGCTTGTTGCTAAAGATGGTGAAAATACATTTAGCCTTAGTCAATTATATGGGTATGTTGATGCAATTTATAAACAAACCCCAACTGCTCGCTGGAATAATATTGCACCAGGTTCTGGTGATACGTATTGGTTCGGAAAAGCAGCAGGAAGAGTTGCAAGATTAGTTCATATTGCTGATCAAGTGAATCATACGGCTGCAAGAGATTTATTTATTCAAGAAATAAAAAATCGTTTGCAAGAATGGTTAGATGGTGTTGGCTCAACTTTATATTATTACAACAATACATGGAAAACATTAATTGGTTATCCTGCTAGTTATGGTTCAGACACAGATTTAAATGATCATCATTTCCATTGGGGATATGCAATTATTGCAGCTTCGACAGTTGCTCAATTTGATCCTGCATGGGCATCATCTTCTCAATGGGGTGGTATGTTGGAACTGTTAGCAAAAGATGTAAATAATTGGGATAGAACAGATACAAGATTTCCATTCTTGCGGTATCTGGACTGTTATGCCGGTCATAGTTATGCAAATGGATCAAGTTTATTCGGAGCAGGCAACAATGAAGAATCATCTTCTGAAGCTATGAATTGCGCAATCGGTATGATTCTACTTGGAGAAGCTACAGGAAATAATGCATTGCGCGATCTTGGTATTTATTATTATACAACTGAAATTAGTGCAATTGAGCAATATTGGTTTGATATAGACAATATTGTTTTTCCAACCAATTTTGCAAAACCAGTCGTAGGCATGGTTTGGAGCAATGGCGGTGCTTATGCCATTTGGTGGGATGGATATGTTGAAGAACTTCATGGTATAAACTTCTTACCAATTACAGGCGGTTCAGTTTATCTTGGAAGAAATCCTGATTATCTAAAAATAAATCAAGACTTTATGAATTCAAATCATGGTGGTAATGATTCATGGCGTGATATTCATATGGAAGTTCAAGCTCTTTATGATCCAGCTGGTGCAATAAATAAATTTAATACGATTCCATATACCATTGAAGCAGGAGAATCTAAAGCACACACTTATTATTGGATTCATAATTTAAATGTTCTTGGAAGATTAAATAAAACAGTTACAGCAAATGTTCCTAGTTATAATGTGTTTACAAATAATAATGTGAAAACGTATGTTGCACATAATTTTGGAACAAATCCAATTACTGTACAATTTTCTGATGGCGCTAAATTAAATGTTCCTGCAAGAGCTACTGCAACAGGCAATGGCACAGATGTTATAATAACTCCAACAATAACTCCTCCACCGCCAGCACCAAATCCTGATAAGCCATTAGATTTTGTTATAGATTTTGTTGCAATTGATTCAGGAAAATTAGATGTTTCATTTGCTCCACTATGGTCAACAACTAATGTTGATTTGACATATGTTTATACAACTGGTGAAAAACATCGTGTAGATTTGATTAATAATAATAATGTTTGGCAAACAGAAATTTCAGGATTAAATGATGGCCAAATTGTTAAAGTATATTTTACATACGAAAAAGGTGGACAAGTTTTAACAACAGGTTGGATGCAAGTAAGATATGAATTACCATGCTCTCAATGCATTTGCCTGCCTTGTGAACCTTGCACGCCAACATCAGATGGACCATATCAACAAAATGTAACAACAATATCACCAAATAAAATACGAATTAACTTTATTCCGAATATTGCTGCAAAATTTGTTGAAGTATATTATTCAGTCAATGGACAAGGAACGACAAGTCACTCAATGGTAAATACAAATGGCACTTGGTCATATCCAGTTTATGCAAGAACTGGTGATGATGTAAAATATCTCTTCTTCTATGAATTGATAGATGGAACAATTGCATATACAACTTGGTTTGATTATTTGAGACAGTAACATAACTTAAAAAAGAGGCCCGTCATTTTATTTAAAAAATGACGGGCCTCTTTTTACATTTGCTCTTCGTATTTTTGTTGATTTTTTTGAGCTTCATCTATTTCTTTTTGTGTTCTGTGTACTGAGCCCTCAGGAACCTTTCCATCAGCGATATATTCTGCAGTTGGAATCTCCCCTGTGGAATTATTCGTTTGATACATCGCCATTAAATTCGCAGAAACAATCAATGAAATTATTAATAATAACTTCTTCATATTTTCTCCTTTATTTTACACTATTATACTACTTTTTACCCTATCAAATCCGATGAGTATTTGTCAATGGTTAGGTCCATTTGGAGCATGTATCAGTGTATTTTAGTCAAAATATGAAATTACACAAAACTTACTTCTTTATTGAATTCTTAACGGTTTAAGTTTCGCAAAATCTTTATTCAAAAATGCTCTGATTAATTCTATACAACTTAGTTCACCAAAAAGTTCATTATGATCAACACCAGGCACTTTTAGATAATAAACTTCATTGCCTAATTTCGCATGTTCCAATGCCCAATTTTCAGATTCTTCATGTGGAATAATACGATCTTTTGAACCATGAACAATTAATATTGGCTTATTTAATTTCACAACTGCGGGAATTTCCGTATTTAATTCAATGCGATCTGCTGAAATTGAATTTGCAGATTTGATAGATGAAGACATCAACCATTGCGGGAATCTTATTCCAAAGCCCGAAGACTGAACTGATGAAACTTCTGCTACATGGCTGACAGTAGCTGGAGGATTAATAAATGGACATAACATAATAAACCCATCTGCAGGTTTTTGGTCTTTTTTAAATTTGCTCATCAAACGTGCAACAATTCCGCCGCCTCGTGAACCTCCTAAAAGATACACGTCCATTTTGTTACTAGGATCGAGTCTTTTCAATTGTTGTGTTGCAATAAAATATTGATATGCTGCCATAACTAATTCAAGTTCAGTGCCTATATTCAATGCCTTATCATGGTGATCATAAAAATCTGGCACAAATGATGCTGCGTTGCTATCGAGATGTTTAATATATTGTTCAAAATTGTAACCAGTATCTCCCAAGCCATGAAAGGCGATAATGACTTTGTTACCTGCACATGAAAGTTTACATGCATTATTTGCTATAAAAACATATTTAATAATTTTAAGAATTTGTTTTTTTTGTTTTTCGTTTGTAATAAAGGAATTAAATACATTTTTCAAATCTGGTGATAAAAAACTTTTGTCTTTAGGTTTTTCTACATATTTATATATGTCTGGTAAAAGGTCAGGATAACCTTCATTGAAACATCTGTGCAAAATAGGCGCAAGTACTGAAAAGGCATCATCATATTTGGTGCCCAATTTTTCAAATGGCCAAACGTTATCAAAATCAGTTTGGAAATTGTCCATGGAGTGAAGACCTACAAATATGCATGACAATAATAATATTTTTGAAAGATTCATTTTTACCTCTTTATGGTTTTTTGAGCCCATTTTTACTCATATTTTTTATATTATACTAAATCCCAAAAATGTCGATTTCCATTTCCATTTACCCTGATATAATCATCATTTTAGGCTGAATATTGCTTTATTAGCTCGATTATTGCTATATTATATTTAAATAGAATTAATTTAAATAATTAGATAAAGGATATAGTATGAAATTCAATTTAAGATATTTATTATTAGGAATATTTTTACTAATAAGTAATATTGTTGCAATGGCGCCAGCTGAAGAAAGTTATATACCAAATGCTACATATTTTGTTCGCATACAACGTCACCTTAGCGACAATTCCTGCTTAAGAGGGCCATATGCATATTGGCATGAACCAACTTATGGTTATAAAGGAGGTATATCAATTACAGGTACAATTACAGACTGCTTTAAATATCCAGAATTGTTTACCCAAGAAATGAGAAATGCTTTATTTAAAGACCAAAATTTAACATTCGTTAGTTTTCTCGATGCAAATAAAAAAGTGTTATCTACTTTAAAAATAATTTCAAAGCCATCGACCTTCAATTTTACACAATTTGATGATGCCGTTGTTAAACTACTCGATCCAAATTCTAAAGTAAAAATAATAAAAGCTGAGATCCGTTTGGCAAGTTCAGGATATCCAAAAATATGGGCGATAAACTTTTATGATAAATATAATGATCCATTACTTGGAAAATGGCAAATACAGGAAAAAAGCAGTTATGAAACTTTGACAGGTAAAAAATTTGTAGAGATGGTAGATAGATTAAAAGAATATTTTGATATCAGTGGCATCGATTCTGAAGCTGTAAAAGCAGAATTTAACTCATGGCGCTTATCTTTTACTGATGAAGATTTAAAAGCTTTAAATGAATTAATAGAAGGTTCAAGAAAAGAAGTGCCAACTCCAGGAATTTCAGCCGATTTGCAAGCCGCAATTAAAAGATTACAAGAAGGTTTAAAAGCTATGGTAACAGTAGTTGAAAAGGTAAAATAAAAAAATCTAAATTTAAACAAAAAAAGGACGAAAATGAATATAAAGAATTTTTTACTTATGAGTATGATATTAACACAATTTAGTATTAAATCCGTATCTACACTACATGATTTGGCAGTCGCAATAGTTGGAAAGGATATTGATACAGTAAGACAAATATTGGATGACGGATTTGATGTCAATTCTCAAAATGAAATTTCTGGTGATACACCAATCATTTTAACCATAAATGAGTTTAATGCTGCTAAAGCATTTGTCAATCGAGTAGAAATAGAAAATTTTTATAAAGAAATTATAAAACTTTTACTTGATCGAGGCGCTGATCCTACGATAAAAAATCGTTATTACCAATCCGCAATTGATCTTGCAAAAAAGACACAAAATCAAGAATTAATAAAATTGATTGAAGAAGGTTCAAAGCTGCAACGACAAAAAAGAATTGCTGAGCAAAAGTCTAAAGAAATTTTTGACGCAATAGAAATATCAGATATAAATGCAATCAAAAAATTAGGAGAAAAGGTTTCATTTATTTATGTAAAAGATGAAAAAGGAAACAATCCTCTGCATAAAGCTGTATCTAAAGGAAATGAAGAAATAGTTGGTTTAATTTTAAAAATTCAGCCACAATTGGCAAGAATACCAAATAATCGAGGAGAAACTCCTATTGATCTTGCTGCAAATAGACCTAAGATTCTTGAAACACTGATCAAATTAGGTTATAAAAAATAAAATTATCAATAAGTTAAAAAAAGAGCCGGATTTTTTTTGGCTCTTTTTTTATTTATAACAAACTTATCTTTGTACTGTTCGCCTACGAAGCTTTTATCTGCAATTATTGGTATCAGCTCTTTGTACTCTATTAAATTTTGCTGACCTTGTACGACGTATTCTACGGCTTCCATCAGGCAATCCTTGATATGGGTCTGCGCCTACATAAACAGGATTTGAGGGATTATAATTAATAGCATTTGTTACTGTGCCTCCGATAGGAACTCCATAAGGTTGGGCTACTAAATTTACATATGTAATTACTAAGGATATTAATAACATTTTTTTCATATATTCTTCCTTTATATTACTTTTATCTTATTAAACTTTATGTCTATTTGTAAATGATTGCAGTAAATTTAATAAAGATAAATAAAAAAAGAAGGCTAGATAAATATCTTTCAAGTTATAATAAACTTATCTTTTTCTAAATCAACACTGATTTGTTTTACATCAGGATTTTTTAAAATATGCTGTGCAATTGGTGTCGAAATGTAATGGTAAATTGCTCTTTTAAGAGGCCTTGCACCAAATTCTTTTTCATAACCAAGCTCGGCAATTTTTTGTATAGCAACGTCAGAAATTTTGAAAGTAATATTTTTTTCAGATAATCTTTTGCCGAGTTCGTCTAATTGAATTTTAGCAATTTTTACAACATCCTTTTCTTCTAAGGATCTAAAGAAGACAACAGAATCTATTCTATTTAAAAATTCTGGTCTAAAGGTTTTTCTTAAAATTTCTTCAATTTGTGTTTTAACTTTATCATTTATTTCTTTTGCTTCTAAAATAATGTGCGAACCAATATTAGAAGTCATTATTATCACACAATTTTTAAAAGAAACTGTACGTCCTTGGCCATCAGTCAAATGACCTTCATCAAGAATTTGTAAGAATATATTAAATACATCTGGATGAGCTTTTTCTATTTCATCAAATAAAACTACGCTGTATGGATGTCTTCTTACTTGTTCAGTTAATTGGCCACCTTCTTCAAAACCAACATAACCTGGAGGTGCACCAATTAATCTTGCAACCGCATGTTTTTCCATATATTCAGACATATCAATTCTGATCATTTTATTAGGATCATCGAATAAAAAGTCTGCTAATGTTTTTGCAACTTCTGTTTTTCCGACACCAGTTGGTCCTAAAAATAAAAATGAACCTATTGGTTTATTTGGTTCAGTAAGTCCTGCACGGTGCATTTGAATTGCATTCGAAATTGCTTCTATTGCTTCATTTTGACCAATAACACGCTCTTTTAAAATGGCAGCCATGTTAATAATTTTTTGTTTTTCACTTGCTTCTAATTTTGAAACCGGAATTCCAGTCCAACGGGAAAGAACAATGGCAATGTCATGCTCAGTTACTTCTTCTTTGATTAAAGAATTTTTTACTCTCGTAAATTTCTTTTCTTCTTTTTCTAGATCTTGTTCTAACTTTACAAGCTTGCCATATTTAATTTCTGAAGCTTTTGCATAATCACCTTCGCGTTCTGCTTTTTGAAATTGATATTGAGCTTTTTCTATTTCTTCTTTTAACTTTTTAATATTTTCCAAAGGCGCTTTTTCTGCTTTCCAATGACTTAATAAAGTTTGATGTTTTTCTTTTATTGTTGCTAACTCTTTTTCTAATTCAGCTAACCGTTTTTTTGCAGCTTCGTTATCTTTTTCTTTTTGCAGTGCAACTTTTTCAATCTCTAATTGTCTGATTTTTCTATCTAGTCTGTCAATTTCTTCCGGCTGAGAATCTAGACGCATTTTTACCATTGCAGCAGCTTCGTCAATTAAATCAATTGCTTTGTCTGGCAAGAATCTGTCAGGAATATTTTTTGCCGAAAGAATAACTGCATCAACTAACGCTTGGTCTTTAATTTTAATTCCATGGTGCATTTCATAACGTTCTTTAAGGCCACGCAAAATTGAAATTGCATCTTCGATTGTTGGTTCTTCTACCAAAACTTTTTGGAATCTTCTTTCAAGCGCTGCATCTTTTTCTATATATTTTTTATATTCATTTAAAGTTGTTGCACCAATGCAGTGTAGTTCGCCACGCGCAAGTGCAGGCTTTAATAAATTTGATGCATCCATACCGCCTGTTCCCGAAGCTCCAGCGCCTA
The DNA here is from genome assembly GCA_023379005.1 of Candidatus Babelota bacterium. Classification (GTDB taxonomy): domain Bacteria; phylum Babelota; class Babeliae; order Babelales; family Babelaceae; genus JAMCTG01. The sequence continues at coordinate 65,548 of JAMCTG010000002.1, forward strand.
CAAGCATATGAAGTTCATCAATAAATAAAATTATTTGGTCCTGGCTTTCTTGGACTTCTTTTAAAACACCTTTTAGTCTTTCTTCAAATTCACCTTGGTATTTTGCCCCGGCAATTAAAAGCCCTAAATCCAAAGCATAAATAGTGCTGCCCTTTAAACTTTCAGGTACATCATTGTTTATAATTCTTTGGGCAATTCCTTCTACAATTGCAGTTTTACCAACTCCGGGTTCACCAATTAAAACAGGATTATTTTTTGTTCTACGAGACAAAATTTGAATTACTCTGCGAATTTCTTCGTGTCTTCCAATGACTGGGTCTAATTTACCTTCGCGAGCTTGTTGAGTAATATTTTGGCAATATTTTTCTAAAATTTGATATTGTTTTTCAGCGCCTTTTTCAGATGCTGTTTTACCTTTTCGCAAAGTTTGCATATGTGCCAAAATATTTTTTTTAGTAAAAGCTGACGCTTTTAGAAATTTATTTATGCTTTCTGGTAATCCAATACCATCACTAAAGCTTAATAAAAAATGTTCAAGAGTAATATAAGTATCATTTAAAGACTTAGCTTCTTTTTCACAATTTTCTAAAAAAGATTGCAATGTTGAATCAACTACAAGTTTTGCACCTTCGACACGCGCCAATTTTTGCAGTTCTTGATCAGACAAATCTTTTAATTGTGAAATATCAATATTTAAAAGTTTATAAACTGAGATACAAAAAGCATCTTCAAGTGATTGTCTAAAAATGTGTAATGGTGTTAAAGTAGGACTTTTAAGTTTTGTAGCCAAATTGATTGAACTATTAATTAGCTCTTGGCTCCAAGTTGTAAAATTTTCAAAATTCATAAAATTACTCTACAAAAAATTTTTTATTTTTTTTATCAAATCTAAATTAAGGGGCCCCCAATTTTTTGTTAGGGGTCCCCAAATTTATATTTAAGTAAATTTGGGGCTTGATTATAATGCTAATACATTTTCTATATGTGTAAAGTTAGAATTTAATTTTGATAAATATTCAGACAATCCGTCAACAGAATCAGGATTTACCGGCATAGCATTTGCATCACGTTTTAATTTTGCAAGTGCTGCCAAAGTGCTGGAAATTTTAAATTTCAGTCTTTCCATTTCTTGTCTAACAGAATCACTTGCCGTTGAATTGTTACCAAGAGCTACTCGTAATCGATTTAGTTCATCTTGAAGTTTTTTGATTTCTTTTTGATATTCAACTTTTGTTTTTTCAACCGCATCTTTTACATTTTGGCCATCTGTGATGCGTTTTAGTTCTATTGCAAGTTCTCTTTCTCTTACAGTTAATTGATGTCTTTGTCTTTCAAGATCTGCTTGTTGATTTGCAAGTGTCTGTGCTTTATTTTTTTCTTTTTGCAATTTTGCCTGAACCTTTTTGCGTTCATTTTCAATTTGAGCTTCTTTTTCTTTTATTTGAATATCTAACCATTTTTGTTTTTGTTCATGTTCAATTTTTTCTTTTTTCTCAACTTCATAACGCTGCCAGCAAAGAATATTTTTTAAAGTATACTCAAGTGCTGAAATAACCCAACTTGAATCTTGGCTTGTAAATATTCCGTAATTAATTGTTTGGTTAGATAAATTTTTTAATTGCTGAAGTTCATTTGATAAATTGTTACAATAGTCTACAAATGGGAATAATGAATTTTGTTTCAATTTAATTAAAGCCTCTAATTCCTGATAATAATTAGCGCTATTGCTATTTGCCAACCCTATTTCTTGATCGTACTTTATTTTAAGCTGCCTAATTAATATTTCAAATTCAAATGCATATTTTCCAACATTTAAAAATTTTTCATAATTTACCAAATCATTTTTAAGTTGTTTTAAATTACTTAACAATTGTTGGTCTATATTGTTTTTGAACTTTAACTGAATCTTACCTTCATATTCGCAAACAAATCTAATATCGGTTAGCAAGTCTTGACAAGTTTGCTTAACAGTTTGATTTTTAGTTTGGATGATTGCGATAAATGCTTTAAATTTATCTTGATTCATATCAGATACTTTTAAAAATGAAAATTCTAACATGTATTTTTTATTTAAATTTTCTATGTCAATTTTAAGGTTTACCAAAAACTTTTCATCAGAGATAATTTTTTCTAGTTTATCGATCTCTTTTGCTTTGCGATTTTTATTGTATCGTTCATAAAATGCCCAGCATGTTGTACCAATGGTTGTAAGTGCGGCTAAGCCAAATAAAGCATCTTTAGTTTCTGATGTTTTAATTATTGACGGACAAATAGTAAGAGAAGTTAAGAATAATATTTTAGAATTAAATTTCATAAATATCCTTTTGTAGTAATACAAAATATATTATGAACAAAAATATTTTTTTATCAAAAGGGTACTATTTTTTAGATCTTAACAATCTATGATATTTGATTGCGAAATGGTGCGCATAGTCGCGCAGCGATATTAGTAATTTACCAAGAGGTTCTTGGACTTTGAGTTGCAATGAAGCAGATTCACCAGGAATAAAAACTTGTTCTTCTCTTTTTGCAAGACTTATGATTTTTGCTTGCGGCAAAACTGAACATACTGAATTTAACTGCCCTTTTCCGCCATCGATTAAAATAACATCAGGCAAATCACCAAGACGATATCTGCGAGAAACAATTTCTTGCAATGCAGCATAATCATTTTGTTCAGTCAAAGTTTTAATTTTAAATCTTCTGAATTTATTTTTATCTGGTCTGCCATTTGTAAATCTAATGCATGAACCTGTCATATAACTGCTTTGAAAATGTGAGATATCAAAACAATCAATAGTAATAGGAGTTTTATCTAATTTTAAAACTTTTTGTAATTCTAAAAGACCTTCATCAGTAATTGCAGGAATTTCTGCTCTGTCACTTGTTACAATTGCAATTGCTGTTCGATATTTTTTTTCAGAAAAACCAGTTTTAATTGTTTCGAAAATAATTTCGACATCATCTAGATATTTATTTAAATGACGAGATTTTTCAAATTCAAAATTTTGATTATGTTCTTTAATCTTATTTAAAATCGTATTTTTAAATTCTTTATGATTGCCATCAATTGCCTGTTGAGCTAATTGAACTCGAATTTTATAATCTTCTGAATTAAATATTTTTGTGCAGTTTCCAGCACAGTTTCCCATGTGGAAATCAAGACATCCGGATTCAATTTCTGTTTTACACATTCGTAATTTAAAAGTTCTTACAAGATAATCATAAGTACTTCTTGCGCTGCCTTTGTGTAAAAACGGACCAAAATAAGTTCCTTTTTCGCCTTTTATTCGAACTAATTTAAATTCAGGAACTTCAGTGTTGGTAATTAATATATATAAAAATGGATTACCATTTTTTAATAAGACATTAAATTTTGGCTTATATTCTTTAATAAGCTGAGCTTCTAAAAGTAATGCTTCTGTTTCATTTTTAGTCAGAATATGTTCAAGACTAGAATATTCTGCAATAAGATCTTTTACTTTCCAATCCTGATTTTGTTTTGAAAAATAAGAAGCAATCCTTTTCTTTAAAGATTTAGCCTTACCTACATAAATGATGGTATTGGTCGTATCTTTAAAGATATAAATTCCTGGTAAATTCGGTAATGATTCTTTAATTTTGATATCTTGAATATTCATATAATTAAATATAACAAAATCTATCAAAATTGTCTATTTGTAATAATGATTTTGGGGGGGTTTTTACTCAATTAACTGAGACAAAAAATCTATTTTATTAATTAATTCAGATATTTCCTTGCTGTGATATGGTATAGACTTTAAAAATTTTAGTGCTTGTTCATAATTATTTTGTTCATAATATATGAGTCCTATTTGGTAATTTGCATCCACTTGAAACCATAAAAGAAGTTCTAAATGCTTAGACGCTGCACTTTTTAAATAAAAAAGAGCTTCATCATATTTTTTTAAATTGACAAAAAACATCCCCAAATGATATTCCGCTTCTTTTTTGCTCGATAAATCTCTGGTGCACCGAGCTAATTGGAAATATTTTAATGCTTCATCATATTTGTTTTGCTGTTCATAAATTCTTGCAATAAATAATTGAGAATAACCTTTTTTAAAATTCTCAAAATCAGTATTTCCGGATTCTGACTCAATTGCTTTAAATAAAGTTATCGCTTTCTCATAATCTTTTGCCAAAAATAAATTTAATGCCTCGTTATATTTATTAGATAAATCATCTAATTTAGATTTTAATCTAGCTTTATTTTCATTTCTTCTATTTGCACGTTTTATATTGCCTGGTATTTCATCTTCTAATTGTCGTTTGCGTTTATCTTTTTCAGTTTCAACAACTTTTTGCTTTTCCTGTTCTTTTTCGATTGTTGGAAATAATTGCGTATCTAGAGATTGAGATGACTGTTTCATCATATCTAATATTTCTTGAATTTCCTTTTCTTGCTCGCTAAACGGTTCAGATTCCATTGCTAATGTAAAAGAATTTATGCATGTAAACATAAGTATATATTTTATTTTATTCATTTTTTTATTTTTTATGCCTATTGATATGGTAGATTCATTAATAACAATTAATATACTAAATTTTTTTAAGATTATATATTTGAAATAATAGAAAATTAAATTCTAATTCATCTTAAATATCTCAATTTTCAGCTAAATTCTTTTCATTTTAGTCTATTTTCAATTAATATTAGAAACAATAATTACTGATCAAAAGGATTTTATGAATCAAAAACTTAATAATTTTATAAGCTTATTTGCTATTATTTTAGGGTTATTTCTAATAATTTGGGGAATGTCTTACTTTGCAATACCTTTGATTTTGATTTTATTAGGAATAGCTGCAATGGGGTATGGTTTTAAGTTAAGAGGAGGGGTTTATAGATCTGCAATGGTTTTTATGAGTAATTTTTCTAAGTTTCAAAAACGTTAATTAAAAAAAGGAGACGTAATGAATTTTCCACATAACAAAAGTGTGTTTTCGATAAAAGAGGCATTAGCTTATCCATTTGTAACATTTTATAATAGGCCATTAGCTGTTTTAGGCATAACACTTTCTGCATTTATTTATTTTATTCCGACATTTATATTGGCTGGGATTTTCTTTTTATTAAATAGAGATACTTTACTATATAGTAACTTTACTTTTACAAATCTATTATATAATAAAATTAATTTGATACTTGTAATAGCAATATTGTTGATAGGAATAATTGGAGTTTTGTGGTATCGAGTTTTCTTAATTAGCTCAGCAGTTAAACTTTACAATAAAAAAGAAATTGAATTTTCTGATTTATTTGAAAAATCTGATTCTATTTTAAAATTGCTTGGATATTATATTTTATTCGGGTTGTTATTTGCATTAGGTTTAGTTTTATTAGTTATTCCTGGAATATATTGGTACATAACTTATGTTTTTGGAGAATTTTTTATTGTAGATAAAGGTGCTGATGTATTTGAGGCTTTTACTAAATCTGCAAAAATAACAAGTGGATTAAAATTAAAACTTTTCGGTTATTTTATTTTATTAACTATTTTGGTCAGTCTACTTTCATTAGTTCCAATTGTGGCTATTTTGATAGAACCGATCAGAATAATTTCTAAAGTTTACGTATACAAAAAAATTTCATAATCTGCGTTTAAATTTTTTTTCGAGTTCCATAAGCTCGATTGACCAAAAAGTTGGTCTCCCGTGAGGGCAGGTGAACCTGTTAGCGCATTTGTAAAGGTCGCTGACGAGTTGTTCCATTTCGATTTCTGTTAATAAATCGCCTGCTTTAACCGCAGCTTTGCAAGCCATCTGTGCACGCATTTTTTCAATTAATATTTTTTTTGCATCTTCATGATTGAAATTATTTTGCTCATCTAAAATGGAAATTAATGATTTAACAATTTCTTCTACTGATTGTTTTTGCAAAAATTGTGGAATACTTTTGACAACTATTTCTTCGGTTCCAAATTGTTCTATTTCAATTCCATTGTCTTTAAAAATAGAGATAGATTCATTAAGAATGTTTAAATCGTCTTTAGATATCTTAATAATTTTTGGAGAAATTAAATTATTCGTGTTTGCAAGATTAAATTTTTGTTCAAATTTTTCATACAAAATTCTTTCATGAGCAGCATGTTGATCGACAAAAACTGTTCCTTCTTGATTTTGTAAAATAATGTAAGTTTTATGAAGTTGTCCAAGAATTTTAAAATTTTGAGTTGTATTTATAATAGTGTTTTGAGTTTCTTGAACAATTGTTTGATATTGAGAGACGGCTGCAGAGTTAAAACTTTTATTTATTGTTTCAGAGAAATCTTTATTTTCCGAAGGCTGCCTGTTCTGCAAATCCATAAAATTTATCGGAGGCCTGCCCGCCGTAGCCTCTGGCGAAGGCTGGGAGGGTTTTTCAATAGTTATTGATAGTGAATCTGTTTTTGAAGCAGGCAATAATAAACTTTGCAAATATTGCTCAAGTCTTATTTTGGTCATTTTTTCAATCAACATATCAATAGTTCTAGGATGCAAAAATAAAATTTCGTCCTTTCGTGGATGAATATTCACATCAATATTTTTTGGATTAATTTTAATAAAAATAAAAGCCGAGGGAAATTTTCCTGCGGGCAAAATATTTAAATAACCCTTAATTAATGCTTGAGATAATTTATAGTTTTTTACCCATCGAGAATTTACAAAAAAATAAATCAAATTTCTGTCATAACGAGAAAATTGTGGTTGTGATATTCCACCGATAATTTCAGCTTGCGCAAATTCATCTTTAATTGAACAATCTAAAATATTATTAGATAAATTATTATCAAAAATTTGTGCAATTCTTTTTTTAAATGAATCCACGGCTGGGCAGTTATATAAAATTTTATCATCTGAATAAAATTTAAAAGCGACATCAAAATAATTTAAAGACATCGCATAAAATATTTGTAATATTGCACGCTGCTCTGTTTCTTTTGTTTTTAAAAATTTTTTTCTTGCAGGGACATTGTCGAAAATATTTTGAATTTCAATTTCTGTTCCAATATTTAAAGCAATTTTTTCTTCTTTTAAAATATTTGAGTTTGCAATATGTAAAGCTGTTCCTTCTTTAAAATTTGCATGTCTTGTTTTTAAAGTTACAGAACTTACCGAACAAATACTCGAAAGAGCTTCTCCACGAAATCCATGAGTATTTAAAGTTTCAAGATCATCGACTGAAGAAATTTTGCTAGTTGTATGATGCAAAATAGACATCTTTGCATCTTGCTCAGACATGCCACAGCCATCATCGACAATCTTGATTAATTTTTTTCCACCTTCTTTTATATAAATGGAAATATTTTTTGCACCGGCATCAATAGAATTTTCAAGTAATTCTTTAACAATATTGGCAGGCCTTTCGACCACTTCTCCAGCTGCAATTTTTTGTGCTTCATGTGGCGGTAGTTGTTTGATGATGTTCATAATGATAATTTTTTTCTTATATATATATATTTTATAATGTAACACAAAAAATTATTTAAAAAAAATTGCAAAAAAATAGGCCAACAAATTTCTTGTTGGCCTTATAAATTATTTAATTAATTAAAATATTGCTTCAGCAATAACTGCGCTTGTGAAATATTTCATCCATTCAGCTTTGTCTTCTTTCAACATTCTCATTAATCTATCTAATGTATTTCTCATTGGTGATCTATCACAACAAGAACTACCACGCGTTTCGCAATCTTTTGTCATTTCTTGTGCTGGTGCAGGTTTTGGTTTTGAACATGCACATTTAGATTTATCTTCCATATTCAAATAACGTTGCATACATTTCATTGTATAAAATGTCATGACTGCTGGAGCCATTTTGCAGGCAACTCTTCTGTATATTGGCGCAGCATCTCCATCTTTTCCAAGGAAGAAATTTTTACCACAGTGTCTGTAGCTATCAAGACATGACCAAATAGACCAGGAAGAAGCTGGAGGGGTTGTACTATCAGTACTCATTGCAGAAGTTGATGCTACGAATGCAAATGCTGCAAGAGCAAAAAGTTTATTGAAGTGTGAAGATATAATCATAAAATATCCTTTCTTATAAAATTCACCGCCGACAATTATAAAATTCTTTTTTTATTAAGTAAAATTAATTTTTCTTGAGTTGCCAATATTAGAGTATTTGAAATTTAAATCATTTAAAATTTTAATGTCAACAATATTTCTTGCATCAACAACAAAGTGATTTTTCATTAATTTTTTTATTTTATTCCAATCCAATTCTTTAAATTCTTGCCACTCTGTTAAAATTACAGCGCAATCTGAATTTTCTAATGCATCATACTCATTTGCGCAATATTCAATATCATGAATTTCTCTTTTCATATTATCCATTGCAATAGGGTCATAAGCTTTAATATTTGCACCAAAAGTTTTTAACTTTTCCATGATTGTAATTGCAGGTGAATATCGAACATCATCAGTGTTTGGCTTAAATGATAATCCTAAAATTGTAATATTTTTATTTTTTAAATTACCATCGAAAAATTTTAAGATTTTTTTAAAAATATAATTTACTTGTTCTTCATTTACATCAATTGCGGCGCGAATTACTTTTAAGTCTAAACCATTTGAAGCAGCGGTATATAATAATGCTTGAGTATCTTTTGGAAAACATGAACCACCAAAACCAGGTCCTGGTTTTAAAAATTCAGGACCAATTCTGTGGTCAAGGCCCATGCCTTTTGCAACTGCGTCAATATTGGCACCAGTAATGTCGCACAATTTAGCCATTTCATTAATAAAAGAAATTTTAACTGCCAAAAATGAATTTGATGCATATTTAATTGTTTCAGCACTTAAAAGATCTGTTAAAACAAAAGGAACATTTCTTTCGATAAAAGGAAAATAAACTTCTTCCATTAATGCAAATGCTCTTTCATTTTCTGCGCCAATTACAACTCGGTCTGGTTTTATAAAATCCAATATTGCACTTCCTTCGCGTAAAAATTCAGAATTATTTACAATATCGAATGTAATATTGTTTGAACAATTTTCACCTATAATTTGTTTTACCAAATTACTTGTTCCTACTGGCACTGTACTTTTCATGCAAATAAGTTTGTATTCATTTAAATTTTTACCAATTGTTTTGGCTACAGATTTGACTGCATCAATATTTGCTTTGCCATCTTCAGCCATTGGGGTATTAACCGCGACAAAAATTATTTCATTATTTTTTATTGCTTCACCAATATTTGTCGAAAATGATAAATTTCCTGTTTTGATATTTCTGCTTACAAGAATATCTAAGCCGGGCTCATAAATTGGAATTATGGAATTTCTAAGACTATCAATTTTTTTTTCATCAATGTCTGCGCAAGTAACATTATGATTAAAATCAGCAAGACATGCTCCAAGAACTAATCCAACATAACCAGTTCCAATTACTGCAATATTTTTTTTATGTTCTTTTGCATTTCTATAATGATCCTCAAATGACAATATTGTTAAAAAATAAAATAAAAATAAATATATAATTTGCTTCATTAGATCTCTCTTTTTATTGATTCAAAAAATGCATAAACGTATCTTCAATTCCTTCATCAAGTTTAACTTTAGGATGATAATTTAACTTTGAAGAAATTTTTCTTATGTCCGGACATCTTAACTTCGGGTCTGTTGAATCTATTTGTTCTACAAATTCTATTTCTGGTAAATAATTAAGATATGTTTGACCAATATTTTGTAATTTTTTTGCCAAATCCACAATTGTAAATTCATCTGTATTACCCACATTGAAAATTCTACCTTCTATATTTTTTTCTGATGATAATTCGTCAGCTTCTAAAACTTTTAGAATTCCATCAATCATATCTGAAATGTATGTAAAACTTCTGGTCTGCATTCCATTTCCATAAATTTTCATTGGTTTATTTTGCAAAATATTTTTAATAAAATTTGTAACTACTCTGCCATCATTTAAAGACATACCAGGTCCGTATGTGTTAAAAATTCTTACGATTCTTGCGTCTATATTATAATTTTCAAAATAAATTTTAATTAAGGTCTCTGCTCCTCGTTTTGACTCATCATATTGTGCTCGTATTCCAATTGGATTAACATTTCCAGCGTAATTTTCATTTTGAGGATGTTCTTTAGGATCACCATAAATTTCGGATGTAGAGCTAAATAAATATCTAGCTTTTTTTCTTACAGCTAAATCTAATGTATTTTTTGTGCCATGAAGTCCAGCGCATAAAGTTTCTATAGGAAGTCTGTAGTAAAATTCAGGACTTGGAACTGATGCAAGATGAACAATAATATCTATCAGTCCTTTGACATCAAAAGGTAAAGATACATCTACTTTGTGAAATTCAAAATTTTCGTTATCTAACAAATCTGTGATATTTGATTTGCTTGCACACAATAAATTATCCAGAACAATCACATAATGCCCTTTGTCTAAAAGAGCTCGTGATAAATGGCTTCCAATGAATCCTGCTCCACCTGTTATCAAGATTCTTTTTTGATTATTATTTATTTTACATTTCGGTGTTATGATGATTGGTCTATTAATGATGGGGTCAACAAAAATTTCAGTTAGATTAAGATCTTTATTGGGGTCGTCTTCTTTAGAAATATCTTTAAACGAAAATATCCTTTTTTCAAAACTTCTTTTATCTTCCATTCGTTTTAAATAAACTTGTTTTAAAGCATTATCTAGTTCCTGTTCCGAAAAATTATCTGGTAATAATAAAACTCTTACATCTAAATTTTTTATCTGTCTAAATCCTACACTTGCCCATGTTAATGCTACTCGGGATCCTTCAATTAGTGGAGCATTTTTATCTGTAGTTTTTGTATTTTGATTATTTTCAGGAATTGCCAAAATTACTGGCAAATTATGACGTTCAGCAATATCTATTAAATATGAAAAATCAAAAATTGCTTCATGGAAATAATCATTTTGCAGTTTTCGGCTATTCACATTTAAAGTAAATACACATGCGACAGGCTGTTTTCCTTCATTTAATGTAAAAAAATGTTGTGAATAGATGTTAAAAATGGCGAGTAAAATAAAAAATTGATGCTTGAAAAGTTTCATATTTTTTTCCTAAATATTTTTTTTAAGATGAATATTATTTTTTTTAAATGATGTCAATCTATTGAAATTTTCTTAAATTCAAAATAAGATTGCGAAAATGGTTAAAAAAAAGAAAAAAACTATGATGCAAATTATTTTTAAAAAAAATACAATTTATTCGATCTTTGCTTTAGCTACTATATTTAGTTGCTATAGCTTAACAAAAAAAACATCTCATAATAAAAATCTTAAAGATCTTCAGAAATACTTTTCTACTTGGGGTTACGTCAAAGATCCACAAAAAAGACATTCAAGTTATCCCTATATTTCGGGAGATACATTCAGAACAATTTGCAATTTTATAATAGATGAAACTGAAATCCCTTTTGATCCTGACAAAGTCAAACAAGGAGATATAATATTTATTTGTCCTAGATTACTTGAACCATTTTTTAAATATTATCACCCATTAATTCAATGTAGATACAAAATTTTAACTCACAATGAAGATATGGGAATTGCTGGAAAATTTAGCAATTATTTAGATGATGAAAAAATAATTGCTTGGTTTGGCCAAAATGTTGAAGAAGTTCATCCAAAATTAATTCCGATCCCAATTGGGATTGCAAATTTATATTGGCCACATGGAGATGTCAGAGTTTTTAGCAATGTACGTTCACAACTTAATAATGTTACAAAAAATAAATTACTTTATATGAACTTTAATCCCAGTACAAATTTGACCGAACGTTCAAAAGTGTATGAAATATTTAATAACAAATCTTTTTGTTTTAAATCTCCACAGAAGGACATTTTCAGTTATTTAAAAGACTGTACAGAATCTAAATTTGTTTTAAGCCCAAGAGGAAATGGATTAGATTGTCATAGAACGTGGGAAATATTTTTAATGGGTGCGTATCCAATTGTCAAAACGAGTGCGTGTGACAAAATGTATGAAGATATGCCTGTTTTAATAATTAATGATTGGAATGAGGTAACAGAAGATTTTTTAAATACAAAATATGAAGAAATGAAAAATAAAAAATATAATCATGAAAAGATCTTTGCTGATTATTGGTTTAACTTAATTAAAAGTTATAAATCATGAAATTAATAAACAAAATATTATTGATAGGCTCGGTTTTTTTGATTTTGATTTTTACAGGTTATTCTAAATTCAATTCCGAAAAAGTTGATATTGTTATTTTTTCTTATGATAGACCAATGCAAGTTTATGCATTGCTTGAATCAATTCAAAAATATGTAAAAGGATATGGCCAAATATCTATGGTTTATCGTGTAAGCAATCAAGATTATAATGATGCTTATGAACAAGTAAAAAAAGATTTTTCATCAATTATTTATTTAAAGCAAGGACAAAACCCTAAAGATGATTTTAAAGATCTTACAATGCATGCTGCCTTTGAATCTCCAAATGAATACTTAGCATTTTGTGTTGATGATGTTGTTGTAAAAGATAATTTAGATCTTTCATATTGTGCTACTAAATTAAAGCAAACAAATGCACATGCTTTTTTAGTGCGTCTTGGTAAAAATATTGTCCAATCTTATATGGGAAAATATAAAAGTCCTGTTCCGAAATTTGAAACCGTTGAAAATGGCTTACATTCATATATTTTTAGATATAGCAAAGGAGATTGGGCTTATCCAAATAATGTAGATTTTACAATTTATAGCAAACAAAAAATAAAAGGCATGCTAGAGAATATCCCAAAAGAAAATTTTCATAACCCTTATTTTGAAGTTTATTGGTATTTTCAGTCTAATATGAATGAAAAAGGTTTATTTTTTGATGAATCAAAAATCGTAAATATATGTATCAATCTTGTAAATGAACTGGATCCAAATTACGCTCAATTTACAGATTCATGGAAACAAAATATGTATTTATATGAACCAAAAATTTTGCTTGAAAAATTTAATTCTGGATACAAATTTGATATCAGTCCCATTCATAAAATTAGAAATCCGTCTCCACATATTGAATTTCAATTAAATTTTATAAAAAGATAAATTTATAAGCTATTTAGTGGCTCGTATTTTGGCATTTGTCTGACATATTTATCAAGGTCCAAGACTAATTTCATCGTCATCTCTGGATCATCATGCGTATTATAAATATATAATATATCAGGAATACATCTTATATGTCCTTTTGAAGCCATCTCCAGCATTGGAAACATAATTGCTAAATCCCATGCTGTTACAAAAAATTGTCCATCAATCATTAAGTCTTCTTTTTTTATTTTTTTAAATAAACCCACTTTAAATGTTCTTAAATGAGATGCTAGCCAAGTATATCTTCTAAACCCTCTATTTTTTATTATCTCTTTTGGATAATCTCTGCAAAAGCCTTTTGTTTGATTAGGCATAAATATGAATTGGCCATAAGTTAGCCAAGCTTTATGATGTAAATACTCTCTTGCAATCCTATCTAATACATTTGCATTTGTAAGTAAATCATCACCATCTAAAGTAACGACAACAGTATTATCATCTAATGTATGTATAAAATTATAAAGATTAGCAAGAGCACCAATTCTTTCCCTATTATGCAGAATAGTTATCTTGTTGAACAGATTATTTTCTTGGATGAATTTTTCTAATAATTCACCAGTTTTATCTGTTGAAACATCATTAATAATGGTAACATGAAAATGGGGATAATTTTGGCAAATAGCTGATTTTAAATTTTCTATACAGATATTTTCGTTATTTCTTGTTGGAATCACTATTTCAAAAAAAACATCGCAATTACTAAGATTTATTAATGATATTAACAAAAAAATAATTTTTATCTTCATTGTATCCTTTTTAAATATATAATTTCATTTTATATTTAACTTATATAATTGATCAAGTATTTTTTATTTGCACCAACTGCATGCCCAGTAATGTATGGCATATGATTCTTGCTGAATCCATTTTTTTGCCATTTCTCTTGAACAATTTTGTTCATTATTATTCATTGGGAAAAAAAATGATACAGGAAAAGCTATTATGTCTTTAGAGCCATTTTTAACATAATTTAAAAAACATTTAGTAAAGTAGTAAGGTCCCGTACGCGCGAGTATTGAAAGTACATTATTATTTGATCCTTTTTCTTTGATATTATCTATACAAATTTTTAATAATGGATGTCCAGGAGTTGATCCAATTATACCATTAGCTATTTCAACTTTTTTTGAATGTAAAATTCCTGCATAAAATGAACAGCATTTATGAATGTTATCAAATGACTTTAAACATTCGAAGTCATGATCAACATATAATCCGCCATATTTATATAAAATTTCGTATCTCAAAATATCTGATTTTTCACCCCAATTAGTTGCTGAATCAAACTGTTTTTTATTAGTCAATTTGAAATCTTTTAAATCTTCATTTGTCCATAACTTATGAGCCCAGTCCGGGTGATATTTTTTCCAACTTTCAATTAATATTTCAGATTCTTTTGGCAATGGGTTAGGTCCAATCCAAATGTGATGTATAATTGGTGGAATTTTATATTCAGATTTATCATTAATATTATGAATTTTATTTAAAAAATTTTTTTCATATAATTTTTTTAATAATATCCAATCTTTATTCTTTGAGGCATAATTTTTGTCAAAACTAGAACTTTTATGCATTGAACTAATAAAAGAAATATTAGATGAATTAGTTATGCTAAAAATTAATAGAATTAAAATTAAGTTTAAAAGTCTTTTTTTCATTTTAAATTTTTGATAAAAAATTAATTATCTATTGTTTGAACCTTTTTAATTTTTGCAATATAGTTTAAAAGATTTATTAAAGGAGAGATTATGTTATTTTTACTCATATTTTTTTTGTCAATTAATTCAATTTGTTTTTGTGAAAGTATAATTAATTTTACACACCCAATTCAAGCTATTTCTATTGCAAAAAAATTCTTACCAAATAATCCTTTAGTTTTAGAAGCTGGTGCTTATGATGGGGAAGATTCTATTAACTTATCTCACAACTGGCCTCATGGGTTTATTTATTCGTTTGAACCGGTTCCACAACTATTTAACAAACTGTTAAATAATACAAACAATATAAAAAATATTAAAACATATGAACTTGCATTGGGAGATTTTATAGGTTTAGCAAAATTCTATGTTTCTGAATTTAATGATAAACCAGGTATTCCAGGACAATCGAGTTCTTTATTGGCTCCTAAAGAACATCTAATTCATGCACCTCAGGTATTATTTAAAAATGAAATAGAAGTACAAGTTACAACTTTAGATGATTGGGCTAAAAAAAATAATATTGATCATATAGATTTTATGTGGCTTGATATGCAAGGATATGAACTTAATATGTTAAAAGCATCAACTGAAATATTAAAAACTGTTAAAGTAATTTTAACAGAAGTAGAATTTGTCGAAGCATATAAGGGTCAATATCTATTTAAAGACGTCAAAGAATTTTTAGAAAATCAGGGTTTCAAAATGATTGCTATAAATAATGCTTGTTCATGGTTTGGGGATGCTTTATTTGTTAGAAAATAAAAAATTTTTATTTTTATCCTTAAAAAGTCTATATTACTCTTAAGAATTTTTGAGAAATTCTTGTTTACATGATTTGATTTCATTAAACCAGTAATCTGCAAAAATTTTTTTCATTTCGTATTTTTTATTTTTAATTTCTTCATATTTAGTCTTTAAAAAACTTTCAGTAATAATTTGCCAATCATCGACTACTAAAACGGGTAAATTTTCAAATAATGGATTTAAAGTTGATGTTTTCACAATCGGTATTGTTCCCATTAAAAGAGCCTCCCATGTTCTATGGCAATCAAGTCCGTTTCCACGAGGGCTCAACACAAACTTATGATCTTGTAAATTTGAAAGATATTCAAATAAATTAACATATGGTTTTATTGTACAAAAATGCTTGTCTTTAAATAAATTATAAACAAAAGCCCTTTCTTTGGGATAAGTATGGACTGAAAAATTCATACATAGGAGCTTTCTATGTGTGGCATTTTGGTTATTGTGCAGAGCTTTATTAAAAGTCTCTAAATTACCTTGTGGCCACCAATGATTGCTGATACCAATAGGTAAATGTTTTAGTTTAGAATTATCTAGCGCATCAATATTTTGAGAAAACCAAGAAATAATTTTGGGATCATCAACCCATTTTCTATATGGTCCAGGAATTGGGTCATCATCTTTAGCTCCTGCGCATCTATGCGTAAGTAAAATGTAAGGATTTTGAATTTTAGGGTGATATTCTTTAAAAAATTTTTCTAAATCATCAATTTGCACAAAAATAATAGCACCTTTTTGAGTTGCTAATGGATTAAAAGTGGTGTCACTATCCAGAATAAAATCAGCAAATGCTCTAAAAGTGTCGCCCGCTATCAATGGATAGCTTGATTTATGTTCAATTCTTGAAAATATTTGAAAAAGGAAAAAAAAGAGCACAATTGATAAGACGGTTTTTTTATACATAATTTTTACTCACTTTCTTAATATTTTTTTATGGTTTTATAAACCACCATTTGTTTTTAAATGTATGTAACTTAATATTATTTTTGGTGACAAATTCATCGACAGCTTTAGCTGTTGATGGGAAAACCCTATAGTCATCTCCGGAAACTAATCCTCCTGGACGAATTTTTGGAACCCATGCTACTAAATCTTCAGTTACTGCCTTATATGAATGATTTGCATCTATATAAACAAAATCTAATGACTGATCTTCAAACATCGAAGATGCTTCAACTGATTTTTTTCGCAATAACACAGATCTTTGATCAAAAATAGAAAGCCTCTTCTGCACACGATAAAATAATGTATCAAAATAATGTTGTGGAAAATTCATGAAATCATCATAGTCACCAAAGTGCTGATATGGATCAATGCTATAAAGTTTTACAATCGAACTGTTTTCCAAAAAAAATTTTGATTGAAAACCATAGGCAACTCCAATTTCACAGCCGATTTTTAAATTCATATTTCGTAGTAAATCAGTAATAATATGATACTCTTCAACCCAAGAACAATTTGTTTCTTCTTTTTTTAGAAAATTTAATATAGGAATTAGCTGGTTTTCATTGAGCCCAGTAGCAACTTGCATATCAATATTCTTAGCATCATATAATGATTCTTCATCTATAATACATTTTGAACTATGCATAAAAAATAATGTATTAAGAAAAAAAAATTTTTTAAGATATTTTTTATTTAACATTAATTTCTCCTTTTTTTTATATCTTTAAAATAGTATTAATAATTTTTAAAATTTAAGCAAAAAATTTTTTTTCTAAAAACAAAAAACAAAATTAAATTCTTTATTGCTCTTGATAATAAATTTTGTTATTTTTGTTTTGCACTTCATTGTAATTTTAAAAAAGGGAAAAAATGAATATAAAATTTTTTTTAATATTTATTTCTCTATATGTAAGCATATATTCTGAAGTTCTTAATAGTAGACATTTTATTTCATTTATAATTCCTTGTTATAATTGTGAAAAAACAATTAAAGAAACTATTGAATCTATTTATAACCAAAAAATAAATTACCCATTTGAAGTTGTTTGTACTGACGATCATTCTGCTGATAGAACACTTTGGCTACTTAGATTTTTTGAAAAAAAATATGATAATTTGCATGTAGTTGTTCATGAGAAAAATCTAGGAGGCGGGCCGGCTTCAAATACCTGTATTAAACATTCGCAAGGTGATTTATTATTTCGACTAGATTCAGATAATATGTTAGCAGAAAATACTATAAATAGATTAGTAGAATTGTTGGATAATACAGGTTGCGATGGGGCATCTGTTGAAGAATTAAGATTTTTTTTCACTGATAAAATAAAGCATGATTCTTGGTTTTATGAAGCAAAAAATAATATTTGTGACTTGTTTCACATATTAGAAACGGTTGCAGATCCAGCTAGTTCGGGAAATTATCTTTTTACTAGAGAAAGCTATTTAAGGGCAGGTGGTTATGGAGATGGTCATGGTGCAGATACTTTTTGTTTTGGATTTAAACAGTATGCTACAGGCTCGAGAATTGCGGTTTTAAAAAATTCTTTTTATTGGCATAGGCTTACTCCAAATAGTTATTGGCAAAGAGAAGAAGCAAAAGGTACTAACAATATTAAAACCTTAGAAATATTTAGTGAATTTGAAGAGGTATTTTCTGATGAAACAAGAAAATTGTTGCAGGAACTAAAAAAAAATCCACGCGATTTTTCCTCTTTCTTATCTCAAAGGAGATATACTTCAGTTTCAAATGAAGCTTTAAAAGAATTATTTTTGGGTCATAATTTGAAGCAAAAAGGTCTATTTTTTGATGCTTTAGTTCATTTTAAAATGGCTAGGGAATTAGGCTGTCGTTCAAACCGTTTAGATCGAATAATATTTACTTTAGAAAATCAAGTAGTTAAAAATTAAAAAATATGAAATTTCGTAGTAAATTAACGCAATTTTTAAAAAGGATAAAAAGATGAATTTAAAATTTTTTTTAATATTTATTTCACTTTATGTGAATTTATTGTCTGAATCTCTGGTTAGTGAGCATTTTATTTCCTTTATAATTCCTTGTTATAACTGCGAGAAGACTGTTAAAGGAACTGTTGAATCTATTTATAATCAAAAAATAAGTTATCCATTTGAAGTTGTTTGTACAGATGATTGTTCTACTGATGGAACTCTTAAGCTTCTTAAATCTTTTGAAGAAAAATATGATAATTTTCGTGTGATTATGCATGAACAAAATCAGGGAGGAGGGCCGGCTTCAAATACCTGTATTAAACATTCGCAAGGTGATTTATTATTTCGACTAGATTCAGATAATATGTTAGCAGAAAATACTATAAATAGATTAGTAGAATTGTTGGATAATACAGGTTGCGATGGGGCATCTGTTGAGGAATTAAGATTTTTTACCGGTGATAAAATTAAGCACAATTCTTGGTTTTATAAAGCTAAAAATAATGTTTGTGATATATTCCATGTCTTGGAAACAGTAGTTGATCCAGTTCATTCAGGAAATTATCTTTTTACCAAAGAAAGTTATTTAAAAGCAGGTGGTTATTGTAATTGGCATAGTGCAGCAGATACTTTTTGTTTTGGATTTAAGCAATATGCTACAGGATCAAGAATTGCAATATTACCTGATTCATTTTACTGGCATTTATATAACCCTAATGGTTATTGGTGTAGAGAACAGGAAAAAGGTACAAATGATATTAAAGATTTGGAAACATTTTGCGAATTTGAAGAAATATTTACTAAGGAAACGAGACAATTATTACATAATTTGAAAAGAGATCCAAGACAATTTTTCTCATATTTAACGCAGGGAAAATATGTTTTAATATCAAATGAAGCTTTAAAAGAATTATTTTTAGGACACGATTTTAAACAAAAAGGTTTATTTTCATCTGCTTTAATTCATTTTAAAAAAGCCAAAAAATTAGGGTGCAGTTCAATTCATTTAAATGAATTGATATCTACTTTGGAAAAATCATAAAGAAATGAATTATTGCGCTATGGAATAATAAAATTTTTTAATTAATATTGTTTCAAAAAAAATAATTATTTACATCAACTACATGTCCAATAATGAGTAGTATATGATTCGGGTTGTATCAATTTTTTTCATCTTTTCTCTCTTTTTTACAAAATAATATTAAAAAAATTGTCTACTAAAAACAATAGACTTTTTTTATCAAACATAATAATTTTTAAAATAATATAGGGAGTTATTTATGAATTTTTTTAATCTTTCTAAAATTATTTTTATTTTTCTCTTAAGTTCTTTTTCGGTATATGCTCAAAAATTAAATATTGCATTATGTATTATGGCCACTGGCAAATATATAAATTATGCAGAACAATTAGTAAAGTCAGCCAAAAAATATTTTTTAAAAAATCATAATATCACTTATTTGATATTTACCGATTCAAATAAAACAAATAAAAAAAATAAAATTTATATCTTTCAAAAAAGATTAGGTTGGCCATATGATACGATGAATAGATTTCATTCATACGATGACAGTAAAAAAATTTTACAACAATTTGATTATATTTATGCAACAGATGCAGATATGTTATTTGTATCAAATGTTGGTGATGAAATATTGGGAGATCTTGTTGGAGTTCGCCATCCAGGATTTATTAATTCTAATAGAAGATCGTATAGTTATGAAGTCAATTCTAACTCACTAGCTTGCATTAAAAATGATGAAGGTGAATTTTATTTTGCGGGAGGCTTTTATGGAGCAAAAAAAGAAAATTTTTTAAATCTAATTTCTCAATGCAGAAAAAATGTTGATGAAGATTTGAAGAAAGGAATAATTGCAGTATGGCATGATGAAAGCCATTTAAATAGATATTTTATTGATCATAAGCCCAATGTAATTTTGTCACCCTCATATTGTTATCCAGAAAATTGGAAAATGCCTTATGAAAAAAAATTATTGGCCTTAGATAAAAATCATTCAGAAATGAGAAAGTGACTGTATTATGAAGAAAATTTTAATATTATTATTATTTGTGTATATCAATCTTTTAGCTAGTCAACACTTTGTTATTGTGGTTGCTTCATATAATAATAAAGATTTTTGTGAATGGAACTTGCAAACTATTTATGAACAAGATTATGATAATTATGAAGTAAGATATGTTGATGATTGTTCAACTGATGGTACAGATATTCTTGTAAATGATATAATTACTAAAAGAAATCAATGGCATCGTACAAAATTTATTCGTAATGAAAAGAGATATGGTAGCCATGTGCGAAATCAATATTATCAAATTCATGATTGCAAAGATGATGATGTAATCGTAATTGTTGATGGTGATGATGGTTTGGCTCATCCTGGTGTTTTAAAATATTTAGATAATATTTATAGTAATCCAAATATCTGGATGACCTATGGTCAATTTATAGAAAAAAATTCAGGAAATTTAGGTTACAATGTGCGTATTTCTAGAGGTGTTATATTAAAAAATGACTTTAGAAGTTTTGGCTCAATGCCAACCCATCTACGTACTTTTAAAGCCTGGCTTTTCAAAAAAATAAAAAAGAAAGACTTATTGTATGAAGGTGATTTTTATAAAATGACTGGTGATATGTCATTTATGTTGCCGATGTTAGAAATGGCTGGAAAACATAGTAAATTCATTTCAGAAGTATTGTATATATATAATGATAATAATCCAATTAGTGATCATAGAGTCGACTGGGATTTACAAAAAAAATTAAATAAACATATTAGATCCCTGCCAAAATATAGACCATTAAATTAAAATAACGGGGTAAGTAATGAAATGTAACTCTCATATATATTTATATATAATAACTATATTTTTTTATTGTAATTTTTTACTTTCAAATCAACATTTTGTTATTGTGGTAGCATCATATAATAATAAAAATTACTGTGAATGGAATTTGAAATCTATTTACAATCAAAGATATAATAATTATGAAGTTAGATATGTTGATGATTGTTCAGATGATGGCACAGAAATAATTGTAAAAAAAATAATTAGCCAATATAAACAATGGGATAGAACAAAATTTGTTAGAAATGAAAAAAGAGTCGGTGCTTTAAAAAATCAATATGACATGATTACCTCATGCAAAGACGAAGATGTAATTGTAATTGTTGATGGAGATGATGCATTAGCAGATTTATCCGTATTAAACTATCTTGATTCGATATACAAAGATCCAAATATTTGGCTCACTTATGGCCAGTTTAAAGAAATTAATAGTGGAAATATTGGTTTTTGCAAACCTATGCCAGAACATATTGTAAAAAATAATGATTTCAGAAAATGGGGAGATATTCCATCTCATTTAAGAACATTTAAAGCAGGATTATTTAAAAGAATAAAAAAAGAAGATCTTATGCTTAATGGTCAATTTTTTTCAATGACTGGTGATATGGCAGCGATGATACCAATGATTGAGATGGCATCCCAAGGACATTTTAAATTTATTGACAAAATTTTGTTACATTATAATGATAGAAATCCTATAAGTGATCATATAGTAAATAAAGATTTACAAAGAAGTATAGATTTATATATAAGAAGTTTGCCTAAATACAAGCCTCTTCAAAAGATTTCAAGAAAAATATTGTTTGTAAAAAAAAGTTTTGTGGTTTCAGATTTGTTAAATATATATTTTTCTTTATGGACTGAGGAATAGCTTAATAAAATTATTTAAACAAAAAGATTGATTTTAAAAGAAATTGGAATTTAATTTTATTGTAATTCGCTCACAGTTGTTTTGGTGTTCTATTATTTAAAAAAGGTTAGTTATGAATATAAAATTTAAATTATTGGCAATAAATATTCTATTTTGTATAACACAAAATATGCTTTCTATTACCCAACCAGTCATTGAGTATTTAAAAAAAAATGTTGGTGGAAGTCGTCAAATAACATTAGAACATGCTTTATTATTAGCTGATCAACGAAATGTAAAAACGATAGTAGAAACAGGAACTGCAAGAGGCGGA
>JAMCTG010000003.1 GCA_023379005.1 Candidatus Babelota bacterium
AATTGATGAAATTAAATCTACAGTTAATTCAACGTTATCACCTGGCATAACCATTTCACGGCCTGCTGGTAATGTCATAATACCTGTAACGTCAGTTGTTCTAAAATAGAACTGAGGACGATAACCTGTGAAGAACGGACTATGACGACCGCCTTCGTCCTTGCTCAATACATAAATTTGAGCTTTAAATTTTTGATGAGGTTTCACTGAACCTGGTTTAGCAAGAACCATTCCACGTTCAATTTCTTCCTTCTTAGTACCACGTAATAAGATACCAACGTTATCGCCAGCTTCACCTTCGTTTAATGTTTTTCTAAACATTTCAACACCGGTAACTGTAGTTTTTTGATTTGCACCAAGTCCAACGATTTCAATTTCTTCGCCAACTTTTACACGACCACGTTCAACACGGCCTGTAGCAACTGTACCACGACCAGCGATTGAGAATACACCTTCACAAGCCATTAAGAATGGTTTGTCCACTTCTCTTGTTGGTTCTTTAACATAAGTATCTAAAGCTTCTGTTAATTTCATAATTGCAGGTGCACCAATTTCTGATTGATCACCATTTAATGCTTTTAATGCAGAACCTCTGATAATAGGTATTTCTTTTCCTGGAAAGCCATATTTTGAAAGAAGATCACGAATTTCTTCTTCAACCATTTCTACCATATCAGGATCATCAACCATATCAACTTTGTTTAAGAAAACAACGATAGAAGGAACACCAACGTTTCTTGCAAGCAAGATATGTTCTCTTGTTTGCGGCATAGCACCGTCAGCTGCAGATACTACTAATATCGCGCCGTCCATTTGAGCTGCACCAGTGATCATATTCTTAATATAGTCAGCATGTCCTGGACAGTCTACGTGTGCATAGTGACGCTTGTCTGTTTCATACTCAACGTGTGAAATAGAAATCGTAATACCACGTGCTTTTTCTTCAGGTGATTGATCAATTTGATCATATTGTCTAGCTTCAGCTAAACCTTTTTTTGCTAAAACGTTAGTAATAGCAGCTGTTAAAGTTGTTTTACCATGGTCAACGTGACCGATCGTTCCCACGTTTACGTGAGGCTTTTTTCTCTCAAATATACCTTTAGCCATTTTAAGCTCCTTGGCACCTTATTAATTTAATTACTATTTATTACCACTTAATATTTGTTCCTGAGCTTGTTTAGGAACTTCTCTGTAGCATTGGAATTCCATAGAATAACTAGCACGTCCTTTAGTTAAAGAACGAAGCGTAGTTGCATAACCAAACATAGTCTCAAGTGGAACTTCAGCTATAATTGATTGGTTACCTACTTTAGCTTCCATGCTCATGATGCGACCTCTTCTAGAGTTTAAGTCGCCAATTACATCACCCATGTAATCTTCTGGTGTTTCAACTTCAACACGCATTATCGGCTCAAGAAGAACCGGATCTGCTTTCTCAACTGCGGCTTTAAATGCCATAGAAGCAGCAATCTTAAATGCTAATTCAGAAGAGTCAACGTCGTGGTATGAACCATCGAATACGCTAACTTTAATATCCACTACAGGATATCCGCCCAGAACACCATTGTTAAGCGCTTCGTCAACACCCTTTTCGACACCAGGAACATATTCACGAGGAATTGTACCGCCGACGATATCATTACTAAATTCATGACCTTTACCTCTTGCTAAAGGTTCAACTTTAAGCCATACGTGACCGTATTGACCATGTCCACCAGTTTGTCTGATGAATTTACCTTCAGCTTCAGCAGGTCTTTGAATTGTTTCTTTAAACGCAACTTGCAACTTACCTTGTGTAAGTTCAACTTTGTGCTCTCTTTTTAATCTGTCAACAACAATTTCTAAATGCAATTCACCCATTCCAGAAATAACTGTTTGGCCTGTTTCTTTATTATATGTAAAATGGAAAGATGGATCTTCTTGCATCATTTTTCTCAATGATATTGTCATCTTTTCATAATCATTTTTAGACTTAGGTTCAACAGAAGAAGAAATAACTGGTGCAGGCACGTCAATCTTTTCAAGAATTATTTTATTCTTTTCATCACATAACGTATCACCAGTTGTAACATCTTTTACGCCAACAATAGCGCCGATGTCACCAGCTTTTAATTCTTGTACTTCTTCTTTTTTCATTGCTTGTAATCTAATTAATCTGCTTACACGCTCTGTAGAATCTTTAGTTGCGTTATAAACATAAGATCCAGCTTTTAATGAACCTGAATAAACGCGAACGAAGCTTAGAACACCAACAAATGGGTCTGTCATAATTTTGAAAACTAAACCTGAAAATGGTTCATTAGGATCTGCTTTACGCACTTGAGTTTTATCAGCACTTTCAATAGCTGGAACATCAAGTGGTGATGGTAAATAATCTATAACACCATCAAGCATTAACTGAACACCCTTATTTTTAAAAGCTGTTCCGCAAAATGCAGGAGTTACTTTACGTTCAAGAACACCTTTTCTTAATGCTGCTTTAATTTCTGGGACTGTAATTTCTTGCTCATTTAAATATTTATCTGCTAATGCATCATCAAAATCGCAAGCTTTTTCAACAATTTTTGTTCTTAGTTCTTCAACTTGATCTTTATATTCAGCAGGAACATCATGCCAAGTAATAGTTGTACCTTTATCTTCTGTGCTAAATGTTGCCATTTTGCGAGTAAGAATATCGATAATTGCATTGAAGTTTTCAGATTGTCCAACAGGAATTTGCATTGCTAGCGCATTGCCATTTAATTTTGTATTAATGTCGTTTACAACCTTAAAGAAATCTCCACCGATACGGTCCAATTTATTTACAAAAATAATTCTTGGAACTTTATATCTGTTAGCTTGTCTCCAAACAGTTTCAGACTGAGGCTGAACGCTACCTACGCCACAAAAAACAGCAACAAAGCCATCTAATACACGCAAAGATCTACCAACTTCAATGGTAAAATCCACGTGACCTGGAGTATCAATAATATTAATTTGATGATTTTTCCAGAAACAGGTAACAGCAGCAGCTGTAATGGTAATACCACGTTCACGCTCTTGCTCCATCCAGTCAGTAGTTGCAGCACCTTCGTGTACTTCACCTAACTTATGAACCAAGCCTGTATAAAAAAGAATTCTTTCAGTTACTGTGGTTTTTCCGGCATCAATGTGAGCTGCGATACCTATATTTCTTAATTTTTCTAAAGCATTACTCATAGACAACCTTACCAAGCATAATGAGAGAAGGCGCGATTCGCTTCTGCCATTTTATGAACATCAAGCTTCTTTTTAAAAGCTGCACCACGAGCTTCAGATGCTTCTAATAATTCATGAGCTAATCTTGCACCCATGGTTTTGTCTGAACGTACTTTAGCCGCACCAATTAACCAGCGCATAGCTAAAGCTCTAGCTCTAGCAGGATTTACTTCCATTGGAATTTGATAAACGCTACCACCTACACGGCGAGGACGAACTTCAATAGCAGGCATTAATTGATCAAGAGCTTTATTAAATAAATTCAGACCTTTTTCTTTATCGCCATTCGCTTTTTTAATTAAAACTTCAATCGCATCATAAACAATTTTACGGGCAGCATTTTTTTTGCCGCGCCACATAACAACGTTAATCAATTTTGATACGATTTCAGAACCATAAACAGGATCTGCACCTACTTCTCTTACGAAATTGACCGATTTACGTCTTGGCATTTATATACCTTCCTATTTCTTTGTACGTTTTGCGCCGTATAATGAACGACCTTGTTTTCTATTTTCTACACCAGCAGCATCTAATGCGCCACGAACAATATGATATTTAACACCAGGCAAGTCTTTTACTCTACCACCTCTTACTAGAACTACAGAGTGTTCTTGAAGATTGTGGCCTTCCCCACCTATATATGCGGTTACTTCAATACCTGTAGAAAGCTTAACACGAGCTACTTTACGTAAAGCTGAGTTTGGCTTTTTAGGTGTTTGAGTAAATACTCTAACGCACACACCGCGAGCTTGCGGGCTACCCTTTAATGCAGGGCTTTTTGACTTATATTTTGGTTTTCTACGTTCTTTACGAACTAATTGATTAATTGTTGGCATACGCAACAAATCCTATTTAAAATATTAAGTAATTTAAAACTATTAGTACCAATTTTTTGCCAGAAAAGATGTTGATCTTCACGGGACAGGTGATTATTATTTTAACTTTTTTTTCATTTTTTTCAAGTAGAACATTGAAAAACAGGCTTTTGCAACAGCATTTCTTTACTTGAATTGATATGTAGGCTAAAATGTTGGTACTTTTTTTTATTTATTTTAACATAAATTCATTAGAATTCAAAAAATAATTAAACCTAGGAAAATTCATGATTTTAAGCATTTTTAGCAATATTCAAACCCTATTATACGTTTTATTAAGTTTGGCAGGCATTAGTTTCTTAATTACCTTCCATGAACTCGGACATTTTCTAATTTGTAAGCTGTTTGACATTAAAACAGTTTCATTCTCAATTGGGTTCGGGCCCAGACTTATAGAAAAAAAGATCGGCGAGACAACATTTGCACTTTCAGCTATTCCAATGGGTGGTTATGTTGAAATTGCGGGAGCTAATGAAATTGGCCAAGGAGAACAAAAAGAATCGCATGCAAAAGATAAACGTTCTTTTGCACAAAAACCTTATTACCAAAAAATGGCAGTAATATTTGGTGGCATTTTATTTAACTTAATGTTCTCATTTGCTGCATTTTCAGCTCTTTATTATATTGGCATGCCAAAATCCCCACTTCTTTTTTTAAAACATGGCAAACCAGTAATAGAATCTGTCAGCCCTGATTCTCCTGCGCAAAAAGCTAAGCTTAAAGCTGGAGATAAAATAATTTCTATCGATAATAAAAATTTGGATAATAATATTATTATTTTGCTTGAAGAAATTGGCCAAAAACCAAATCAACAAGTTATGTTGACTATTGAACGAGCTGGCCAAACTCAAAATGTTCCAGTTACTTTGGGTGAACAACAAAGAGGAACAAAACAAGTTGGACTTTTAGGCGTTGCATTCGAAGGCGGCGAATTACCAAGATATGGTTTTGTGCAAGCAATTAAAGAAGGCTTTAATTCCACAATGTATTTCTTTACACAAACATTTAATACATTCAAAAATATGATCACTTCACGTAAATTGGATGGAGTGACCGGACCTATCGGAATTATTTCACATGTTTTTGGCGCTGCAAAAACCGGATTTCCAATATTTTTACTTTGGCTTGCGATAATTAGTATTAGTTTAGCAGCATTAAATGTTATCCCACTTCCAATTTTCGATGGCGGCCAGGCATTAACTTATACGATAGAAGCCTTAATTAGAAGAGAATTACCAGAAAAAGTTAAAGTAGCAATTCACCTTGCAACATGGGGACTATTGCTGTTACTTACTGTTTATATAACTTTTAATGATTTAAAAAGAATTGTGATGCAATTTTTAGGAAAATAAAGAAAAAAAATTAAAATTTTTTTATTATGCATGGCCTGATTTAGCACCCTTAGATTTCAACAAATCTATAAGTTCTTTATTATTTTTTTCTTGAGCATAATCAAGAGCCGTTTTGCCTTCACCATCCGCAATGTTAACCCTTGCACCACTATTGATTAATAATTTTGCGGTATTAAATTGCTCTGCTTTGATTGCTGAAATGAGAGCCGTTTCTCCTTTCTTATTTGTTAAGTCAAGATTTGCCTTTGCATTAATCAACAATGCTGCTGCATGTTTCGAATCTTTATAAAGGGGTGTAAAATTACTCGCCAATATTAATGCTGTATTGCCATCAGGATTTTGTAAATTAAGATTTGCATTAGCCTTAATTAATAATCGCATAACTCGTAAATTCCCAAATGAACTTGCCCACATAAGCGGAGTTTTTTCATCTGAATAAGAATCAATATTAAAAATTTTGTTTTTTAATAAAATTGAAATTATAGAAGGGTAATTGTATAAAGCAGCCGTGGCTAATAAATTAAGTCCATAAGGAAAAAATCTGGTTAAACTTGAATCAAACTTTTTCAGGTTAATTAAAAAATCAAGTAAAGATGATATTGGACCACTTTTATAATCTTTATTTCTATATACTACTTGATTGTCAATCTCATCAAATATGCATATATTTAATTTTATAAAATCGTCTTGAGTAAAAGTTTCTGGATAATCAGGATTTTTATTAATGCATGAAATAATTAGTTTTTTTGTTTCTTCATTGAACATTTGAGATGAAACTTTTCTTTTAAAAATAGTTTCTTTTGCTGGCTGGCATTCCATACAAAATAGATTTCTGTCCGCCATAGCTAAAAGCGACTGCCGGATGGCGATAATTAATATTAAACATAATAATTTTTTAAACATCATTCTGTTGCACCTTTGGAAATCAAATAATCTACAATTTCTTCATTTCTGGAATTTCTTGCCGCAGCAAGAGCAGTTCTTCCTTTTTTATCTTTTTCGTTAATATTCGCACCAGCAGCAACTAATAATTCCACTGTCTTTTTTTCCCCATGATAAAGCCCACTTGCAAGTATGAGTGCAGTATGTCCTTCGTTGTCTTTTTCATTAATACTTAGCTTAGCACCAGCATTAAGAAGTATTTCAACAATTTCAGAATCAGACCTTAAAGCTCCAGCTGCGATTATTAAAGGTGTTTGATTAAATTTGCTTTTGGAATTAACATTAGCACCTGCAATAATTAATGCTTTTACTATTTCTTTATTACCTCCGTAAATTGCCTCCATAAGCGCGGTATATTCATCTTTGCTTTTTGCATTAACATCAAAGATTTTATGTTTTAACAATGTGGCAACTACTTTTGATAATTTTGCACGAGCTGCGTTCATTAATAAATTAGATTCGTAATATTTATCTTTTATTTCAGGGTTCAATTTTTTTTGGTAGATTAAAAACTCTGTTAGAAGATATAATTGGTCTTGAGCTTGTTCCGTTACAGGATTCCAAATTTTTATATATCCCGCGACTTTATCTAATAAGTATCCATTTAATTCTTCAAAATCATAATCGGTCAGCTTGTTAAACATCCATTGCTGATATCTTGTAATTTGATTATTTTGGTCTACAATTTCATCTAAATATTTATTCAACACTTTGCTTAATCTTTTTAGATAGATGTATTGTTTAAAATTTTTTACAACTACATTTGAAAGCTTCTCTTTGTCTTGATATCCTGGTAAAAAAAATTTTCTTTGAACTGGAAAAGAAGTCAAAATTCGTTCTGCAATATCTTTTTGAAGATCTGGAGCTAATTTTTCTGAAAGAAGGACTGGGTTTTCCTTTGTGCGTTCACATTCCATACAAAATAGATTTGAAGTAACAAGAAATATCATTAGATAAAATAATTTTTTATACATGTAAGCTGCTTTCAGAAATTAAATAATCTTTCAATTCTTCATCACTAATTTGATCAAGAGCAGTTTTTCCGTCATTATCTTTTTCATAAATATTTGCACCGGCACGTATTAGCAATAACATGATTGTTGTTTTTTCCAAATCAAAGCTTCTACTTGCTAATATAAGAGCAGTTTCACCTTTATTGTTTTTTTCATCTATGCTTGTTTTTGCGCCAGAATTTAATAACAATTTAACAATAGACCCTTTTCTTTGTGCGGCTTCCATTAAAGGAGTTGTTCCATTTAAATCTTTTGAATTAACATCCATTCCTGCCTTAATTAATGCTTCAATAATTTTTTCATTTCTAGCCGAAATTGCTGATCTGAGAGCAAAACCATTATCTTCATTAATATCAAAAAATTTGAATTTTATTAGAATTAAAGCAACTTTTGTTAAATTTCCTCCAATGGCAACTTCTAGCAAATTAGTTTTTCTATTAGTTTTTAAATTTTTATTAAATTTTTTCATATGAATTAAAAATTCGGTCAAAAGATATAATGAATTGTCAATTGATTTAGTTTCATCGGGATCTCTGGGCCACTTGTTGAATTGTTTATTAGCTGTGGATAGTAAATATTGATTTAAATCTGCAAAATCAAAATCATTATATTTGTTCAACACCCATTGCTGATATCTTGTAATTTGATTAATTGGGTCAACTATTTCATCTAAATATTCACGTAGCCCTTTGTTAGCTCTTTTGAGATTTATATATGTTTTGAAATTTCCTGTAATTGAATTTATAAACTTTGGCATTTCGAGCGGGTTATATGGTCTATTTTCAAAAGATCTCAATGCTCGTTCTGCAATGTCTTTTTGAATATCTAATGGAATAAATTTTGGATATTCTTCAATTATTTTTAATCTTTTTAGCTGCGATTCCATGCAAAATAGATTTGGTGCGATAATGAATATAAAAAATAATAATTTTCTCATCTTAATATCCCAATTTTCTCTTAATCCAATCCAAGTAACTGTCTGTTGCACCATGAGCTTTTAAATACTTAATAATAATATCTAGCCGGTGTGTAAATGATGGATGTGCAGATTTATAAGCTTTATATGCAATTGAAAGAGCGGTTTCGCCTTTATTATTTCGAGCATTAACATTAGCATTAGCATCAAGCAGCATTCTTACAATTTCTGGATTTTCATTAAAAGTTGCCATCATAAGTGCTGTCTGTTTGTTATTGTTTGATTCATTAACTTTTGCCCCAGCTTTAATCAACAATTTAAGAATATCTGAGTTATCATTATAAGCTGCATATAAAAGAGGGGTCATTCCATAAGTATCTTTATCTTCAAAATTTTTATTTTTAATTAATGCAGACATTATTCTGGGAAATTTTTCTACTGAAGCCCTACGTAATAAATTAACGCCAGCAAAATCTACGACACTTAAATCAATCTTTTTTATTAAAATTAAAAAATCAATTACTGGTAATACATCATCTTCAATTAAATCTTTTCCTAATCCCCTAGAAAGACCTGCTGCAATAGTATTTATTATATATTGGTTTAACATTTTAAAATCCTGCCCAGTAAAAGCATCGGGGAATTCTGGATTTTTGTTTAAAATTGATCGAATTTTTGTTTTTATAACTTTACTTATAGGCAATGGCCCAGAAACTCTTCTTTCAGTTGGCCTATAAAATGGCTGGCGTTCCATGCAAAATAGATTTGGCAAGATAAGAAATATTAAATAAAATAAATTTATATGCTTCATTTAGCGCCTGCAGCTCTTAATAATTTTTCAATTTCTTTACGCTCATAAATATCTGCATAACCTAGTGCCGTATTATCACCCCGAATATTGACATCGGCGCCATGGTCAATAAGAAATTTAACAACTTCTGGAGAACCTGCGATCGTTGCATATATTAAAGGGGTTTGATTTTTAAAATCCACGGTATTAACCTGAGCACCATTTGCAATAAGAGATTTTACTTCTTCTAATTGACCATTTTTACTTGCTTCTATCAGAGATATATTTTTTTGATATTGATCTTTTTGTGGATTAGGAATTTGAATCTTCTCAATAGCTCCTTTAGATTTTAATAAATTAGCTAATGCTTTATTTCCTCTTTCATTTGCGTAATCAAGAGCTGTTTTTCCTTGATTATTTTTTGCATTAATATCGATACCATGTTGTATAAGCAAATTCGCGATATCAGGTGTATTATATGGGTTTTGGCTGACTAATAATAATAATGTATTTCCATCTCTGTCTTTAATATTTATATTTGTGCCACTTTCTAAAAGTTTTTTAACTTCTTCAGTATGGCCGAGATAACTTGCATCAAAAATATTATTTTCTTGGGCTATTAAATTGATAGTTACAAGAGTAAAAATTAAAATTTTTCTAAACATAAAGTTCTCCTTTAAATTTACTACAATAGTAACAATTCTATTGCCTATTTGTAAATAGTTTGTTTTTATGTTTAGAATATTAGATATTTTAGAACACGCTTTATTGTCTATTTGATGGTAAAATTTTATTGTAAAACCTGATTAGCCCAAGCTTCATTGAATAAATCTACAATCTCTTGATGACCTGCATTCGCAGCCCAATCGATTGCTTTATCACCGTCATCAGCCACAGCATTAATATCGGCATTATGTTCTAATAATAGTTTTACAATTTCTACATGCCCATTATAACTTGCTAGCATAAGTGCAGTTTCATTATGATAACCTTTTTTATTAATTTGAGCTCCGGCATTAATTAAGAAAGTTGCCAATTCAAAATTTCCATGTTCTGATGCTGCCATAAGCGCTGTAATGCCGCCATCTTCTGGATCTCTTTGATTAATGTTAACGCCTTTTTTTAATAACAATTCAATAATATCTTTTCTATTCATAGAAACTGCCTGAACTAAAGGATTTTCCCAACCTTTAGGAGCAATTTTTTTCAATTTTCCTGATTCAATTAAATAGTTAGCAAGTTTGTATGCATCATGAGCCATTGCTGCTGATACAATATTTTCACAGTTTCCTTCGCAATGAGCATTAAATTTTTTCTGAGAAATAAGAAAATCAATTAAAGCAATTAATTTATTTTCAACATCAAGTGGCATTGAGGGTTGCTCAGAGTGATAACAGCTTTTATAACTCCAAAGAATTTTGGTAACAGCTTTATTTAATTTTGTAAAATCTTCGTCACCAAGCTGCTTAGAAATTATTTTTTGATAACCAGTTAATCCAGTTTGAGAATCTGGAATGTCCAAATAATTTCGACATTCTTTGTTTTGTCTTTTAAATCTGACGTACATTTTATAATTTTCTAATACAACATCTACAAGATTTTTGGAATTATCACTTTTATCAATTTTTGATAATTCTCTGTCGATTACCTCGTGAAATTTTATTTGTATCGGTAATAGTTCAAAATATTCAAATTTTGTAATTTGTTGTTTTTTTTCTAATCGATGAGTTGCTAATTCATCTTCAGCTTTTCTTTTACCTTTTAATGTTAAAGAATTGTCCATGCAAATAAGATTTGATGATATAACAAATATTGTTAAATAAAATAATTTAGACATTTTTCCTCGCATTTATTTTTATTTTTATTTAACATAACATTTTTTGTCTATTTGTAAATTGGAGATTAAAAATAGGTTAAGATATTATGTATTTTATTTTAGATAAATATAATAAAATAAATTTTGACAAATAAAAAGAGGCCGTTGTTAAAAGCGGCCTCTTTTTTTACTAAATTATTTAATTACTTAACAGGAAAACCTTCAAGCTGTGCTGCATGAGGATGTTCAGCATCTTTATAACAACGAAGCTTTCTCATTAATTGTCTTGATAATCTGTTTTTTGGCAACATTCTTTCAACAGCCATTTTAATAACTAGTGTTGAATCTTTATCCATAACTTGTTGAGCAGTTAAAGATTTCTTATTACCTATGTAACCGCTATAAGATTCATATCTTTTATCTTCTAACTTGTTACCAGTAAACTTAATTTTATCAGTGTTAATAACAACAACATAATCACCAGAATCTGTATGTGGTGTATAATGAGGTTGGTCTTTACCACGTAAAATTTCAGCTATTTGTGTAGCCAATCTACCAAGAACCACGTCTTGCGCGTCAAGTAATCTCCAACGAGGAGTCCAAGATTCATTCTTTAAAACAAATGACTTATTCATATCTGACATAATAAACTTTCGAACAAAATACTTAGTATTAAAATACCTTTTTAAGTATTATCTAAATTTTTTTCAAGAAAAATGTTAAAATTATTCTTTATAATAACATAATATTAAAAAAAATGAAGGAAAAGGATTTATTTTTATGCAGAATACATGGTTAGTTCTATTGCCTACAATTATTCTACTTGTAATGGCTGTTGTCACAAAAGATGTCATAAAATCACTGATGACAGGCATTTTAGCCGCCGCATTAGTCGTTTCTGACTTTAATATCATAAATACCATAAAATTAGCATCTTACAGGTTATTTGAACAAACTGAAATCTTAAATGTTATTAATCGTACCGGGCATTATGACAATCTCTATACTTTTGCTTTCTTGATCATTCTCGGGATTATAATCACAATTATTACTCATACTGGTGCCATGGCTGCTTATACATGTGCTATTCAGAAAAGAATTAAAACAATAAAATCCACTGAAACTGCATCATTAATGCTTTCCTCCTGCTTTTTTATGGACGATTACCTAAATACATTAACAGTAGGCAGCATTATGAGGCCACTTACTGATGCTTTTAAGATCGCCCGTGTAAAACTTGCATTTTTATTAGATTCTATGAGCTCTGCCCTTGCTCTTTTAATTCCTGCATCTAGCTGGACTGCTATAATCTTATCCCAGCTACAAAGTGTAAATATCGAAGATACTTTGGGGGTTTATTTAAAAACCATTCCTTATATTTTCTATGCATGGTTTATTATTTTTTCAGCTGTTTTTGTAGTTAGAGCTTCTTTAAGTTTTGGAAAAATGAAACAGCATGAAGATATTGCTCTTCAAACAGGTAATTTATTTGGCAATAAACCAACACTAGAAGCTACAAGTTACACAACACCAAAAGAATGTTCGTTAATCGACTTTTTCATTCCAATTTCACTTTTTATGTTTTCTGTAATTACAGCATTTTTATATACAGGCTCATGGAGAATTTTTGGTGGGTCAAATTCGTTCTTGCAATCGCTACAAAAAGGAGATCCTTTTATAGCATTATTTAGTGCCAGTGCATTAACGCTTATTGTGAGCATTATTTATTTTGCCGCAAAAAAGAAACTTAATTTTGAAGAATTAAAATATGTATCAGTGCATGGATTTAATTTAATGAAAAGCTCAATTGTATTGCTGTTACTCGCAAAAACAATGAGTGTGTTATTAAAATCTGATCTACAAACTGGGCAATATTTAGCAAGTATTTTAATTGGTTCAGTTCCAATTTGGGTATTCCCATTAATTTTCTTTATAGCATCTTCACTTGTTGCAATGTCCACAGGCTCTTCTTGGGGAACAATTGGTATTATGATTCCAATTGCAATTCCTACAATTGCTCAATTTAGCGCTGCGTTATTTAATCCGGTTCTTGGTGGAGTACTTTCAGGTTCAGTTGCCGGTGCACACCTTTCTCCAATTTCCGACCCAATGCTAATTTCTTCCACAAGTTCAGGTTCTTACCATTTAGATCACGTACAAACACAAATGAGTTATGCTTCATCTGCAATGATCGGTGCTTCTGTTTCATACATAGTTTGCGGATTGGTTTTACAGTTGCCATATTGGATTAATATAATTGTATCTTGGCTGACAGGTATTTTTGTAACTACTGCACTTTTATATTTGAGAAATAGAATCAAAAAATAGCGTAAAACTCTAGCTTTTCTCCTTTAAAATAGGTTAGCCTGAAAGAAAATATAAAGGAGAAATATTATGTTCTTTCATGAAAATATCTTTTTAGATACAGAAAAAAATCCAAATTTTAGAACGGAATTGGTTACCGGAAAACATAGCCAAGTAGTATTGATGTCTATAGAAAAGGGTCAAGACATTGGCATGGAAGTGCATGATGTTGACCAAATTTTGATAATTGTCGACGGTATGGGACAATCTGTTTTAAATGGGGAGAGAACAAATTTTGGTAAAGGTTATCTTATTTTTGTTCCTGCTGGCACAAAACATAATATTATTAATACGGGAACTACACCATTGAAATTATTCACAATTTATAGCCCACCAGAACACAAACCAGGAACGGTTCATAAAACAAAACAGGATGCTATAAATGCTGAAGCAGCAAGAGAAGATTAATCCAACCTTCGCACAACGCTACCCGGATAATTTACTGTAATATTATTGAAATTTTCACCAATTTTTATTTTTTGACCAAAAATCCATTTTGGTGAAATTATAACATCATATTCAAAACAAATTTCGGTAGGAGTCTTGCCATCTTTAAATGCTTCTTCCCACGAAATGTCAAATATCGGAATTTTAATACAATGTTCTTTGCCATTATGCAGTTTTATTGCAATATAATGATTTTCTATTGGATCTTGATGAGGATCAAGGACATAGTATGTATTCCCATCCTTATATTTGCGCCCATTAATTTCTATAGGAAATAAACTATTGTTAACTATTTTGATCTTATCAACAACGATTTCTGCATTGTGCAAAATGGCCTTAAGAGGAATTACAAAACTTAATAATAAGACAATAAGTAATTTTTTCATATAAAACCTCTATCATTTAAATACAATTTTATATTATATGTAATTACAAAATTCGTCAATAAGGCTAGTTCTTAACCTTGCCACTCTTCAGTTTCTTCTTCCTCTTCATTTGGATTGAATTGCATAGCAGCTTCGATATCTTCAATTTCTTTTGGCAATTCTTCGCTTAAGCACATTGTTTTGCCGCCGGCCATCCAATAATCATCTTCTATGCGAATTCCAATACCTTCGGCAGGAATATAAAGTCCTGGCTCAATTGTAAACACATCGCCATCTTGTAGAGGAACAGAACGATCACCAACATCATGAACATCCATGCCTAAAAAGTGTCCTATACCATGAGTGAAATATTTGCCGTAATCTCCACGAGAATCAAAGAATTTTTTGGTCAAATGTTGTAAAGATTTTTCCGGTTGCTCAGGATTATTTATCCAAAAACCTGGTTTTGCAATATCAGCAATGTATTGTTGTGCTTGTAAAACTAGATTGTAAATTTCTTTTTGTCGCTTAGTAAATTCGCCTGAGACTGGAAAAGTACGAGTTAAATCAGCACAGTAATAATTTAATTCCGCGCCAATATCTACTAGAACTAAATCGCCATTTTTCATTAGTTGATTATTTTTATTGTAATGCAAAACTGTTGCATTTTTTCCTGCAGCAATAATAGAAGGAAATGCCGGAATTGCTCCACTTTCTGTATAAATAAATTCTATACTCGCTTGTACATGGCTTTCAAATTTTTCTGGCTCAATTACAGTGGCTGCAGCTTCGTGAGCAGACATTGTGCAATCTATCGCTTCGTAAATTAGTTCGATTTCATCACGTTCTTTTGTTCTTCTCATTCCGGCAACTAATTTAGAAACATCGATCAATTTTTCTTTAAGTTCCGGAATAAAATGACTTAACCTATCTACAAAAACTTGTTGTTCTAAATAAGCACCAGATTTTGGCATAAGAGAAAAAATAAATTTATTTTTAGATAAAAGATTTTTAATTTGTTCGATTAAATTTTTACAGTAAGATTCATCAAACAAAAGATTGGCCTGGTAACCTCTAATTTTATTTCCCAGAAATGCTATCTCGTCTAGATTGTATTTTTTTGCACATGTTGGAGATGCAGTAACACAGTCTGCCATCCAAACAGATCTATCTTGTTCAAAATTTGGTAACAATAATTTAGATTTTCCATCCAAATCTGCCATTAAAACAACGCCAGGCTCTTCGATGCCTGTATAATAATAAAAAGAACTTTCTTGTCTAAATTTAGTTCTTTCATTTTCATAACCGGCAATTAAAAGTAGTGATCCATCTTTATTAATATTTTTTTTAATTAATTCTAAAAGTTTATTTAATCTTTGTTTGTAAATAGAAAGATTTCCAAAATTTTTTTCCATTAAAATCTCGATTTTTAAAATATTCTTCGCTCAGATAAAGCTTTATAAATTGTTATTCGATCCATAGATTCTAACGTAGAACCTACAGGAATTCCTCTTGCCAGACACGATATTTTTATCTGTCTATTTTTTAGTTTATTTGCAATATAAGCAGATGTAGCCTCACCTTCTGGTGTTTGGTTCATTGCTAAAATTAGTTCATCGATTACATCGTCATCAATTCTTTTAATCAAATGTGCAATTGTTAAATCTTCTGGACTTATACCGTCGAGGGGCGAAATTGCGCCGCCAAGAATGTGGTAAACTCCCTGATACCCGCCTGTTTTTTCAATTGCAATAAAATCTTGCCAAGTCTCGGTTACACATACAATTTTTTGATTACGTTTAGTATTTGAACAAAATGTGCATGGATTTTTTATTTCTTTCCAAACAAAACATTTTTCACATTTTTTAATATTTGTTTTTGCTTGCATTAAAGCAGTACAAAATTGTTCAGCCTTTGCTTGATCCATATCCAAAAAATGCTGTACAACTCGATACAAATTTTTTGATGCAAGATAAGGCACTTGCTGCAATTGCTTTAATAATTGAGTTAAAGTTGGAACTTGGTCAATCATGCTTTAAAAGCTTTTTGTATTTTGGTTTGTGCAATTCCAGCCCAAGAGCTTACTGCAATAAATAAAGCTAATCCCGCTGATAAATAAGTCATCATTGCAGCCACAACCACCGCCATCAACATTTGCATTATGCGTTGACGAGAATCGATATTTATATCTAGAGCCATGTAAAACATTGCAATAAATATTAATACTGGCATAAGAAAATAATCTGGTGCGGAAAGATCTTTAATCCACCAAATAAATGGCGCATGATAAAGTTCAATTGAATTTGTAAGAACTCTATTTAATCCAATAAAAATTGGGATTTGAATTAGCATAGGTAAACAACCAAGCATGTCAGGTATGCCTTGCTTTTTTATAAGCTCAGCTTTTTCTAATGCTAAACGTTCTTTGTCATCTTTATATTTTTGCTCAATATATTGCATTTTCTTTCTCATTTCTTTTTGGCGCTCTCTAGTTTTAGATTCGCTGATAGTAAATGGAACAAGAAGCAATTTTATTAATAAAGTAAGTGCTATAATTGCAAAACCATAATTGCGTAAATATTTATAGAACCATTTTAAAAGAGACAATAGCGGTTTGGAAATTGGAGCAAACCACCCATAATCTAATGCTTGTTCTAATTTTGTATCAACTTTAGCCATAATATCTGATTCTTTTGGTCCTAGATAGAAAGATAAACTCCATTTTGTTTTTTGATTAGATTCAGGACCTTCATAAATTATTAATGCTTTATCTTGATCGATAAATTTGTAATAACCACGTTCTACAAAATTTTGAGAATCTTTAAATAATGTATGAACAAAAAATTTATCCTCTGCTCCAAAGAAACCAGGATTTGCCCAGAATTTGTTATACAAACCAGAAAAAGCAGTTTTCTTTAAAGTATCTTTTTCAGAAAATACAAGCCCATTTAAATAGCCAGATCTAAATCGTAAAGTTTTATATTCCATAGCTTTGTATGAAACATCTTGCATATAAGGTGTTGGCAAAATAACTCTTGCTTGAATTTTTGAATCTCTTGTTGGAATAATTTCTAAATCTAAATCGATCTGACATTTATCATTATAAATTATAAAAGTTTTTAAGACTGTAGCTAAATCTGAATTTGCTTTATAAGTCAATTTTGTAAATTCAGGATTTTCAGTTTTATCACTTAAATTATAAAGATAAGGCGTATTGTTATTAAATGCCACTAAAAAGGCTTGACGTTCTCTGTCAATCTCTGTTGTTGATGCAGCAATTGTGGATAGCAATTGCTCTTTGCCTGAAATAATTCTTTTAAAATCCAATTTTTCTAAAATAGCTCCATTATTATTAAATTCAAATTGGGCATATGGAGTATTAACAACAGTTTTAGTAGCCTCTCTTTTAGATTGTAAATCTTTATCTACAAAATCAATTTCTAAATTTAATGGTTTAGTTGCCTGCATAGAAGTTGGCGCCACAAATTCTTGGCCAGGTTTAATGCTAGGGCCCGCAGATTTATCTGATAAAAAGAAATAATTTATTGCCCAAACAGTCAGTAATGACATTAATAAAGGCATTAAAAAATCAGCAATTTTCATAAAAAGCTTTCCTAAATTGAGTTAAAATAAATAAATTATTACCAATTATTGCAAAATGATACCATAAAAATGTAACATACATCCTGAAAATGTGCCAGCGGAAAGAATATTAAAGCTGGTGTATCGAGGGAAAATAAGGGGGAAGTATGAGAATGGAACGTAGAAAATTTCGAATTGGGGAACTTGCTGAAAAATTAAAAGTTAAACGCTTTGTGATTCGATTTTGGGAAAAAGAGTTTGCTCTAAGTTCAGACCGTTCAGGCGGTGGTCAAAGATGTTATACTGAATCTGATTTACAAAAATTTGCACTAATTAAAGAACTTCTTTATGAAAAAAGAATGACTATCGAAGGCGCTAAAAAAATTATTCAAGAACAATTAGATAAAGAATTGGTTATTCAAGCATCATCTATAACAAGTATTCAAGATTTTGAAAATTCAAAAGTTGAAGAAGAAACAAGTTGTTCTAATGAATTATTAGAACAACTTGTAGACTTACGTGAAAAATTAATTAAATTAAGCGATTTACTTTAATTTTTTTTAATTTTAATATTTTAGTTTTCTTCTAACTCTTGTAACTTTTGGTTCTCTAGGCATACGTGGTGCTTTGACTTTATACATTTTAGGAGCTTTAGTTGTAATTTTTTCATCTTTTGTTTCACAATTTCCTATACAATATACTATCCTTCTTCCTTGCCCAGGCATTGATCCTTCACTTTCAACATTGTATCCGATATAATTTTTGTACATTAAATGTGGAGGAGTTCCTGTGCTTGAACCTTTAACAGTTCCTATATTTCTAAAGACGCGACCTGAAGAGCAAACTATCATGCTTCTTGTTCCTATAACAGATCTTAATTCTTTTGGAACTTTAAAATATGCACAATCTTCATTTTGTCCAAACTTATGTTCATCAATCCACTGTGCTTTAAATTCATAAATATCTTCATGTTTGCCTGAACCGATTGTAATTTTTATATGCGGCTCATCGCCCCTTACGACTAATTCATAATTATTTTTGCCATTTAATAAAAAAGGGCTTAAACAGGTTAATAAAAATAATTTTTTCATAAACATCTCCTAAAAAATTAAAATCATTTATTATCATAATTCATAATCATTGTTGAAAGCAAAATTTTATATTAATATAAAAAAAAATATTTATATTAAGGGACAATTTTCATGTACAGAAAAGGACACATTCATTTTGTTGGCATTGGTGGCATAGGCATGAGTGGAATTGCAAAAATTTTACGCTATCAAGGCTATAAAATTAGTGGATGTGACCAAGATACAGATCAAAAAAGTGTAGAAGACTTAACGAAAATTGGTTGCCAAGTTTTTAATGGAAATAATAGTCCTTTATGCCAATCGAGCGATGTTGATGTTTTAGTTTATTCTTCTGCAATCAAACCGGACAATCCTGAAATTAAATGGGCGCAGGAAAAAGGAATTCCAACAATACCTCGAGCATTAATGCTAGCTGAACTTATGCGAACAAAATATAGCATTGCTATAACTGGTGCTCATGGAAAAACTACAACTACATCAATGATTTCGCACATTTTAATTGAATCTCATAAAGACCCTACTGTAATAATTGGTGGACATCTTCATTCAATTTCTGCAAATGCAAGATTAGGAAT
The DNA here is from genome assembly GCA_023379005.1 of Candidatus Babelota bacterium. GTDB lineage: Bacteria > Babelota > Babeliae > Babelales > Babelaceae > JAMCTG01. Next base: position 19,369 of record JAMCTG010000003.1, read on the forward strand.
GGGAGACTTTTTAGTTGCTGAAGCAGATGAAAGTGATAGATCTTTGCTGCGACTTTACCCAACTTTAGCAGTTGTTACAAATATTGATTTAGAACATTTAGAAACTTACAAAGATCTTGATGATATAAAACAAACATTTAAAGAATTTCTTGCTAATATTCCTTTTTATGGAAAAGCAATTTTATGCATTGATGATCTTCATATTCAATCAATTTTGCCTTTGGAACATATTAAAACAATTAAATATGGGTTAGATTCTAAATTAGCAGATTATTTTGCAACTGACATTGAATTATTTCCTGAACATTCCACATTTATTTTACATCATAAAAATGAAATTTTGGGCAAAATCAAATTAAATATTCCGGGCAAACATAATATTTTAAATTCTTTAGCGGCCATTGCTGTCTGTTTGGATTTAGATGTAGAGTTTAAAAAAATTAGCCAGGCGCTGGCAAATTTCAAAGGAGTTGACCGAAGATTTACTTTCAAGGGTACTTACAAGGGTGCAGAACTTTTTGACGATTATGGACATCACCCAACTGAAATTGAAAATATTATTCCAGTTGCAAAAAGGAGAGCTAAGAATAAATTGATAGTAATTTTTCAGCCCCAAAGGTTTATTCGCACAATTAAGTTGTGGCATAATTTTATAGAGACATTTTATAAATGCGAAATTGACCATTTAATTATCACCGATATTCATCCGGGACCAGGTGAAGCAAAAATTGAAAATGTTACTAGTGAACAATTGGTTGAAGAATTGAAAAAAAGAAACCCAAAATTTGTAGTTCAGTATGTAGAATTCGATAAAAATTTTGAAAAAATTAAAGAAAAACTTGAGCCTTTAATTGAAAAAGAAAATTTAATACTTACACTTGGTGCAGGTAAATTAAATAAGTTTGCGGATATAATGTTTAAAAATGAACAATAAGTTCAAAAATATTTTTTATGCAATAATAATCAATTCATCAAATATGTTCTGCATGGAACCCGACTCTGCCAAGGCTACGTCGGGCAGGTCCGACCATCTTGAAGCTAATAAACTTTTAATGACATTCTCTCTTTTTCCCAATTTTCCAAAAGAAGTCAAATACGAAATAATAAAAAGCTTTTTAATCTTAAAAGACAAAACTTCTCAAAGTATTATAGAAAATTTTAAAAATTTTATTCTTTTAAACAAAGTTTGTAGAAAATTTTATAATTACTTAAATGGGATAAATGAAAAAACTAAACTTACAGGTTACCAACAAATAATCTTTAATCAATTTAGCATTGATGATTTTAAAGAATTAAATAAATATATATTCGATACAGCTTCTGCCCTCAATTTTTTTAATTTTTTAATGGTAGATCAAGAGGGAGTTTGTACCAACAGAGATGAAAAGCAAAAAGAATTATGTATTTTAATTGAATTTCTTATTTATCATGAACAATTTGATTCTAGCTTAAAAAACTGTGGAAATAACTTATTAGAATTAGCCTGTTTAAAAAATTTGCAAAATATTGTCGCAAGTTTATTGAAATATAAAATTTTTGATATTGATAACTCACTTATTATCGCTAGTTCTAATGGTTATAAAGAAATTGTAGAAATGTTGATTGCTGCTGGTGCTAATACAGCTGCAAAAAACAGTGATGGATTTACAGCACTTAACATGGCATTAGATCATAGTCATAATGAAATTGCACAAATATTGAACAACGCTAGTTCAGGTTCAAAACATACTTACAAAAAAAATAGCTTTTATAAGCATAAACATGAAAGACGACCTAAAGGCTGTTCTGTAATGTAAAAATTAAGGCCCGACTTTCATCAGGCCTTAAATAAAATTAATTCAAAAATTGTTTGTTTAATTTGCTAATTCTTGAAGTTTTTTAACGACAGTTATTTCATCTCTTGCACCTGTCATTGATGCAACTTGTTTTCCATCCTTAAAGAAAATAGTTGTAGGAATGGACATAATTTTGCAATTTTGAGCAACTTTTTGGAATCTATCAACATCAATTGCTAAATATTTTACAGCAACTTTTTTATCATTTACTGTTATTTCTTTATTATTTTCAGCAATTTTAGAAAATACAGGAGCGTAAGTTTTGCAAGGTGGACACCATTTTGCAGAAAACTTAACAACTGTCATTCCATCTTTAATTTCATTTGCAAAAATTTCTTCAGTATTATCATTTTCAGATTTTACTAGGCTGGCAAAATCAGTCACAAATTCTGATTTATGTTCTTCAACTTTCTTTGTTTCTGCTTTTATTTCTGGATTAGCTTCTGCAGCTATTTCTTGAATAATCTCTTGAAGTGATGCAAAGACATTTCCCATTCCAGCAGACAATTCTGTTGCTTTTCCAATAAATTTCTTTCCGGTCTTAGACATGTAAAAATTTAATAATTCTTGAATTTCACTTTCATCAAAAGTTTTATCATAAGCAATAATGTATTGTTTTTTTATATTTTCAAAAAATTTATCGAATGTCTTACTTTTACATTCATTTTTTAATTGTTCATCTTTAAAAGAAACTTGGTCTACAAGTGATGTAATAACAGGCATCATAGCAGCTTCAAATTTACTTTTATCATTCATCAAATAAAAAAGATTATCTATGTTTTGTAGTTTTGTGTTTTCAGCAAACATATAACCTCCGTGAAAAATTTGAGTTATAAATAACAAATAAAATAATGGCTTATTCATAGAGATTTCCTCAGGTTTGAATTTAAATTTTTATTTTGTGATTTGTAGCACCAAGAACAAATCTTTCATGATTTTCTTCGTCAACAATTGTAAACGTAAAATCTTTCTTAAATTTTTTAACCGGCACAAAAATTAATCCATTAATTGTGCTATATGGTCTTAAAATTTTATCTTTTAATGTTTTTTTTGCAAAATCAGCATCTAATTTTCGATTAGCTTCAGAAGAACCGATACCATCTACAATAGCTGGAACAAGAAATGGCCATATGAATAATCCTAAAATACCATATCCTACAGAACGTTTGACAGTAGATGTATGAACTCTCTTAGCAACTTCTTCTGAACTTACATAAGGCAGACTGAAATTTGACATGGAAATATTTAAATAGCGATTTGTATTGTTTGTAATTGTAATTTGAATTGGTTGATATCCTTTAGCAATAACATTACGATCAAGATATTTCATGCAATCGTCTGTATCAAAAATATGATATGAAAATGAGACAAATTTTTCTTGTGAATTTTGTGATAGAGAAAAAATAGATGTATCGATCTTGTTAAGTGATTTTGCTTGATAACGAGCGCATCCAGCCAACCCGATAAGAGCAATACAGACAAATACCATTAAATTTTTTGATTTCATAAATAACCTTCCATTTTAGAAATCTGTAAAAATAAATTTATCCTTAATAATATTATATTTGTAAATTTTGTCAAAAGCGGATGTCTCTGCTTGCTTCCATCAAATGGGGTCTAAGACACAGTTTGTGTTGAAAAATGACCCTAATCATAAATATTGCTCCTGATTTACCCTGAATAAGCCAAAAATACGGAAAAAAGTCTTAAAATCTATTGTTTTTTACCTATCGATTCTGATAATATTACTATTAGTAATACTTATTGTAAAAAAGGAGATTTTATGCTATTAAATAAATTTTTATTATTTTGCATAATAAGCATATTTTCATTCAATTTGATTAACAGTATGAATGATAAACCTTTATGCGAATCAAAAGAATGCTGTAACATGGAAAGCCCAAATCAATGTTATTGTTCAGAGTTGTGTGGACCTAGAGAAAAACACGATGGTGATAATCCTGTTTGGGTAAATGGAATGTGTTTTTGCCAACAATGGGACGTTGATAATTATTATAAAAATGAATGTGATAAAAAAGATAAAGAAACAAGCTTAGAATTTGAAGAATAAATATAAAAAAAGGAGAGAAAATGGATTTTAAAAAATTAATCTTACCAATTTTATTGTTGGGATCAGTTTACAATATTAATGCTTTAGTCGGTGATATTGTCAGAGGTACAACCCGAACAGCTGCTAATGTTGTTGAAGGTACTGGAGAAGTTGCTGCAGATATAGTCGATCCTCGCTATCGCCATTACCGTCATGGTTATTATTATCGTGATGGTTATCCATACCGTCGCGGATATTACGTAAGAGAGCCTTATTATGACTATGATTATGATGAAGTTGAATATATCGACTAAATAGTAATTTAAAGTTGAGTTCTTTAAATTTTTTTAAAGAACTCAATTAAAAGGATATTAATATGAATTTAAAAAAAATAATTTTGCCAATTTTAATATTGGTATCAATTTATAAAAATATTTCTGCAGATCCAGGATTAAGAGATGCATTAAGTAATATTGTTCATGGACGCCACAGTCATTATCGTTATGATCCATATTACTATGAACCTTATTATGTAGGGTATCCATCTAGATATTCTGGAGAACAGGATATCATTGAACGACAAGCAGCGTTAGAAAAAAGAGAAGCTGAGTTAAGAAAACAAAAAAAATTAACAAAACTTAGACAAAAAGAACTTGAGTTAGAAAAAAGTGAATTAAATAAATAATGTTATTTACTTAATTAGAGGAGAAAAATGAATATAAAAAAAATAATGTTAACGATTCTATTTTTAACATCAATTAATCTAAATTTATCTGCTAATCCTGATGGGTTTGGCCGAGCATTTGGTACTGCTGTAGGTTTAGGAGTATTAGGTAGCGCATTATCCAGAGATGGATATTATTCGCCATATTATTATGATTATGGATACTATCCTTATGGTGGTTACTATGCTCCATATTATAGATCATATTATCCATATAGATATCACAGATATCACTATGGACGTCCATATCGCAGATATTATAGATATCGCTAAAATTTAAAAGCATTTTAAATTAAAGGTAAGCTATGAAATTTTATAAAATAATTTTATCTATATTATTTATGATTTCATTTTATCAAGGTATTTGCCCAAGAGGATGTGGTTGTGGTAGTAGTTTTGGAACTGGGTTTTTAACCGGCGCAGTAACTACTGGTGTTATAGCATCGGCAAGTCGCCCACGATATAGAGAACGTGAAGTTGTTTATACAAGATCTAACGATTATGAACAACGACTTAGTGACCGTGAGTTAGCACTCAAAGAAAGAGAAGCTAACCTTAGAGAACGTGAATTAGCGATAAGAGAAAAAGAATTAGCTAAAAATAAATAACTAACTCTTTTTAGGTGAACAAGTTAAAACGACTGTTATGTGAGAATCTGTTTCACTAGGACGCAGTGTTACACAAGCTATTTTCTTTGGTTTTTGAAAAATTAAAATGGATTCATCTGCATTAATACAACTGATTTCTTGCCAACCAGCTATTTCCATTTCAGATTTATAAAAATCAATTAAATTGTCTTTAGAAAGCCAACAATCAAAAAGTACGGCAATTTCAGAGCAAGGTTTGCCATTTTGAAGATCATAGGCTTTAGAACCTATTGGCAATGGCAAATCCATGAGTCTTTCCTCTTGTGCAAATTGCATGCGAGGATTTTTTATTGGCTTTTTATTCAAACAACCAGATAGTAATATGACTAGTAAAAAATGAACGAAAAAAATCATTAAGCTTTAATTATTTAGCTTGATTTTCTTTTTCTTCCTTTGTCATAATTTTTTCTTTTACACGAGATTCTTTACCAATTCTGTCTCTCATATAATAAAGTTTAGCGCGACGAACTTTACCTTTTCTCAAAAATTGAATTTCATCAATAAATGGCGCATAGTATGGAAAAATTCTTTCAACCGCTACTGAATTTGCACCAATTTTACGTATTGTAAAAGTAGAAGAAATACCATGTTTTTTGATTGCGATAACGTCACCTTCAAATTGCTGGATACGTTCTTTATCGCCTTCTTTAATTTTTTGATACACAATTATTGCATCGCCAACTTCAAACTTAGGAAAGCCTCTATCTGCCATACCTATTTCTTTAATTGTTTCTCTTGTAAATTTTTTAGCTTTCATGATTTTTTTCCCTTAATTTTTAAGCTTAAAGTTTAAAAAAGTATATAGGATATTACTTTATTATATCAAATTTTTTTAAAATTACACATTATTAATAGCGAACTATTTAATTGTGCGCTGAATTAATACCTAGCCATCTATCAAATATAATCGCTGAAGCACTTCTGACCGATAAATGATTAAATTCTGAAAAACCCTTTAATGGTATTAACAGGTAGTCACATTTATCTAAAACTGTATCAGATAGCCCCCTGGCTGTACCTAATAAGAAAAGAACTGGCCTGTCTTCAGCCCACACTTTTTCTTGGTCAAAATAAGTAATTCTTTCAATTTTACCATGTTCTTTGGCCGAAGTCCCAATTATAATTGGTTTTTTTCCTTCAATTTTCTCAATTTTTTCTAATATTTTTTCCAAATTATCTATAACTTCAACAGCAGATACTGCTTCATGCCTATGAGGATTGTAATCAATTCCTTGGTCGGACATCCAAAAAGTAATTAGTCTATTAACAATTTTTTGCTGATCAACAAGTGGCGTTACAATGAAATATTTTTTTAACCCAAAAGTTGCAGCAGATCTTGCAATATCATGAATATCTAAAGAAGTAACAGATGATGTACCAACTTTAGATTCTATACTGCCTTCTTTAGGCAAATTAACTTCGCTATGCATTAAAGCCACATAATGATTTGGAATAAATTTTTTGCTTAATTTTATATCTTCATCACGTTCAACGTGAGTTCTTAACCATTGAAAATGATTTTTAACTGTTTTTTGTGCGGCCATATTAGCGCGCCAATTTTCAATTTCTTTGTGATTTCCAGATCTCAAAACTTCTGGAACTTTCATGCCTTGCCATTCCACAGGTTCACAATAAGCAGGATAATCAACAAATGGGCCGGTAAAAGAATCTTTAGCGACGCTTTCCTCTTTGCCAACCACGCCTGGAATTAATCTTGTTAATCCTTCAATTAACATCAAAGCCGGTAAATCTCCACCCATTAAAACAAAATCTCCAACAGAAATAACCATATCTGCATAATGTTCTTCAACCCTTGCATCCATACCTTCGTATCTTGCAGGGACAAGCATTACATGATTAGTTTCTAGGGCTTTTGAATAAATTTCATTTAATAGATTTTGATCAAGTTTTCTGCCTTGTGGCGAAAAGAAAATTTTGAATGCTTTGGATTTTTCTGCCTCAATTTTTTCTAGCCCTTTTTGAACAATATCAGGACGGATAAGCATGCCTTGTCCTGGACCGAAAGTAGGTGCATCTATTCTTTTTTTGGGTTCAGCAAAAGAAAAAAGATTTACTATATTTATATCTAATTTTCCAGATTCGCGTGCACGTGCAATTATGCTTGTGTTTACAAAAGGCTCGTACAAATTAGGGAATAGAGTTAAAACAGATAAAATCATTTATTTTGCGGTATCCAGAACTAAGTCACTATCTTTAGAACCTAATAATGTGACAAGAGCTCGCAATGCCTTAAAAGTTTTTCCATTTTTGCCGATTATTCTTGCAAGATCTTTGGAAGATACATGCAATTGAAAAATATGCTTTCCATCTGATTGCGTTTCAGAAACGGAAACCTCATCTTTACTATCGACCATTTTTTTTACAAAAAACTCAATGATGTGTTTTGACATAAGTTATTAAGCAGCTGGTTGAGTTTGTTCTTTGTACATTTTCTGAAGTTTTTTGACTGCAGGTGAAACAACTGCGCCTTTAGAAACCCAAGTTTGAATTCCTTCATTGTTAAATTGAACCAATTCACCTTTTAATGGGTTATATGTGCCCAAAATTTCCAATGATTCACCATCTCTTTTTTTTCTAGAGTCTATAGCGACTATACGAAAAAAAGGAGCATGTTTTTTACCAATACGAGATAATCTAATCTTTACTGACATTTATTAATCCTTAACTATATTTATTTATTAAATGGTCCCTTTAAATGACCCATTCTACTAAAGATTTTAGCAAATTGCTGAGTTTGTTCAAATCTTTTAAGTAAAAAATCCACATCTACAACTTTTAAACCAGCACCATTGGCCACCCTTTGCTTTCTTGAATTATTCAAAATTCCAGGGTTTAGCCGCTCTTTTGGGGTCATAGAGCTTATGACAGCCTTAAATTTTTTAATTTCAGCCTCGCCTTTGGCAAGGTCCGAATCTGAAACTTTCATGCCACCCATAGGCATATATTTCATCAATGAAGACAAAGAGCCAAAACGACTTACCATATCTATCTGGGCTGCAAAATCATTTAGGGTAAACTTACCTTGGGTAAGAGATTTTAAAAGCTGATCAGACTCAGATTCTTTTATCTTTGTTTGAGCTTTTTCTATAAAACTCTGCAAATCACCCATGCCAATGATTCTACTTGCAACTCTTTCTGGTTTAAATTGTTCTAAATCAGACAACTTTTCTCCAGAACCGACAAATAAAATAGGCTTTTTCAACACATATCTGAAAGCAAATGAGGCCCCAGCTCTTGCTTCACTGTCCATTTTGGTCAAAATTGCACCTGAAAATGGTACTATTTCATTGAAACTTTTAGCCACATTTAACGATTCTTGGCCAGTCATAGAATCTAGCACTAAGAATTTATATTGGGGCTTAACAATCTCATTTATGTTTTTTAATTCTTGCAACATCGAATTATCAATATGCAACCTGCCAGCGGTATCTAAAAAAAGAAAATCAAAATTTAAATTCTTAAAATAATTATGAATTTCTTGGCTAGCTTGAACCGGGTCTGTAGACTTTGCGCGATAAAATAGCACTTCAGATTGGTATCTATTAATTTTTTGGCTTAAAATTTCTAACTGATCTATCGCCGCAGGTCGATAATAATCGACGGAAGCTATCATAATACGTATCTTTTTGCCTGCAGTATTAGTATTAGCTTGGTCAATTAGATACTGAGAAAGCTTGCCTACTGTTGTAGTTTTTCCGGATCCCTGCAAGCCCATAACCAAGATTATACCTGAATTTTTATAAGAAAAATTTTCAAGCTCATCCTTTTGACCGGATAGAAATCCCACTAATTTATCATGAAAAAGCTTAGTAAAATATTCTGCCGGATTCAGCTTTTTGGGAATCTGTTTTCCAACAACTTCAGTTTTAATCTGATTTATAAACTCTTGAACAACATCATATGGAACATCAGATTCTATTAAAGCATCACTTACTTTACGTAAGACGTCCTCTATGTTATTCTCATTAAGATTCTTAGATCTAACTAAATTGGAGAAAATTGTTGAAATTTTTTGTGATAAAAAATCAAACATATAATTTTTTTACCTTTTTATTATCTTTCTTTAATTTTACCATAAAAATTTAATTTTAGAAGCTATCATTATTATGACTAGACAAGTTGAAAACCCGATAATTAAGCCAAAAATTCTAATAGTTGGCATACTTAGCCCGACAAATTCTATAGTAAATACGCAATCTTATTTCGATGAATTTGTAAATTTGGTTAAATCCAATGGGATTGAATACGATGAAGCCGTTTTTATAAAACTTCGCCAAATTGACCCTGGTTATTATATTACTAAGGGTAAGTTGGAAGAGCTTATAGAAATTTGCAAAAAACACGAAATTGACCAAGTAATTTTTTCAGAACCAATTTCTACTCAACAAGAGAGAAATTTAACTGATATTCTACATGCAAAAGTTTTTGACCGCACTCAACTTATTTTGGATATTTTCGAAAAAGGCGCGCATTCAGCTGAAGCAAAAAATCAAGTTGCAATCGCAATGCTGAAAAATAGAAAATCTAGAGTAGCAGGGCATGGAAAAGGAATGTCTCAACAGGCGGGACGAATTGGAACAAAAGGTCCTGGAGAAACTCAAAAAGAAAAAGATATTCAACATATAGAAAAATTAATTTTGAGTTTGCAGAAAGATTTAAAGAAAATTCAACAACAAAGACAAACTCAAAGAAAAAGAAGAATTCTTGCAAATATTCCTATGTTTTGTCTTGTAGGTTATACAAATGCCGGTAAATCTACAATTTTAAATTTACTTACCCAAGCAAATGTTTTGGCTGAAGACAAACTTTTTGCGACATTGGATACGACAACAAGAGAATTGTATGTTGATGGTAAAAAAATTGGATTAATTTCAGACACAGTAGGTTTTATTCAACAATTGCCGCATCATTTGATTGAAGCATTCAAATCAACTTTATCAGAATTACAATATGCCAGCTTATTATTGCATGTCATAGATGTTTCGGATCCAAATTGGCCATCTCATATTAAAGTTGTAATGGAAACGTTAAAAGATATAAATGTCGACAAACCGATGTTATATATTTTTAATAAAGCTGACAAAATTCCAGATATTTCAATTATCAAAAGTCAGGTTGATAAGTTCCAACCAAACGTAATTATTTCATCTTTAAGTAAAGACAGAATTGCACCATTAATTGAATATTTAAAAAATTTTAAAGCTTAAATTTTCACTTAACTCTTTACTATTTTTTTTTCGGCTCTTAAATTATCTATCATCTATAGTATAATTCTTCTTTTTTAAGGAGCCGTTAATGAAAACCTTCGTACACAATTTATTGCTTTGTTTGTCTGCAAGCACTTTTTCAAGTTTATTTTCAATGGAACAATTAGTAGAATTTCTATCCGGTC
>JAMCTG010000004.1 GCA_023379005.1 Candidatus Babelota bacterium
TTTGCCAATTTAAAATATCTTTTTCTGAAATATCTTTTAATTCAGGGATCCATTTTTTAATATATTCAGCTTTTGGATCAAATCTTTTTTGTTGTAACCAGGGATTGAAAATTCTAAAATATGGTTGTGCATCACAACCGGTTGACGCGTTCCACTGCCAATTTCCATTATTTAATGCAACATCATAATCTACAAGTTTTTGTGCAAAATATTTTTCTCCCCAACGCCAATCAATGTGCAAATCTTTTACCAAAAATGAAGCAACAACCATGCGAACTCTATTGTGCATAAACCCTATTTTATTTAGTTGTCTCATACCAGCATCTACTAGAGGAAAACCTGTCTGACCATTGCACCATTTTTCAAAATTTTTTTTGTTATTGTTCCATTTTAGATTTTTAAATTTTTTGTGATATGGATGACCTAAAACGTCTGGAAAATTAAACAAAACATGTATGAAAAAATCTCGCCAATACAGCTGACGCAAAAGAGAGTGATGATATCCTAATTTTTTGCCAATTGAATGGTAAATAGTTCTGATTGAGCATGTTCCGAATTTGTTATGAGCAGAAAGTTTTGTTGTATCTATTGATGGAAAATTTCGAGTTTTTTCATAATCTTTAAATTGTTTTATATTCTTTAAAATTTTTAAACAGTGTTGAGTTCCACCATGCTGTGCAATATATTCATTTTCTTTTTTTAAAATTTTAGAAGATATTTTTTCATTATGCCCTAAAATTTTTTCAGAATAATAATTTTTAAAATTATTTTTTTCTGGTAAGTTAATTTTCTTCTTTACTGCAGCTTTATAAAATGGTGTAAAAATAGAATAGGGTGTTCCAGATCCACTTTTTATATCTTCAGGTTGGTTTAATAAAAGATCATTATAAGATTGAAAATAAATATTATGATCTTTGCAAATTTTTTCTATTTTTTTATCTCTTTTGATACTAAATGGCGAATAATCACGATTTAGAAAAATTGCATCAATTTTTTCTTGTTTGATTAATTTATTTACGACATTTTCAGCTATCCCATAAAACAAATATAATTTGGCATGGTTAGCATTGAGTTGTTTTTTTAAATCTTGAAGCGATTCGATCATAAATTGAATTGAATTTGAACTGGCAAAAGAATTTTCTTTCCCGACCTGTCGTGGATCAAAAATAAAACATGGGACAACTACACTACTTTCTTTTAAAGCAGCGATCAGTCCAGTATTATCCTCAATACGTAAATCTCTTCTAAAAATAAAAAGAGATTTATTGAATTTCTTCATTATGATTATTCTTTTTCTTCTTCTTCCTCAAGTGATTTTTTTCTTAAATCATCACGTTCGAGGTATTCAAAATAAGGATCTTGCGCATCAACAGTTGTTATAGATTTGTCATAAAATTCTTCAATTGCATCTTTAATATCACTTGATATTCCAACATTGAATCTTACATCATTATTTACGAATCTGCCGATTGTTACAAGAAGGCTTTCATCGCTAGGGTCTGGTGTTGCTACAACTAAAATATCTTGATCAATTATTATAGGGATAATTCTGTTACGTAAAAGAACATCTTTTGGAAATTCTCTCAAAAGTTCATGTTCAAATAAATAACCGCTTACATCAAATGCAGGAACTTTGTAATAAACGCTTAATGCTTTTAATAGATCAGATTTTGTGACAAATGCATTTTGCAAAAGATATTCTTCAAGAGGGACATTTTCCATGTCTTTTAAAGCTTTTTTTATATCTTCAGCTTTTTTTTGATCTATGGAATTTTGACTAACTAAAATATCTGTAAGCTGTTTTATAAATGAGATTCTTTTTTCCATTACTTCCTCTTTTTTTATTTATGGAGTTACAGCTTCCGGCTCCTGCAGTTCTGGTAATGTTAATCCAAGTTTCTGAGTTATTTCTGCTATATCATTTTTCAGTTGTCTAATACTAGCATCTTCTATTGCTCTTACAGTTTGAAGATTTGGCAGACTTAAAATCTGATCTTGCCATGCTGCAGCTACAAAATCTTTTTGATCTGGTTCTGCTTTATTAATAAAATCTTTAATCTCTCTAGTTAATTTTTTTATCTGATCCTGATTATTTTGAATAAAAGTAACATCCGTAACATTTTTCAAAATATCACTTAGATCTGTTACATCTTTTGCTGCATCATTTTCATCTTTTAAGAATTTGACAATCTTTTGTAGATTATCATAAAGTTTAGTAAATTCATTTATAAATATTCCTACAGGGTGATTTTTAGCCCATGGAATTTCCGGAGTCACTGTTAACCTTGCTTGAAATTTTGGTAACTGATCGCCAATTTTTTTAATTATATTTGCTTTACCTTTTCGATCAATAATTTTTGAAAATTCTTTTTTATATTTTTCTAAATCTTTTTTGTTTTTAACTTTTTCAAGGCCTTTTAAAATTTTGTCTGTTTTTTCAATAGATATGTTAAGTTTTGAATCTTTAATTTGTTTTGCTTTTTCTGCATAATCTGCAATATTGGGTACGTAAGCAGTTAAATTTACAACTTGGTTGTAATTGCTGGAAGGATTATCAATATCATTTTCTAAATCTTTAAGGTTACTATCTAAGTCCTTAATTAAGTCTAGAATTTCGTCTTTCTTTTCTTTGTCTTCTTTTTTTCCTTTTTCTTTTTCACCGGCTTGTGGAATTTTACCTTTTTCCTTACCACCTTTTTCTTTGTCGCCTTCTTCTTTTTTAGGTTGCTCTGGAGCTTTTTGTGTTGTTTGTAATTCTTTCGGTTTTTCGGCTTGTTTTCTTTCTGGAAATGTTGGTCCAAATTCTGTCGGTTTGCCAAAATCATATTCACCTAATGGAAATCTTCTTCCTAGTTCTCTTTCATAATCTTTTTCTCGAGGTGTGTAACTAGGTCTATATGTGGGAGTTGTTGATGGTGATGGGATAACACGTCTTTTTGCTAATTCTTCTTGAGATTTTTTTGCTTGCGCTTCGGCTTGTTCTAATTCTTTTTTCTTTTCTAAAGCCTGTGGCTCATACTTTTCGAATAGTTTTTGAATCTGATTTAATATCGCATCTTCATAAAATGCCGTGCTAAATGAAACTAATATTTTATTAAATGCCGCCTTTGAAATTTCCTTAACTTGTTTGTAAGGAGATTGTTTGGTTTTAAGTTCATTATCTATTTGTGCTCTTATTTTTGGATTTTTTAAACTTTCATAAGCGGTTTCAATCAGACTAAAAGATAATTTTGCCTCTTTTAATTGTCTTGAAATATCTTTTTCAGAAAGTCCCTCATTTTTTAATTTTTCTTCTAAAATTTTTGGATCTCTTTTTTGTTGTAATTTTTTAAATGCATTTTCAATTTCGTTTTGCGTAGCATCTTGGGGGACACCCAAAATTTCGTAAGGATCTTCAGATTCTTCTTCAGAAATTACTTCTTTGACCATGAAAGAACTTATATTTTCTTCTAAAGATTCTTTGAATTTCTTTAAGTCGCTATACAATTTAGAAAAATCTTTACTTGCAAGATGTTCTAACATTTCAGGTTTATCCATTGCATGAAGAAAATATGTAAGATCATTTAAATCTTTTTCCCAAATTTTTAGACGTCTGCTAACGCTTTCATCTTTTATGGATTCTTGTCTAATTTCTCGTAAATATTTAATAATAGCTCTTATAATTTTTTGAGCTTCAATTTTATTTTTTTCTTCAAATAATGGTTTTGGTATTTTAGGTGTAGAAATTTCGGGTTTTACAACTTCTTCTGGTGTTACTTCTGGAATTGTTTCTTCTTTCTTTGCTTCAGCTTCCATTTCTTTAATAATAGATTCACCTAACTTTTCCAAGTCTTCTAATTCTTGTGGGCTCAGTTGATTCATGAATTTAACAAACTCATTAATTTCATCATCGCTCAGTGGCCCAAAAGGATTATTTTTTAAAGCTTCTAATTCTTCTGGAGAAAGTTGAAACGTTGGCGCTGGTTGATCTGCGCAACTAATATTGCAAAATGCAAGACATGTAAATAAAAATAATTTTATTAAATTTTTAAATATCATAAATCTCTTTCATTTTTATTTAAAAAATAGTTACTTTTTAGACAACCAGTTTATAATCAAAGTAAAAAAATTAACTATTTGTATATGTTTAACGTTAATTTTAAAGAGTTAAGCCAAAAAAGTCAATCAAATGGGTATTTACTTTTAGAATCACTTATAACTCTATTTATTATTTCTTGCATGAGTTTATACATTTCAATTTGGTGCATCGATATATTTATGTACCAACGCGAAATTATTTTAAGAGACAGGGCAATAAATATGGCAGCATCTGTTGTTGATTATATAAAAGTGCATAAAAATTTGGATAATTTTAATAATTTGCCTGATTATAAACTTTTTAAAGTAAAATATGATTTAAAAAAAATTTCTCCAAATTTTAATTTTGTGCATGTACATGTAAGTTGGGATTCAAAGCGAAAAACTGCTTCAAGCGTAACCCTTACAGGTGGGTTTGCATGAAAAATGTTAAAGGTTTTAGCATTATAGAAATTTTAATTTATTTATTAATTTCGAGTTTAATTTCAATTTTTATAGGATATTTAATTTTAGATTTATATAAAAATACAAAAATAATTTATAAAAATTTTGATGAATATATTCAAATGTCAGTTGCATTTAACAAAATCACGAATGATCTTAAATCATTAGATATGAATAATATTAAAAAAATTGATGCAAATCATTTTAGATTTAAAGAACATATAAAAGATGTTGCATTTGAAATTGATGATAAAAAAAGATTAGTAAAATCTTGTGAGAGATCAGTAATTTTATCTAATAATGTAAAGAATATAAAATTTGTTCCAGATTTTTATCAAAACAAATTGGTTGGAGTCTTTTGTTTTATTGAAAAGAATAATTTTCAAATTAGTAGGTATATTTCATTTAAAAAATCATGAATATTTGGACAATAGTTTGTTTTAGTTTTGTAATTACAAGTTTTTCTGCATTAATTTGGACTCATGTTAATTATATGTTTGATTGCGTTATTCAAAAAGAGCAAGTTCAAAAAGAAACATATCTTTTAGATGCTTTAGCAGAATTTGCCTTGGATCATTATAATTTAAATAAAAAAGATATGGTACATAATCAGCCTATACAGCTTAAATCTTGGCCACTGAACCAAGCAGATTGTCAATATCAAGCCTGCATTGAATATGACATTCAGCCTGAAAAAGTCATTGTAAAAGCCGAGCTTATCAGGATAGGGTGTGGTTCTAAGGTGGCTTTTAGGACCCTTAAAATTTAATTTTTCACTATATTCAAAATAACAACTTTGGTTTATACTGATATTAATAAAATAATTACTAATGCCCTCAGAAAATTCTCACAAGTTTTTTCCGGGGTCCCCGAAATTACCCTATATATAGGAGCATCAGAATGAAAGTATTTTTGTTAAAAGACGTTGAGAAAGTTGGATTTGCAGGAACAATCGTAAAAGTATCCGAAGGCTATGGAAGAAACTTTTTGATAGCTAGAAAATTGGCTTTAGAAGTAACTCCAGAAAATGAAGGTTCTTTTGAAAATAAAGTTAAAATGAAAGAGGTAAAAAAGGAAGTTATCGAAACAAAAACATCAATGCTTGCAGAAAAAATAAAATCCCTCGAAATAGCAATCAAGCGCAAGATGCACGATGGTGAAAAACTTTATGGTGCAATTAGTTCACAAGAAGTTGTAGAATTACTTTCAGAAAAAGGTATCAGTGTACAAAAAAATCAAGTAATTTTTGACAAGTCAATAAAAACTGTTGGAAAACACGATATTATTATTAAATTATCTTCAAAATTACAACCAAAGTTTACTTTAAAAGTTTCGCCGCTAGCTTAAAAACAACTGGGATAAAAAATGCAAAAAGGGTTGAGGGACAAGATTGTTGCCGAAAAGCAGCTTGCTCTGAATGAAAAAATTATTGGGAAAAAACTTCCTTTTAATTTAGATGCGGAAAAAGCTATCTTAGGTTCCTTGTTAATACATGATGATCAAACTGCTTCTATTGCTGAGATCTTAACCCCTGATGATTTTTATTATAAATCTCATAAAACTATTTTTCAGGCAATTTTAAATATTGTTTCTCGTCAACAAAGGGTCGATCTTGTAACATTGCAAGATGAGCTTGAAAAATCTAATCATCTAGAAGAAATTGGCGGTCTTATTTATTTGCTTTCGCTGCAAGAAGATATTCCTTCGGTAGGCCTTGTTGAACAACATGCAAAAATTGTAAAAGAAAAAGCAATTTTGCGAGAATTAATTAATTCAGCAGCAGGTATTATTGCCAACTGTTATGGCCAGAATGAAAAAGAAATTGAAGCTGTTCTTGATGAAGCAGAAAAAGTTATTTTTTCTATTGCTAACAAAAGAGCGAAGCACAATTTTGTCCAATTAAATATTTGGCTAAAAAAAACATTTCAACATCTTTCTGACATTAAAAGCCAAACTAAAGGTATTACTGGAATATCAGCAGGTTTTAAAAAATTAGATGAAATGACCTGTGGTTTTCAAAATGGAGATTTTATTGTTCTTGCAGCTCGACCTTCAATGGGCAAAACGGCCTTAGCTTTAAGTATTGCAAGACATGTTGCTGCTCAAAATGTTACAGTTGGTTTTTTATCTTTGGAAATGGCTGCAGAACAATTAACATTAAGACTTTTATCTTGTGATTCAGGAATTTCTCATCATAACATTCGTAATGCTACAATAAATTCAGATGAATGGATTGAACTTACTCATGTGGCTGGCAGACTTGCTCAAATGAATTTATTCATTGACGATACCGCAATGCAAAGTATTATGGATGTGCGAACAAAAGCTAGAAAATTGAAAGCAGAAAATAATCTTCAATTTTTAATAATCGATTATTTGCAACTGATGCATTCACAAAAAAAGCATGAAAATAGGCACCAAGAAGTTTCAGAAATTTCTCGTTCATTAAAGGCGCTAGCTAAAGAATTATCTATCCCTATTATAGCGTTGTCTCAACTTTCACGTGCTGTTGATAGCCGGGTCGATAAAAGACCAATGCTTTCAGATTTGAGAGAATCTGGAGCGATAGAACAGGATGCTGATCTAATTTTATTTTTATACAGAGACATTGTATACAATCCTGACTCAGAAAATGCGAACCTAGCAGAAGTCATTATTGGAAAACAAAGAAATGGACCAACTGGTACAGTTTTCTTAAACTTTGTAAGAGAACTTACTAAGTTTGAAGATGCAGATTAATATTTAAGTAAATTTTTTGTTAAGCTTGCATCAAAATTTTCTTTTTCTAAGGTATTTTGGACGCCCAAAATACCTTAACTAAAAGGCGGCAACTTTCCCTTGCATCCCTCAACGTTTTGCAACTCAAACCCACGAAACCTAAAGGTTTTGGGTTTTCAAACACTCAAAACTTATAATGAAAAAAGTCCGGTAGTTTTCTGAGCGCCTGAGCCGCGAGGCGAAGCGGCAGCGAATTAAACGGGAAAGCGATCCAACAGCATGTTGGTGCCCTTTTAGTTAAGTTATTTTGGGCAAGCAAAATAACTTAGAAAAAAGACATTTTACAAATTTACAATTTTATATAATTGATTTTTTACATACTCATAATCTATTTTTATTAAAAAAGGGGTATATGAATCACAAAAATTTATTTTTTATTATTTTAATATTAATTTTTGCTTTTATTTTTGCAAATTCAAATATTTCTACTTTTATCTTTATGTTCTTGAAAGAACCAAAAGAAGTTGGTGCATTAACACCACTTACTTCCTATACTGCAAAAAAATTGATTGAACCAATAAAAAACTTTCATGGCCCTAAAAATATTTTGGAAGTTGGAGCAGGAACTGGTGTGGTTACAGATGAATTACTTAAAGAATTAAAAGCGCAGGACAATCTTGATGTTATAGAAAAAAATGAAAAATTTTGTGCAATAATGAGTGATAAATTAAAAGACTCAGCTAAAAATATTAAATTTTACTGCATGCCAATCGAAGATTTTTCATCAGATAAAAAATATGATTTTATTATCTCAACATTGCCATTTAATTCTTTTCCTAAAGAACTTATATTAAAAGTTTTTGAAAAATATAAGTCTTTACTAAAAAAAGATGGATATGTGCATTATATTGAATATGCATTACTTGCAAAATTAAAAAGATTTTTTTTAAGTAAGCAACAAAAATTAGAATATGATGAAGCTCAAGCTACAATAAAAGCAATAAGAGAAAAATATTTAATAAAAAAAATATTAATTCTTTGGAATTTTCCGCCAACATACGTATACTATCTTAAAATTTAATTTATAATTTATGAAAATTTTAGGGATAGATCCAGGCTTTACCGTTACAGGTTTTGCCATAATGAAAAAAGAAAATGGAAAAATTTTTCTTTTAGACTATGGCGCACTCAAAATGAGTCAAACAAAAACTTTAGCAGAAAAAATTGAAATATTTTTTGATTATTTTTGTGAAAAAATAAAGACTTTTGAAATTACAGATATTGCTTTAGAAACCCCATTTTTGGGAAAAAATGCACAAAATTTTTTAAAGCTTGGATATTTAAGAGGAATTTTATATTTATTGGCTCAAAAAAATAATTTGAAGATTCATGAATATGCTCCAAGAGAAGTAAAAATGTCTGTCACTGGTTATGGAGCTGCCGACAAAGAACAGGTTGCAAGAGTTGTTACACGACTTTTTTTAAATATTAAAACAGACAAATTAGATATTACAGACGCATTGGCAGTTACATTATGTGCACTATGGAAAACACAAAACAATCAATTACTAAAATAATTTTATTTTCAGTTACTTTTACATTTTTCACTTTTTCTATGGATTATTTCGAGATGTTGCCTGCAGAAATTGTAGAAAAAATTGTTAAATCAGCAGCTAATAATATTAATTTTGAAAAAGATGATTCAAATCATAATTTTAGACGTAATTTAAATTCATTGTTATCAAGAGGATATAAATCAGGATACAATTTGTCATCGACATGTAAAAGAATGAGGAAATTTAAAAAAATTATTGATGAACAAATTAGAAAACTTCTTATTGAAAAATATGGTGAAATAAAATTTGCTGAAAAATTATTTGAAGCTGCATCAGGCCATCATGAAGAAGTTGTGAGTTTTTTTGATAAAAATATAAAGCCTATTAATAGCATGAATTATACAAGAGAATATTGGGATGCAGATATTAACCAAAGAATAATTCATGAAAAGATTCAACAACGAATTTTATTAAATTTAATAAAAAAATTAATTTTTATTGGTATGAAATTTAATTTTGATATAAGAGCCACAAAAGAAATGCAGTTGCCTAAAGAATTTTTAGGATTAACACCGTTAATGGTTGCTTGTAAATATTCAAATTTATCTATGGTTAAACTTTTGATTGCTAAAAGATGCAAAATTGATGAAAAAGATCAAGATGGCCGAACAGCTTTTTTTAGGTTGATTACCGACAGAACCATAAGGCATAATTTATCCTATCAGACATATTATGATAACCCATATACAGGACGTACAGAGTTTGCGGGAAATGTTATAAGATATTGTAAAGATTCCTACAATTATAAAATTGCTACATTATTGTTGGAGGCAGGTGCAGACATAAATATAGTTGATAAATCAAAGAGTACTCCTTTAATGCAAGCATTAAAAGATAGTGATCTGCCTTTAATGAATTTTTTAGTTGACCATAATGCAGATTCATCAATTTTAAATGAATTAAATGAATCCAGACAAACTGTCCAAGTAGAGAACCGTCACAGAAAAAGCTGCGATATCGTATAATCTGAAGAAAAACCTCTAATTCTTTAATCAAATATCAGGGAAAAGTTTATTTTTCCCCTTAAATTATTTACAATTGGTCAATCGATTTATTATTATATAGTTAGGAGTTGTATAATTTTAATAAATTGAATTGATTATTATGAAAAGAATAATCTTGTTTTTCCTGTTTAGTTGTACTTTAAACATGTTTAGCCAGACGACTGGCGCAACTGAGCAGCAAAAAATTAATGCTGAATTTTTAGAAGCTGTACGTTCGGGAAATATAAATAATATTCAAGCAGCTTTAGATCGTGGTGTTAATATTAAACAAGTACAGTTTGATGCATTAATGACTGCGGTGCAAAATGGAAATAAAGCAGTTCTTGAATTTCTTTTAGAAAAGGGATTTAATCCTGATCTGCGCAAAACTTGGGCTTTTGGCCCTACATTAACTCCAAGAGAAGAAGCTTTAAGGCAGGGTCGTGATGACGTTATAGAAGTATTAAGAGAACATACGAGGTAAATTATGAAATTAAAGTTATTATTTTTAAGTATATTAGGTTTGTCATTTTGTTTGGCAATGTCGCCAGAAGCTGGTTTAGAAGTAAAAAAATTACCAGTTGAGTCAAGAAATAGTTTATTGGAATTGTATAGAAGTCCATATTTTAATAAATTAAATTATGCCAATCTAATAAAACTTTTAAAAATGAATTTTACAAAAGATGAACTTAATGAAAAATTGCAGCAAATATATCAAAGAAAATTCGATCTTTTCGTGGAAAGATTAGCCAAAATGTTATTAGATGCTGGTGCAAATATTAATGCAGTAAATGCTAGCAATTTTACACCATTAATGAATGCGGTCGTTAATGGAAATTATGATTTTGCAAAATTTCTAATAAAAAATGGTGCGAATGTTAATGCTAATAATGGAATTCAATCTGCTTTAACATTATTAATTAGAGTTCCAGGTGAACATGTCGAAAAATTATTAAATTTGTTACTTGATAATGGTGCTGATTTGACCATGAAAATTCAAAATCAAACACCACTGGAATTGGCAAAAAGTTTAGGAAGAACCAGACTTGCTAATATAATTGAAAAGAAGATAAAAGAACAGATGTTAAATATACTTTCTACACGAAAATAATTATTAAAAAAAGGATTTATTATGAAATTAAAATTATTAATTTTGAGCGGGGTATCGTTTATGTATTGTATGGCAATGGAGCAAAGAGAATTGCCTCGTTCGAAATCTGAACTCAATAAAGAATTTCAAGATATATATCGTACAAGTTTTGATTCTTATAGAGAGCAATTTGCTAAAAAATTATTAAATGCTGGGGCAGATATTAATTCTTTAAATAATATGGGTTATACACCATTAATGTTAGCTGTCATGAATGGCAACGTGAATTTTGTAAAATTTCTTTTAAAAAATGGTGCAAATGTGAATTTTAATACCGGTCGCAATTCTGCTTTAACATTAGCTATTAGAATTCCTAGCATTATTGAAAAAGAACTTGTGCAATTGTTGGTAGACAATGGCGCTGATTTAAATGTCAAAATACAAGGTGAAACACCATTAGAATTAGCAAAGAGATTAGGTAGAAACCAAATAGCTCACGTCATTGAAAATAGATAAAATAAAAAAGTCTTTAAAACACAACCACCGCATTGAAGTAAATCAATGCGGTGGAAAAAAGGAGAGTAGTAATGAAGCCTAGGTTAAATTTATATGAATTATTTTTATATATATCTAAGAATGCCAAAATTTTTGCAAATGTCAAATATCAATGCTTAGTTTTTTAATTTAAATTCTAATCATTTTTCCACTATTTTATCTTATTTGTCAAATTTATACTAATAGGGTGTTTTAGGGTAAATTATTCCTCTAAAATGATATTTTGAGGCTTTAAATGGCCTAATCCGTTCTGTAAAAGGCTATTATTTACAGGGCTGGTAAAAATGAGCTGGCAGGCGCTAGTAGGGAGTATGTCTAGGATTCTATTTGTAACTTCTTTGTCTAAATCTGTAGTAAAGTCATCCAATAGGAAAATTGTCCTATTATAACCTGAGGATAGTAATTTTAACTGTGCTAATTTTATGATTAAAATAAGCAGTTTTTGCTGGCCTCTTGAGGCAAATTTTCGGCTTGTTTTTTCTTTAAAAACGATGCTAAAATCATCCAAATGGGCACCAAAAAGGGACCTTTTATAAGCCAATTCTCGAGGCAGACTTTTTTTAAAATCTTGGAAGAAATCTTCAAAGGTTTGCTTAGAATAAGGATATTCAAATTTTACTCTAATTTCTTGCCCAAATGTTTTATCAAATAAGAAATTGCAAGCTTCCTCTAATCTTGTAAGTAAATCTGCTCTTTCTTGCCTAATAATTTCTGACAAATTCCACAATTGCTGTGTCCAAATTTCATACTGTTCTAAATCTCCAGTAAATGAAGTAAGTAATGCGTTACGACTTTCTAAAGTGTGTCTGTATTTAGATAGGATTGTAGCAAATGTAGGTTTTTCAAGAATTAAAAGTTGATCAAGAAATGATCTGCGAACTTCTGGTGCGCCTTTAATTAATAGAATATCATCTTCTGTTAATGTAACAGTTGTGTAGCGCGCAAAGTGTTCTTTAAACGAAACTACAGGACTATTATTAAATTTTACTAATCTTTTATTTTCAGTAAAACCAATTTGATAAATATCTTCTTCCGGCATTGCAATTTTAATATGAAAACCTTGAGAATCTAACTTTACAAGTTCTTTAGGGCTATAAGTTTTGAAAGATCTAAAATAACAAGCGTAATGAAGAGCTTCTAAAATAGAAGTTTTGCCTGAACCATTAGGCCCAATAATGCAACTTATTGGGCTTTCAAATTCAATTTCTTTTGTTGAAAAACAACGAAAATCTTTTAGTGTTAATTTTTTTACAAGCATTACTTAACGGTTAGATGTTGGAGATACTGGCATTACAAGATATGTTGTTGTAAAATCAGTACCTTTAGATTCAAATATTATTGGTTTAGAATTATTTTTTAAATAAAATGTTGCAACACCTTCATTAAATGCTTGTAAACCATTTAGTAAATATGGAGAATAAAAGCGTGTATCTAAATTTAAATTGTCCGAAGATGTAATTGGCAATTCTTCATCTAAATTACCGACTTCTTTATTATTAATCGAAACTTGTAAACTATCTTTTGAAAAAGTAAATTTTGTTGCCAAGAATTGGCCTGAAAGTAAGCATGCAGATCTTCTTAACGTTTTAATAAATTTAGATCTGTCTACTGTTGCTGCAATAAAATCTGTTTTTTCTAAAATAGAACGATAGTTAGGAAATGGATCTACTAATAGTTTTGAAAAGAAATTAAAAAATTCTCCAGAAAATACTAATTGATTTCCACAAATACCTAAAAATATTGTATTGTCTGGTGTTGTTTCTAAAATTTTTTTCAGTTCAAAAATTGCTCTGCGTGGCAATAACCAAGATTTTGCTTGATTCAAAATATATTTTGCAGTACCAACTCTTGCAAGGCAATGGCCATCTGTTGTTGTCATGGTAAATTCTTGGTCTGAAAATTCGAGCAATAGGCCATTTAATGCAGAATTAGCATTATTTTGAGGAATTAAGAATGCAACGCTATCAAGCATATTACGCAAATCTGGTGCAGATATATGCATAAGATTTTCAATGCGTTCAGGAAAGGGTGGAAATTCTTGTGCATCTTTAATATTAAGAGAAAGATTTATACCATTACATTTTAAAAATATCTGATTGCTTGCTAATTCACAAGTAATGTTGCCATCTAATTCTTTAACGACATCGAATATTCTTTTTCCTGAAACCAAAAATGTTTGTGCGTCTGTGATTGTGCTTTCAGAAAGTGTACAGCTTGCTTGAAGACTAATTTCTAAATCTGTACTTTTTAATACTAGTTCTCTATTTCCAACTTGAAAGAGTATAGTTGAAGTTGCGTCTATGGTTGTTCTTTTTGTGCAAATAGGTTGCATTGAACTGAGTAATGAAACAAGTGATTTTTGGTCTACGACAAATCTACTTTCCATATATTGATCCTAAGATAAATTTAAAAAAAATGTTTTGAAAAAAATTATAAACAATATGAGAAAATTTGTCATTATAAATGCTTTAAAATATA
Organism: Candidatus Babelota bacterium; assembly: GCA_023379005.1. Classification (GTDB taxonomy): domain Bacteria; phylum Babelota; class Babeliae; order Babelales; family Babelaceae; genus JAMCTG01. The sequence goes on from JAMCTG010000004.1 coordinate 13,962, forward strand.
TAATTTGATTTTTTTATAAATAAAATTTAGATTGTGCCTCTAAATAATTTAAATTTTATAAGACAGTTAAGGCAGTTATGAAGATCAATTCAATTTTTTTAATATTTATTTTTTTTAATATTTTTTGTATTCAAGCAATGAGTAAGTCTTGTATTAAAAAAGGCAATGTAAAAAGTGCTATAAAAAAGAAAGTACGTTTTGATCTTTCACATTGTGACAATATTATGCAGTTGCCAACTGAAATTTTATATAAAATATATGAGAAATATTTAGATTCTTTGCAAACAGATTCTTTAAATGAATTAGCGGTTTTTATTGGAATAAAGAATTTTCAATTGGTTAATCGAAAATTTAATCATATTGTCAAAAATCCTGGAAAACATCTTAATGAAAAATATAATAAATTAAGAGAATTATATATACGGCAATTAAAAAATGATGAAGGAAAAATACAAAAATTAAATGGCACAGATCAATATAATGATGCTAAAGTTTATGTAAATAATAAACGTCGTAATTCACGCGTTACTTGGAAAGACACAGCGTTGAAACATGATCTTGTTTATTGGTTTCATAAAAATATATTATCTGAATATAATCCACAATTATTATATTTTTTGCTTGAAGCATGTAAAACAGACGCGGAAAAAATTGTTAATTTATTATTGTTAGCAACTAAATTAAATGTAAATGCTCCAGTGGATGAATATGAAAAGACAGTATTAATTTATGCAACTGAATATAAAAGTATAAAGGTTATTAAAGCTTTAATTCAACATGGTGCAGATGTTAATTTAATAATAGGTAATGGAGTCAACCCATTAATTGCGTTAATGAAAAAGTCTTTTTCAGGCGTAGAAATGGAAAAGGTTTTGGAAATTATTACTTTATTAATGAGTTCTGGAGCAAAAATTGATTTAAAAGATTCTCGAGGCGATTCCGCAATATCATTATTAAAACAAAAAAAGCATTCTAAAAATTTCTCTGATGAAACTTATTACAAATTAAAATTTGCTTTAACAGGAACAACACGCAAATCGTTTAAATTTAAATCCAACTGTCGTTAATAAGCTTTTGCAACCAAAATATCTCTATTGCTTGGCAAATCGCAATTAAAACATGATTTAAAATTATTTTCATTTACAAGGCAGCGGATAGTTGCTTTGTATTCTTTTAGTCTTGCTTCACATTCTGAGCGGCCACACCAACCAGTTTGATAAAATCCACCTTGTTCATCTAATTGTTTGGCAAAGTCTGTTAATTTAGCAACTTTATGCCACATGCTATCTCTTCTTGCTTTTGCGGAATCAAACATATCTTGTTGTATTTTTTCTAATGTTTGTTCTACAAAATTTTCTAGATTATTAAAAGCAACACTTTGTTTAGTTGATGTTAGGCGATCTGTAATTACTACTTGGTTTGCTTGTAAATCTCTTGGTCCAATTTCAATTCTTAATGGAACACCTTTTAATTCCCATTTATAAAATTTAGCACCAGGAGTTTCTTCTTGTGAATCATCAAGGAAAACTCTGAATTTTGTTTTTAATTTTTGAGCTAATTCTTGAGCAACTTTTTGTAATTTATCCTTTTCTTCACCTTTGAAAATTGGCACAATTGCGATTTGTATAGGAGCAATTTTGGGAGGGATAATTAATCCTTTTTGGTCACCATGAGTCATAACAAGCGCGCCTACAAGACGAGTAGTTACACCCCAACTTGTAAGATAAGGGTAAGCAAGTTGACCTTCTCTATTTTGAAATTTCATATCAAAAGATTTTGCAAAGCTTTGAGAAATTAAATGAGATGTTCCCATTTGAAGAGCTCTGCCATCTTGCATTAACCCTTCAATTGTAAAAGTTTTGTCTGCGCCAGCAAATTTTTCGCTTTCTGACTTTTGTCCTGCGACAACCGGAATTGCAAGATAGTTTTGTACTAAATCAACATATTGATCGAGCATTGTAAAAACTTCTTCTTGAGCTTCTTGCAATGTTTCATGAGCTGTGTGACCTTCTTGCCAAAGAATTTCTGTTGTTCGCAAAAATGGTCTTGTTCTCATTTCCCAACGAACTATATTTGCCCACTGATTAATTTTGAATGGTAAATCTCTCCAAGATTTTAACCATTTTGCAAACATATAATGGATCATAGTTTCTGAAGTAGGGCGAATAACTAGAGGTTCTTCAAGTTCTTTACCGCCTGCATAGGTAACTACTGCGACTTCCGGAGCAAAGCCTTCGACATGCTTAGCTTCTTTTTTTAAGAAAGATTCTGGGATAAGTAATGGAAAATATGCATTTTGGTGACCAGTATCTTTAATTTTTTTATCTAATGTTTTTTGAATGTTTTCCCAAATTGCATAACCATATGGGCGAATAACAATACTACCTCTGACCGGTGAAAGATCGGCCAATTCAGATTGAAATATAATTTCATTATACCATTCTGGAAAATTAGCTTTGATATCTGGTAGTTTGTTCGCCATACTTAAAACTTTCATTAGTATCGCCCATTGCTGGGCGAGTTTAGGTTTTTTTAAATTATATCGTAGTTTTACTTTATATACAAATTGGTTATATTTGCCCGAAATAATTTAAAAGATTAAAAATATTGGATGCGATGTGATAATTGTTGGAAGAGGAATTTATCAATTTAGAAAATTAGGTTGGCAAGCGTATCAAGATAGAATTGCGCATAATTACAAGGAAGCCGCGCCGCAGAAGGGCGAGAATTATCGCATAATTGATTCGTTCCGTCTTCGCTATTTTCGAGGCAGTTTTCTATTGAAATATGAAGAGCTACGCCGGACAAGCTCCGCTATTTAGTTCGATGCCATTGGACTTCTACCACATTTTGGACCTCCTGCCGGCCGCCGCTCGGTCACTTCTTGCCCGTCGCTCTGGCCTTGTCGGTCCTTTTTTTATTTGAATATTTAATAATTTTACGTAAAATGTAGCGTTAATTAAATATTTTTTACTTTTTTTATATGGAACAATAATGAAAAAATTATTTTTTTTAATAACTTTAACTTCAAACATATTTTGCATGCAACCTGATAAAGAATTAAGCAAAAAAGTTGATAATATTATTGATAGCTATAAATATTATCTTTCAATAAAAGAAAATAAAAATCCCAGATATCAATTTTTAACTAAGATTGTTGATCCTGAAAAAAATCTTTCATATTATGAAAAACTTATGTTGGAAGCAATTACTGAGGAGGATTTTAATCAAATAAACAAGAGCATAATAAATACCATAGCTATGCTTTTACAGATAAGACAGATGCCAAATCCCAAAATGGAAAAGGATTTATGTCTTTTAATTAATTTTTTGATTAGTGTTCAAAAATTTGATTCTACTTTAAAACTTGATAGCGGATTAAATTTATTAATGTTAGCAACTTCCATTAAGTTTCCAACACTTGTTTCTTTTTTGCTTAATAGAAAAATGTTTAATGTAGATGAAGGTGATAATTTAGGAGTTACTGCACTTATACGGGCAAGCATTTGTGAGTGTGATGGTCACCTAGCTATTTTACAGATGTTAATTGATTCGGGTACTAATCTTAATAAAGTTGATACATTAAAACAAACAGCTTTAATGTATGCATGTTCTCATGGAAATAAAAAAGCTGCAGAAATTCTGATCCATTCTGGGGCTAATATTCATTTAAAAAATAATGATGGTTATACTGCTTATGATTGGGCTAAAAAAAATAATCAAACCGAGATAATGCAATTATTTGCAAATTATGGATTTGTAAATAAATCATTTTTTGAGTACTTAAAAAATCTGTTAAAAAAATAAAAATAAAGATCTTAAAATGAGAAGAGGCAAGAAATTCTTGCCTCTTCTCATTTTCTAAACAATATTGCATGATTTCGATTTCTTTTCTTTTTTGAATCCTGATCCATTAATTCTTAATATATCAGCAATATCTTTGTAACCATATTTAATTGCTTCTGAAATTGCTGTATGTCCTCCTGCAGCCTTTTCATCTATTTCAGCTCCGGCATTAATTAACAATTCTACTATTTCTTTATCACCTACTGCTGCAGCGTTAATTAATGCAATGCCTAAACAACGTTTTGATCCTGCCTTAATTAATATCTCAACTATTTCTTTGTGTTTATTATATGCTGCATAAGTAATTGGGCTAACGTTTTCTTTATTTAATTTGTCAAAATCTGCACCAGCTTTAATTAATAATTTTACAATCTTAATATTTCCTACTTTACAAAAATGCGTTAGAAGAGTATCACCTTTTTCATTGATTGGTTTGTTAGCGTTAAACTTTTGCTCAAGCAATTTTTTAAATAAATCAATTTGATTCGCTTTCCAAGCTAGGTTTAGTAAATCTTGCCCAGCATTATTTTCCAATGTAATAATAAGTTTTTTTAAATCGATAACTAATTCAATTAAAGAAATTAAGTTATTAACATCATATGTTTCAAGTGTAATCTCTTTTGTTGTCAATTGTTCTAAAATAAGGAACAGATATCGATTAAGCTTTAAGAAATCCTCATCAGTTAAATTGTTAAGTAAAAATTTTTGGTATCTACTAAATCCACCACTGATAATCTCATTTGCATATGCGAAGCCATCCTTATCTGCCTTTTCTAATAGTTTAAATTTTTTAAAATTTTCAAAAATACTTTTAGGATCCTTATCTTCTAGCTTGAACAAATCTTGAACTTCTTGCAAAAGTTTGATTTGATCAGAAACTTTGGTCCATTGCTTTGTGGACCTATCATAAATATATCTCATTGATATTAGATTAGTTGAAGCTGATAATATTAATAAAAAAATAAATTTATTCATTAAATTTTTCATGGAATTCCTTTGTAAAAAAACGTTGGATAAATTAACACAATTATTAAAAAAACAAAATATTAATTTTTTAAATAAGTAAAGCAATTACAGCCGCTAAACTTAAAACTATTGAATAAATAAATGCAACTGATGACGAGATATAGGACCATAAGAAGCCAAAAATAATATTGGACAATAAATCTGCAAATCCATCGGTTGCTTGCAAGATTCCATAACCAGTACCTCTATATTAACAACAACACCAGAATTTCCAGCAATTCCAATAAGAGTGTTTATTTATTATTTTTCTTTGTTGTTCTATTTGATCAGCACATTTATTTATTTCTTGCTCATAGTATTCATATATTTTTTGTAAAATCAATTTGGGTTCTACATCTTTTTCTGCAATCCCAAGTTTAGATACAGAAAAACAATGGATACTATCTTTCCATAACCTCAGATTTTCATCAAATAAAATAATAACATCAGAAGAAATATCAGTTAATAAAATTGTTTTGAAGTTGATGAGTTCGATACCATTTTCTAATTTTTTAATATCTAATTGTTGGGAAATTAATGATTCATCTAATGAAATATCTTTCCGTGATTGAGCATCCAAATAAACAATTTGGATATCTTTTTTATAAATCAAAATTGGGGTATCGGTTCTATTTATAAACCAAACTGCAAGTAATGATTGATGTGCAATTATGCTTAGTAAAAATATTTTATTTATTATATTCATAAAATCCTTGTTGGTTAATTTTTGATACACATCCAGGTAAAACTTCTTTTTCATTAAAACTGCGAGAATATTACTATGAGTTGAAAAATTATACAATTAAAATATTTACAAGAAAAATTACACTAAATTGCAAGTCAATTCTGAACAACGAGAGGGCTTATTTTCTTCTGGTATTTCAATTTTAATTTGATTTAATTTTTCTAATTCTTCAATTTTTTCTAAAATTAAATCTTTGTTTTCACAATTTATTGCGATTCCTAATTTGTTGCCATAGTAAATTTTGTAACTTGAATCTTTAAAAACAACAATCGTATTAGGTGTAATTTTATCATCAAAAGATATATCATTGTAAAAAAGATAAGGTCCTTTTTTCGTAGCCAGCTGAATTATCAAATGCTTATTTTTTAATATTTCATCTTTAACTTCAGCACATTTTTTAAATTTGATTACTTCTTGCCCGTAATATTGTAAAATTAAAAAAGAGAAACCTGTGTCATTAATAAATAAGACTGAATTGGCAATATAAAATTGAAATAACAAAAATAAATATAATAATTTTTTTAATATTTTCATTTTAATTTCCTTTTTAAGAATTTAAAAATTTAAATTAAATCGCATGACAACTCTGGACATTTGCATGAAATGCAAGAGGATTCAGCTTCATCAGGTTCTATGTTTTTTGGTAATACTGTTTTATCTATTTCTTTAATTTTGCATATAATTATATCTTTATTTTCAATTGTCGCAGGAATTCCCAACTCTTTTGCTGAATAAAACTTGTATCCTCCATCTTTAATGACAATTATTGTGTCTGAACAATCATCTGGAAATTCTATTACACTATAAAAGCTTAGATTGCCTTTGTCTTCAACTTCAATTAAGAACTGTTGATATTCTAATAATTTATTATCAACAATTTGACACTCTTTAAAACTAAGTTTTTCTAAACCAAGATAGCTGAATCGCAATACTGGCCAATTAGCATCATCATTTATAAATAAAGCGGCATTAATTGAAAATTGTAAACAGACAAGTATAGAAAATATTTTTTTTAAAAGCTTCATTTTTTCTCTCTTCCAAGTAATTTTTTGAAAATATAATATGAGTTTTTAAATAATTCAATTAATTAGACAGCTGAACTAATTTATTACAAATTTCATCTTCAAGAATTTTGTAATTTTGTGAAGGTTTTACAAAATTATTAATTAAAATGCTAAATGCTAATGGATTAGAATTTAAAACATATCCAGATAATGAAGTAACGCCTCCAAGGCTTCCAGTTTTTGCTCTCACAATTTGATAGGCCTGTCCTTGTTGCATTCTGTCTTTTAATGTTCCATCTATTCCTGCACAGGGAAGAGCATTAATAAAATGGTCTGATAATTCACTCTTGTAGATCCATTTTAATAGAGATGTGATATTTTCTGGGCAAACTAAATTGTAACGAGATAGGCCTGAACCATCGACTATTTTTAAATTTTTTGTGTTTAAATTAAGGATTTTTTCTAAAAATTCATAAAGTGCTAACTGTCCATTTTGCCACGTGCCAGGTTTTCCAAATAGATGGCAGCCAATTTTTTTAAAAAAACATTCAGCATAAAGATTATCTGAATTTTTTAAGAGCCTACGAATTAATATTTTTAATTGAGCTGAATTATGTTGAGCAAGTATTTTACAAGATCGTGGTGTATGTCCTTTTAAAATGGTTCCATCTAAAATTATCTTATATTTATTACATAATTCTAAAAATAAATATGCTACAAATCTTTCCGGCTTTTCTATTGTTAAATAATATTTTTGTTCAAATTCTACTGGTGGGACAGATCCGGTGATTGCGATTATATTTTCTTTCTGTCTCCAGCTTCTATTTATAGATATTTTAGGTTTTTCAAGAGAATAATCCACTGTTAATTCAGACCGGATAGTAACGTAATTGGTTGCAGGAGTTAAATTTATATATGATTCACCATTAAATCCAATTTTTATTTTCACACAATTATGATTAACACAAAATGCATTAATTGGAGAATTGAAAAAGAAAGGTCCATCATCCCATGCCCATCCTGGACCAAATTCTATATCATCAAATTCTGAAGAATCAATTATCAAGTTACCTTTAATTTTGGTAATATTATTTTTGCTCAACTCCGCAACTAAATTTTCAACATCTTTATATTTTAAAGAAGGATCTCCTGATGCTTTTAAATATAAATTTCCTTCTACTGTATCTTCTACAACATCTCCATCAGTCAAAATTTCGGTACTAAATTTAAAATCGGGGCCTAAGTAAAAAAGAGCGGCTGCGGCTGTAAAAAGTTTAAGATTACTTGCTGGTAGAAAAAGGTGATGAGCATTATTTTGAGCTAAAGAAATTTCATTTTTAATATCAAATACTTTAATACCAAAATATGCATCTTGTTCAATTTGAGAAATTATATTTTGAAGATCGTTTTCTAAATTTGCGCAAACAATTAAATTAAAAATATTGATGATAATTATGTAATAAATAAATTTTTTCATGAAATCTCGCTTTTTTGAAATATAAAGAAGTATCATTAATTTAATCATTTTTTTTCAAGAAAAGCATAAAATGAATTTTAAAATTAAAATAATTTATTTTAGATATCAAAGATAAAAGAAAAATAACTATAATGTTTTTCTTCTAATTCGGTTAAGAGTAAAATTATATTCAAAACTGTTACTTTTATTTTTTGAGTCTAATTCTATATCTATTACACTTTCTAATTTGTTATTTGTTACCTGATAATTTTTGTCATTTAATATTTTATCAATTTTTTTCAAAATCTTTTTTTCATTTTTTAATTTAATAGGGATTTCTTTTAGGGATACTACAGTAACTATTCCATATTCATTTTTATCACTATCCGCTGAAAATTTAATAATATTTATATCATCTTGGTGAACTTCTGGTAAGCAAACAACACGGGTTTGTGTGCCTCCTCTAATTAGCTGTGGAATATTAATAATAATATGTTTTTTTGATGAATCATCTATATTAATTTCAAAATAATTCTTAAAAAGCCAGAATTTTTGTTCACCACCATAATATATATAAATAGGACAACCAGTTTTATTTATAAATACAGTAGCATTTGCAGAAAAGTTAAATAGATAAAATAATAATAATAATTTTGAAGACAGCTTCATTGTCTTTTTCTCCTGAATTTATAAAAATTATAAACTACCATAAAATTTAAAAGTGTAAACCAATAATTCATTTAATTTTTGATAATTTTTAATGTTTTGATAAACTGAGTTCTCATAATTACACTTGAGGTTATATGTTAAAAAAATTACTTTTAATTCTTTCAATTTTAGGAATTAATTATTTATCGGCCATCTTGTTAAATAACGGCACTTATGTTGCTAGACAAGAAGTAGATGATATTTACAACAAACTTGTGGATCTTAATAAAGAAGAAGATAAAAATAAAGTTATGTTGTTAGTTGATTTATCTAATGCTTGTAAAAAGTACAATCGAAAGTTGGATAAAAAGAATTTTATTTTCGATTTCAGTAAAGAAAGTTCACATTTTGATAAACGTTTTGAACATGCGGTTTTTTTAGAGCTGTGCGATAAAGACGGTAATATAAATGATCATACTGCAAATATAATAATGTGTTCTATCGAATGTTCATTAAAAACTACAAGATCTGGACTTATATCTTTAAATGTAAAGTCCCCTATTAGTGTATGGCATTATCTTAATTTTGACTTTTTAGATGAAGATATAACGCACTAAAAAATTGCAGCTTACTTGGTTGCACTATAAATCATTTCTATTGTTTGAAGTTTAGCAAATGCGAGAGCTGTATTTTCATTACGCTATGAAATATTATTATAAACACATACATAAGGATAAATGACATGAAACGTCATATATTTGCTCTAACCCTTTTAATTTCTACATCTCTTGTTGCTATGGATTCAGGCAACGATAAAATAATGGATTCAATTGATGCTACAATTTCATCATATGAAAGCAATGATAATTCATATGTTTCAGGTTCGGTAGATTACAGTTCATATACAAGTCCATCAGATGACGCAATGATGTCATCAATTGATACTACCATTGATAATTACACAAGTGACCAAAATAAATAAATCAAAATTATTATAAATCAAAATTAAAACAATTGAAGCATGTCTGTAATGAGAAAATTATGGACATGCAAAATGCCTTACCATAAATACTTTTTTGACCCGTCAAATTTGAATTAGAACAGTTAAAAAGACTAAAATTCGTCACATGTGAAAAAATTATAAAAACAATATCAATTTTTTAATCAAATAATAGCCACCTTAATATATTTGGATTTAAATTTAATAATCGTTGCTTAAAATCGAAATTTATTCGCATTTTTTATCAAATGATGTCTTATAATCTGAATAATCAAACTATTGAAGTTTAGGAGCCATTTCTGATAATATGAATATTAAAAGGAGAAATTTATGATCTGTAAAAGTTGTGGGCGGGCTATAGGAAAAGTTTGCAGTTGTACAGTCCCAGGAAAAAAACAATATAAAGAAGATAATCCTGAAAGTAAGCAATTAAAAGAATATGAAAAACATGAAAAAAAGTCTCCTGAAAGAGAAGAAAAATAAAGAGTCTTATAATTTCTTATCAAAACTATTGAATTTGAGCACCTATTTCTGATAATATCAAATTATAGAGAAAATAAAAAAAGGAGATACTATGGCATGTAGAGGTTGTAAGCAACACGAAGCAAAATGTAGTTGCGGTATGAATGGTAAAAAACATGAACACAGTAAAGAACATCATGAAGTAAAACAAACTCATTCTCAAGAAAGAGAACAGTTTGGAAAACAAGCGCAACAACAAAAGAAAGAAAATGAGTAAAAAATGAATCGAAAAGCATTAAGATTTGAAAAAAAAGAATCAAAGCAACGCAAGCTAGAAAAAATGGCAAAAAAAGAAGCTGAAGAATATGTAAAGCCAAAAGCTTTAAAAAAAATCAAAGAATAATGCTCTAAAAAAAATGTAGTAGTAGTAGTTAATTATAATTAATTTAAAGGAGATGTCTCATGGCACGTAAAGCTGTAAAAAGAAAAAAAACAGTTAAAAGAAAATCAACAAAAGCTGGTAAAAAAGCCAAAAAAAGAACAACTGGTTGGTTTTGGTAATAGAATTGTATAAATTCAAAAAAGGAGAAGTAATGAGTAACGGTAATAATAACAATAATAATAATGGCAAGAATGGAAAATTCCAACAACAACAAGGTGGTGGCTATCAAAAACAAGGCCAACAACAGCAAAATGGTAAATTAGGCCAAGAACAAAGTAAACAACAATATCAACAAAAACAAGGTCAACAGCAAAAACAGGCTGGTCAGCAAGGTCAACAACAACAAAGTAAATATTTTGGTCAACAAGGCCAGCAAAAACAAGCACAACAAGGTCAAAAACAAGAACAAGGTAAACAATTTGGCCAACCGTCAAAAGAAAGAAATGAGTAATTATTTATAATTATTCTTTTATAAATAATACATCGCCCCAGTCATTATGATGAAAGTCTTCTAATAAAATTTTATATCCTTGGTCTCTAAACCAAGATTTAATTTCATCATAAGCTGGGGCATATTTAAATCGTTCGCATAAATTAACTTCAATTTGAATGAGCTTAAAACTTTTCAAAATATTATTAGACGCTTTTAAAACTTTTAATTCTGCTCCCTGCATATCAAGCCATGCAAAATCTATTTTTTCAATCTGAAATTCTTTAGCCCAATCATCTAAAGTTAAAGTTTTCACATAAATTTTTTTGAAATTTAATCCAGGTCGTTTAATTTTTATCTCATAAGGTTCAAATAATGATCCTACTGCATCACACTCCAGGCAATCATAAAAAATCTCTTGCCCCGATTTATTACTAAGCGCATAATTTGAAATAATAATATTCGAATAATTTAATGTATTTTCGTGTAATTTCTTATACAATTTTTCCACTGGCTCAAATGCATAAATTTTCCCTTGTGGCCAGAGTTTTGCCATTTCAACTGTATCTCTGCCTTTATGAGCCCCAGCTTCAAGAATAATTGGATTTTCGGGTAAGAATTGTTTTATAAATTCTTTAGTAATTTTTCGTTGGTACATATATTATTTTAATAGGTCGTCAATTTTCTTTTCTGGTGCTTGTTTGATTCTATCTATATTATGAGCATATATCATTGTCGTATTTATGTCAGCATGTCTTGCCATTGTTTTTGCTTCTTGCACTGTTGCACCAGCCATTAAACTGAATGTTATTGCAGTATGTCTAAGGCTATGTGCAGTTAGTCTTGAATCATCTAAACCAATATCTCTAAACCTGTTTTTTACAATTCTAGAAATGGAACGAGTTGTTAATCGTTTACCATGATTTTTTGTGCTGACAGAGACAAATAATGGATCTTGATCTTTTACCTTGACTCTTGCTTTTAAATATTCACGAATTGGGTTTAAGGCACTTTCTGTCAAAATTACCATATCATCTTTACTATCTCGCCCTTTACCTTGAATCATTAGTACTGGCATTCCGGATTGTGTACACAAATCTTCTTTATTAGCTCTAATGATTTCGATAGTTCTTAAACCAGTTCTGACCATTAAATTTAGCATCGCATAATCTCTTTTGCCAGCTAAAGTTAACTTATCAATAGAATCCAACAATTTTTTCACTTGCTCCAAGGTCAAAACATCTTTTTTAAACCCTTTTTTTCTTTTTGGTCCCTTGATACCTTTTGCGATATTAAAACAAATTTTTTCAGATTCTAACCAATCGAAAAGTCTTCGAATAGCGGTTAAATATCCCGCAATTGTAAGAGGTGTTAAATTTTTTTCATCCCTTAAATATTCTTTATAAGCAATCATGTCTTCTTTTGCCAAGCTTATAATATTGCATTTTTTGTACCAGACAAGAAATTCTTTAATCTGCCTCTGATATGTTTGTTTTGAAGATGCTCTAATATCAAGCGAGCGCAGAAAAGTGTGGATATATGTTTCTAAATTTTCCATTACTTTCCCCATTTTTTTATCAATAATTATAATAACAAAGCACAGCCCTTTTGACTATATTACGAATTAGATTAAAATATGTGCATTATATAAATAATTATTTATTGGCAAAAATTATGAAATTACATTATTTTTTTCTCCTGTTTTCACTATTTGTAACTAATTTTAGTTTTGCAATGGAATCGGGACCCATGCCAGATGGTAAACAAGAATTGACAGAAACGAGAATTTCAGAAAACATTCCGCTAGCTGATATTTCATCAGAATTAAGACATTTCAAAAAAGAAATTGATCGGGTAAAGAATGATCCTACACATTTTTATAGCCATTTACAAAGAAAGTTAATTAATGAGAAAGAATATTCAAAATATTCAGATATAATCATAAGTATGATTTATCAATACATTTCCGGAAAAAAAGATAAAAAATGGTATACGAAATTAGTTCATTATCTTCGATTGGATGAATTTTTTTCAATCCATTTCAATGAATTTAAAGTCTGTGATGAATTACATGATGAAAAAAGTACAAAACTTCATATAGCTGTTCATCTTAATGCAGTTGATTGGATTAAAAAAAATTTAAAAAGTTATTATGTCAAGTTTGATAAAAATTGGTCTGAAAGAAACGCAGAACATTATTTACCAGAAATAGACTCAAAAGACAAAAATCAAAATACGCCATTACTTCTTGCGATTAAAAATAAAAATCTAAATTTAGTTGATATTCTTTTGCAATATTCTAACATTATGGAAGTTGGATGTTTTAAAGAATATTTTACAGATTTAATGAATTCCAATGATAAAAAAGCCGTTATTACTTCGATAGAAGCTTTCTTTAATACCACACCTGAGATAGCTAAACTTATTGTTGATGAGCTAGAAAGACGAAAAATAACAGAATTACCCACAGAAATGTCGGATGCTATTATTAATGCTTTATTAGATGATGCTGAGGCAAATCAGTCCGGCGAAATTATTCAAATATATGATAGTGCTACTGAAAATCTATTGAGCCATAAAAATTATAAATTTGATTCAAACCATGTTCCTCAAAATGCTATTATTGATGAAGATGTTATAATTTCATCAATACATGCTAGATTAAAAAATCCAAAAATAGCGCATGAAAATGTTGATAAAAAGATAACAAAATTGCATGTTGCAATATATTTAAAAAATATGATCTGGATTAAAAAAAATATTAATAATATTTCAGTAGACGATATTCTTGCAGAAGATGGAAAACAAAATATACCAATAATAATGGCAATACAATGTAAAAATGTTCAATTATTTGTACTTCTATTACATAGATTAAAAGCGATAGTTAATATGATTGATTCTGAAATTTTCGAAAAACAATTAGTTCTTATTTTTACTTATGCTGTAAGTTTAAATGCATATGCCATCATTGAATATTTGATAAATCAAAAGTTAATTACAAATGTTGATGTTCAAGATCCAGATGGTGAAACCGCATTAATTATTGCAGCAAGAAAATTAAAGGATTCACGAGGAGCAGATGAAAAAACAAAAAAAATTATTGAATTATTGCGCAAAAATGGGGCTAATTGTGCAAGAAAGAATAATAAAGGTGAATGCGCATTTGAATTAGCTCATGCATATTATCCTGAATATTTACCCAATGATGAAACTGTAGACATAAATTCATTATCAGTCGATGCAAGATTAGACTTTTTGAAAAGATTATTTGGATTCAAAAAGTAAGTCCAAAGCAATACTTTTAATTATTCTTCATGCTCGCCTGAATATTTCAGTTCATTATCTACTACAAAAATACGTTCGATTGATTCGGCTTTTCCTGAATTTGCGTCAATAGTGATGCTCACTCCACATAATAAATATGGGCCTTCGGTTTCAACTTCAAATTTTTGAGGCATCTGGGTAATCATATGGTTAATTATCGGGTCTTTTTTCATCCCAATCATAGAATAATAAGAGCCTGCCATCCCAAGATCTGTAATATATGCTGTGCCGCCTGGTAAAATTCTTTCATCAGCAGTTTGAACATGCGTATGAGTTCCAACCACGGCACTAACTTTACCGTCAAGATAAAAACCTATGCCATGTTTTTCTGATGTTGTTTCGGCATGAAAATCAACCAAAATAATGTTAGTTTTAGATTTTAAAAATGTAAGTTGAGAATCTGCGGTTTTAAATGGACAAGAAAGAAGCTCTCGCATAAATACTCTGCCTTGTATATTCATCACTGCAACTGTATAACCTTTAACTTGAAAAAAAGTTATCCCACTGCCTGGGCATTCGGAAGGAAAATTTGCAGGACGTAAAAGATCTTTATTTTGGCCAAAGTAATTATAAATTTCTCTTTTTTGCCAAATATGATTTCCTGAAGTTACAACATCAACACCAATGTGTCGATAAAACTTCATTATTCGAGATGTTATACCTTTGCCTTCTGCGCTGTTTTCTCCATTTACTATTACAGCATCGGCCTTATATTTTTCTTTTAAATGTGGAAGATGTTTTTGTAGAACCATTCTACCAACGCCACCAACAACATCTCCAAACATTAATATTCTAATTTTGTCCTTATTTTGCATATTCAATTGATCGCTTTTCTCTAATTACATTTATTTTAATTTGACCAGGGAAATTCATGTCTACTTCGACCTTTCTTGCAATTTCACGAGCAAGAGACATTGCTGCTTCATCATTTAATAGATCTTCTTCTACTATTATTCTAACTTCTCTGCCAGCTTGTAGAGCATATGCTTTTTTAATGCCGCCAAATGAATATGCAATTTCTTCCAATTTTTCTAGTCTTTTAATATAAGTTGATAAAGTTTCTCTTCTAGCGCCTGGTCTGCATGCTGAAATTGTATCAGCAATCATAACTATTGGACTGTAAATAGAAGTAAAAGGAATTTCTTCATGATGCGCACCAATAGCATTAACAACTGCCAAATCTTCACCGCAACGTTTTGCAATATCTGCCCCAATTAATGCGTGAGGTCCTTCGACTTCTGCAGAAACAGCTTTACCTATATCGTGTAACAAGCCACCTCTCAATGCAATTTCAGGATTTGGCAATCCAAGTTCTTCAGCAATCATTCTTGCAAATAAAGCAACTTCAACACTATGTGTCAAAACATTTTGTGAAAAACTAGTTCTAAAATGTAGTTTGCCCAATAAATTAATTATTTCGGGTTTAATATTTTGCAAATTAAATTTTAAAACAACCTCTTTTCCATGTTCTTCGATTATCTCTTCAATTTCTTTTTCACATTGATGAACGGTTTCCTCAATCCTTGTAGGATTAATTCTTCCATCGACGATTAATTTTTCTAAGGTTCTACGAGCAACTTCTCTACGAATAGGATTAAATCCGGAAATTGTAATAACTTCAGGCGTATCCCCAATTACAAATTCCATCCCAGTCGCCAATTCTAATGATTTTATATTTCTTCCTTCTTTTCCGATAATTCTTCCCTTCATTTCATCATTAGGCAAATGAACAACCCCGGAAGAAACCGGAGAAACTTGGTCAGCAGTATAACGTTGCATAGCGTTTACAATAATATCAATAGCTTGCTCTTTTGCATGAGTACGTGCTTCATCTTCAAGTTTTTGAATATATTTTTCATTAGCAAGACGTACTTCAGACTCTATCATATTAAATAAAGTCTTTTTCGCATCCTCTCTATTCATTTGACTAATATTTTCAAGCTTAGATAAAAGTTCTTCATAAATAGTTTTTAACTTTTGTTCATTTACTCTCAAAAGATCTGTTGTTCTAGATATTTGACGTTCTTTTTGTTGCAATTCTTTATGCAGCTCTTCAAGTCTTAATTCTTTTTTTTCAATCGAATCGTACTTTGCATTAATTTTTGATTGAAATCGTTCAAGCTCAGATTTTTCACGTTTTATATCTAGATCGCATTCAATTCTTTTTTTATAAATTTCATCTTTTAATTTTAAAAGATGGTCTTTCTTTTCATTTTCAATATCTCTTTTTGCAGATTCCCATTTACCTTTTGTTTCATTTAAAAATTTATGAGCCTGCTTATTTTTATTTAATGCAAATGCAAAAAACAAAATATTGATTAATAAAAAAACTATTCCTATTGCCACTAACGTTACCATATTTCTATTTCTCCTGAAAAATCAAAGTACCCATTCCGGACACGTGATCTCAAGCTGCCAGCTTTCGCTTTGCCAGCCATAGAACAAGTCGACGGGTTATTATTTTTCATCGCCATGTTATTACTAACTTTTGTGGGCGATGAAGAATAAAAAAGATGTTAAAATAATTATATTAATATAGTATACACTATATTATATTTTTCGGGGATAAAAATTTTTCTGGACTTGCTTCTTTTCTATTTGAAATTCTTTGGCTCTAAATTTGATGATTAATTAAATCAAGAAGCCTTTGATGGGCATCCAGAATCTTTAAATTTTCTTCTTCTTGAGATATTAATTTCGAAGCCAAATTAATCGCAACCAATGTTAAAAGGCTTTTCGGATCATTACTTTGGATAGATTTTGATGTATCTTTGAGTAAATTGTCTACTATTGTTGCGGCCTTTTGCAAAGTTTCATGGTTTTCATCACTTATTAAAGTATAAGAAGATCCAAAAATGGATACTTTTACTTTTTTTAAGTTATTCATTTTACTTGCTCTTTTTCAACTAAAGAATCGATACTTCTAATTAAATCATCTACAACTAATTTGGTAAGTTCACGTTCTTTGTGCAACTCATCCATATTATGACAATCTTTAAGAAGATTGCCCTTCATAGCCTCAATCTGACTTACAAGATGACAATTTTCATTAGTTAAACGTTCATTATCTTCTTTTAATTTTTTGACAGTTAAAAGTAAAGTATGAATTTTACTTTCAAGGATTTGCAACATATCCATTTTTAAGCTCCCCTTTAATACTAATTTCAGCTTGAGTTTATTGAGTAGCTGTTGCAAATGTCAAGAATTTGAAAATGAAAAAAATTAGCAACAAAAAAGCGACAACTTTTTTTTATGCTGTCGCTTTTAAAAAATTATCAGCAAATTTACTTGCTTGAAGCAGCTTGAACAATCTTTGTAAAAACTGATGGATCATAAATAGCAATTTGGCTTAACATTTTTCTGTTTAATCCAACATTTGCTTTCTTTAATCCATGAATAAGAAGATTATATTTTGTGCTGTTTGCTTCTGCTGCAGCTTTAATACGTGTTATAAATAAACCTCTATAATCACGTTTTTTAAGTTTGCGACCATGAAATGAAAATGCCATTGCTCTTAAAAGAGTTTCTTTGGCACGTTTAAAAATATTTTTTCTTTGTCCCCAAAAACCTTTAGCAGCTTTTAGAACTTTTTTATGGCGTCTTTTTGTGACTATACCGCGTTTTACTCTTGTCATATTTTATCCCTAATCTAATTTTAATATGGCAATAATGGAGCTACATGCCCAATATCACACGGATTTATATACATAGGCTTGCGCAAACCTCTTTTTCTTTTCGCAGACTTCTTTGATAATAAGTGTCTACGAAACGGTCTGGATGCCTTTATAAGTCCGCTTTTTAATTTTTTAAATCTTTTCTTTGACCCTGAATGTGTTTTTACTTTTGGCATTTTATATCCCGTTATTTCTTCAAATAATAAATTCTAGACCAAGATTGCGATGTTTTTGCATCTTTTTCTTGTGCAAGCTTGGTTAAATTTAAACCCGATTCTTCAAATGTTTTTGCAATTTTTTCAAAAATTTCAGTACCACGCTCTTCTAAACCAGTTGCTTCTCTTCCACGAAACATAAGCGTCACTTTTAGATGTTTACCATCTTTTAAAAATTGAATCGCCTGGTTCATTTTGGTTTGGTAATCATGCTCGCCAATTTTTGGACGAAGCTTAATTTCTTTAACCTGGATTACCTTTTGATGCTTTTTTGCTTCAGCCTGTTGTTTTTTCTTTGCATATAACATTTTACCAAAATCCATAATTTTGGCTACTGGCAATCCTTCATTTCCACTTTCAGCTAAAATTACAAGATCTAAATTTTCAGATTTTGCCATTTTTAAAGCCTGGTCTCGAATCATAATTCCTAGATTTCTGCCATCGTTGCTGATTACCTGAAGCTTATCATAGCGTATATCTTCATTGACCAAGGGAAGAGAATCATTTTTAGTTTTCAATTGTAAAATACCTCGATTATTAATTATTGTCCTTCAACGTTAATATTTTCCGGCAAATTTGGAACTTCTACAGCTGTAGATATATTGTCCATAACCTTATTGTACACTTTTTGAGCTAATTTTGAATCAGATTTTAGAGATTGTACCACCTGATCCCTACCCTGAGCTATTTTTTCACCTTCAAAGGCATACCATGAGCCAGATTGTATTATAACCTGAAAGTGCAATGCAGCATCTAAAAGATCCAATTCTTTACTGATTCCCTCATTAAACATTAAGTCAACTAAAACTCGTTTAAATGGAGGAGCCATCTTATTTTTTGCAACTTTTATAGCAATCTTATTTCCAACATGATTGTCACCTTTTTTAAGACTTTCAACCCTACGAACTTCCAATCTTAATGAAGAATAAAACTTAAGCGCATTACCACCAGTTGTAACCTCTTTATTTCCAAAAGCCATTGCATTAATATTTTGGCGAATTTGGTTAATAAAAATTAAAACAGTCTTAGATTTATGCACAACCGGAGTTAATTTTCTCAATGCTTGAGACATTAATCTAGCCTGTAATCCCATATGCACATCTCCCATATCTCCTTCAAGCTCAGCTTTAGGAACAAGGGCTGCAACAGAGTCTATAACAATAATATCAACCGCTGCGGAACGAATTAGCATTTCGGCAATATCTAAAGCTTGTTCGCCATAATCTGGCTGAGAAATAACAAGATCTTCAATTTTAATACCAAGCTTGGAAGCATATATAGGATCAAGAGCATGTTCGGCATCTATAAATGCACAAATACCACCCTTGCTTTGAGCTTGAGCTATAGCATGAAGAGCTAAAGTTGTTTTACCAGAACTTTCTGGACCATAAATTTCAATAATTCTGCCTCTAGGCAAACCTTTTACCCCAATTGCATAATCGATCAAAATAGATCCTGTGGATATGGATTCAACCTGCATTGCTGCATATTGTTGACCAAGGACCATAATGGAACCTTTACCATATTGCTTATCAATTTGGGATAAAGTAGCTTCTAAAGCTTTTTTCTTTGAAGCTATTTCGCTGCTGATTGTTGCAGGCTTTATTTTTTCACTCACTTGAAGTTCTTTCTTGATGTTTTAAGCTGTTTTCAAATTATATTTAATTTTAGCATTTTTAAGCAAAGAATCAATAAAGCTATATATAATTTGAGATGCTTGTTCTTGGTAAATTTCTTTTATAAATTCAGCTTTTTTCTGAGCAAATAAATTCTCATCAAACGCTTCAATATCTGACAAATAAATTATGTTCATGTCATTACTTTTTCCAGGATACATTAAATGCATTCCTTTTTGACTAAATGCTGTAACCATTTGCATAGGAACTTTTAATTTTTCTAGCAAATCAATCTTTTTTGCATCAGTAGAAATCCAATCAGTTTTTTGTAATTTTACATCAAATTTTGAAGCAATAGATTCTAATGATGAACTTTTAATTTCATCATTAGCTTTTTCAAGATCTGTTAGCATTAATTTTTTTGCATTATCTTTATAAATATCTTCAATTACTGTTTGTTTTACAGAATTCAAGTCAGGTTTAAATGAAGGAGCGATGTTTGCTAATTCAACAAAATATCCTGCACCATTTTCAATATAATATGCTTTCTGATTTGGTCTTAATGAAAATAATTTTTGAATATTGGTCGAAGGAGATAATTCTGTCATACCAATAATAGTTTTTACCGCTTTTTTACTATTTACAAAATCAGTCAAAACCTCTGGATTTTTTCTAGATTCACTCATAATTCTTTGAGCATCAAGAGTAAATAGACGTTCAAATTTTTCTGCTAACAATTTATTTTGAACTTGGGTTTTAACATCATTTAATTTTTTATCTTTAAATTCTGCTTTATTTTTTTCAAAATAATTTTCAATTTCGCGGTCTGTAACTTTAAGACCATAGCTTGATGAATCTATTTTCCAAACTATACCTGAGCGTTTTTCAGGAATCCAATATTTTTTATTTTTACTTTCAAAATAAGACTTAATCTGTTCTTCAGTTAGCTGATCTTTTTTGGCTTTATTTAAATATTTTTCAAAATCAAATGTCAAAATTGAAAGGCGTTTTTTTAAATAATTTTTGGCAAAATGTTCTTTTAAAACAGTTTCAGGCACATATAATGCTCCTTGAACAGCATCAAAAACAGCAAATCTTTTAATAAGTGTTTCTATCATCTCTTCAAATTGGGACATAGATATTCCCTGTTTTCTCAAATAATAAGAAAGTTGGGATAAATTAAATCCTTCTTGAGAAAGTAATTGCATTGGAATAACTTGGCTCAAAATTTTGTACATATAATTTGGATCAGAAAATTTTTGAGATATAAATTCAGGGCTTGGATTAATTTTCAATTTATCAGCCGCTGAAAGTATTAATTTTTCTCTTACTAATTTATCCAAAGCAGCTTCTTGAGGATCAGTATTAATGCCTTGCATTGCAAGTATAGCTTTAGCATCTTTTCCAAACTGTTCTTGGATATAACTTAAACGTCTTTCTTCTTCCATCACTTGTTTTCTAAACTCAGATGGAGTGATTTCATAACCATTAACTGTTGCAACAGATTGATAAGTTTTGCTTCCTTGTCGTCTTACAAAATCAGCGCCGATAATTGAAATCAACGTAATTCCTGCAATAACTTGCATTCCGCGCTTTTTAAATTTTTTTCGAATAAGAGCAATCATGTATTTTGCCTTTCAGATGTAGTTTCTGGTTTTAAAGTAACAACTTTAACATCAGTTAATTTGGAAATTTTATTAATTTTATCTATAAATTTTAAAAGTTCTTTTTCATCAGAAAAATAATCGGTTACAACCTGATACCAAGTAATAATTTTTCCTTTGCTTGTTCTACTTTTCTTCTCTGCAATATTAACTTTGAAACCTTTTTGTTTTAATAAATCAACAAATTTTTTGGCAGTTATATTTGAACCAAATCCAGCCAGTTGCGCCAAGTATGCATTTGCCTGATTGTCTGTAAGATCATCTCCAGCATTTTCAGAGTCTGAACTCTCTGAGTCTTGACTCTCAGAGTCCTGATTTGCTGTTTCAGAATCAGTTTCACTATCCGGCTGATCATAAAGTGAGCACAGAGAATATGAAACTTTATCTGCAAATGAATCTTGTTCAAATTGGGCAGAAAAATTTTCTAATGCTGATTTTTTTCCCCAATAATATCCTGCAATAAAAATAAAAAAAGTGCTTATTAATATAAGCGCAATAGCCTGTGCAAGTTGTTGATGTTTAAAAATCATTTGACTTCAATCTGTCCTATTTTTTAGCATTTAAATAATTATTCACCTGAGTAATAATTTGATCTATGTATAAATTAATTTGAGCAAAAGTCAAATTAACTTCTGTAACCTTACCATAAAAATTTGGATGATCTTTTATATAATGTACCAAATTTTCTTGAATATGTCTTGTCAGACCTTTTAGAAACGTTGTTTGCCTTTTAGCATAATTTCTGGTTTTTTTTGCTATTTCTTCTTCTAAAAAGTGTAATTTTTGGTCATTTGTTTCTAAATATTTTATTATTTCTGGATAACCAATTATCTTCTTTTCTAATAAAAATTCTTTCCATTGATTATCAAGTTGCTCAACCTCTTCTATCCAGCCTTGTGCTAACATTATTTTTACGCGTGTATTTATTCTTTTATACAATTCATCTCGGTCACGATTTGCATATATAAATAAAAAATCTGATATAGGATCGAATTTTGTCTGAAATTCCGATGGTAGACTTCCTGTTGCCCGCCAAATATTTAAAGCTCTCTCTATTCTATATCTATCATTTTTTGATATGTCATTAGCTCTTTTTGGGTCAATTTCATACAATTTTTGCCAAAGTTCCAAAGTACCCAAATTATTATAATTTTCCAATTCAATGTCATCTTTTTTAATAATTTCTGCTGGATTAAAAAAGAATGCTTTGATATAAAAACTAGAGCCTCCGACTACAATAGGAATCATGTTTTGAGCCCAAATTTTGTTCAAAGTTTTATTTAATATTTGACGAAATTTTGCAACATTCCAATCTTCAGGTTGCTCTAAGATATCAAATAATTCATGATTATACTGATTCAAATTGATAGGTTTTGCCGTACCTATATTCAAGAGCTTATAAAATTGACCTAAATCTGCATTCACCATCACAAATCTATTTGGAAATGAATCCAACAATTTTTCGGCAATTTCAGTTTTACCAGCTGCAGTAGGACCTGTAATTATTATGCTTAATTTTTTCATAAATTTGACACCGGGATGGGAACTCCTTACCATCCCTACAAAATTATTATAGGCACATGGTATGGCTAAGTTTTCTTATGTTATCCATTGCTTTATCTTGATCCAATTGCTGAACGAGAGAAATTTCTTCAACGAGAAGAATTTCTGCTTGAGCCAGTAAATTTTTTTCGCCAAAAGAAAGCTCTTTTTGTTTAGATATTTGTCTTAAGTCTCGATAAATTTCTGATAGCCCTTTTAATGTTCCATTTCTTAATTTAGACAAATATTCTTTATTTCTTTTATTCCAATTGCTTGCTGTAAATTCATGATTGGGAACTCTTTTTGCAGGTTCGGTTAAAACCTTTAATGCTTCTTCTACAATATCTTTAGAACTTAATGGTCTAATTCCTACAGTATGGGCATTCTTTGTAGGAACCATAATCATTGCACCTTTATTTATAAAGGTTAATTCATAATAAGTTTCCTTATGGCCACCAAATTCTTTTTCTATTATACGGTTTATTTTTGCAACCCCATGACCAGGATATACAACTTTTTCATCTTTAGAGAACATTTTTGGATCCTCTTTAAAGGGTCAAATTACCCTTGAGTCTTTTTTAAAACCCTTTAAAAAGTTACCTATTTTAAGATTACCATAGTTTTCTTGACCTGAAAAGGCGATCATTTATTGATTATTTGTCAATAAATGATGTAAAATAGGTTATAATGGTTATAGAATTTAGTTATAAGGTTTTTTATTATATGAGATTATATTTTTTCATCTGTCTAATTTATATCGTACCTTATAAAATTAATTCTATGGAACCTTCCAAAAGTGAAATTTTCGATCCAGCTACTTTAGGCACACTTCCTACTGGTTCTATGCAGCCAATTATTGAACATATTTTTAAAGATAAACCTATTATTGATATTTTAGACAATTATCGAATATTAAGAACTTCCAAACATTTTCTCAAATTTAAAAAAATTATAGACGGATATATAGAAAAAATTGGATGGGACAACATTAATCAAGAAGCATTAAATTTAGCAATCCAGACTTTACAATTAAAATATCAAAATGATTTACAATTTGTCAGAAGGAATTTGAAAAGTGAACTTGAAAATAGGCTTATGGAATTATCGCAAGGTAAGACCATTGATGAAACAGGAATGAAAAATTTGGAATCTCGTTTTGAACAACTTACCAATTTGCAAAAATCGCCTAATGAGCCAACAAATATTTCTGATTTAAAAAGACGCTTTATTATGATAATAAAATTTTTGATTTCAAAAAATAAATTAGATATTAATATAACTGATAATCAAAAAAATAATTTATTAATGATATGTGCCGCTTTAAATCTTCCAATAATTGCACAATACTTAATCGATAAGATCGATCTTGAAGCAACAAATATTGTTGGTGAAACTGCATTTACAATTGCTGTAAAAAATAACTCTCCAGAGATGTTAAAAGTTCTATTATTGGGAGCAAAAATTAATCCAAACATAAAGATTAATTTGCCAGACCATAATGGCCAGACTCCTTTTATGCATGCCAGTAAAACAAACCTTAAATTGGTCCAATTATTAATTAATTATATAACATCTTTAGAAGAGCATGATCTTCAAGGAGATACTGCATTGTTTATAGCATTAAAATCTAAACACTTTGAAATTGCTAAGTATTTAATAGAAAAAGGAGCAGATCTAGATGCATATAACTCTTCTCTTGCAACTCCTCGTGAATTTATGATAAAAAATAATATTGATTTAACATCAAAACCTCGCAGCTGTAGTGTGATGTAATTAAAGGAACGAAAATTAAAAATCTTTTAATAATATTTTTGATTTATTCAAATTTATTACTTTCAAATTCCAATCTCGATGTACAATTTTTTGCCAGTTTAGAAAATCATGATTTTGATAGCGCAAAAGAATTTTTACGATCTGGTGCTAATATAGACTTAAAAGATCAATATGGAAATACACTATTAATGATTGCAGCAAGGGATAATGAACCGGAAGTAGCCAAATTTTTAATAGATAATGATGTGCAAATAAATGAAATCAATTCTAATGGATCAAATGCAATAATTTTATCAGCCAGATTTAATAATGATTTAATTTCAGAAATGTTATTAAAATCTGGAGCAAATTTTTTGCACAAAAACGATCAAGGATATTCTGCTCTAAATTTTGCTTGCATCAATAAAAATTTTAAAATTCTTTTTTTAATGTTTAAAATTCATTTTACAAAACAATGTAATATTGTTTGATAGTCTAAATAAAAAACCATACAATTGTCTGAAATAAATTTTATTCAACAAGATTACGCATTTAAATTTTTATGAAACAATTAATATTATTATTTTCGATTCTTTCTTTTCAAATGTATGGTATGGCTGATGATGCATTGGAAATATCTGAAATCACAAAAAAAATTAGACAGGCTGATAATAAAATTAATAATATTGGCGTATTCTTTAATACAAGTGAAGCAACATTGCATGTTATCAACGTAGCATGTGGAATTGCAGGAACATATTGGGGAATAAAGGCATTAATCGAAGAATCAAAAAAAGAAAAAGTCGATTCTGGAGAAATTACTGTTTCAGTAATGGGTGGACTTATTTCCGGTTTTGGATCTGCCGCAAGCGGCATTTTAGGATTAGGTCGCATGATAAAAAAATCAATAATTGATCATCAAAATAAAAATAATTGATAAAAAACAATGTTGTAATATAATCTATGCAAGAAAAAAAGAACTTTTAATATATATTTTCTTTGCTGTAATTTCTGACTGTTTTAATGTAATTTTTGCTCCAATTTTCATGCGTTCATATATCTCAGATTCATTAGAATATTCATTTTTTAGATTTTCAAGTTCATTAAACTTTTGATTTAACTCTTTTAAATTTTCAAAAAATTTTTCTCTTTCCTTTTTATTCTCATTAAATTCTGCGATCTCTTTTTTAACTTTTTCATGATATTTCTTGTGAGATTCCATTGTTTTTAGTTCTACTTTATAAGCCCCAAAATGAAGACTAGCCCATATTCCATCAGTTTTTTGTTGATTAATTTTTGCTTGAATTTCCTGAATTCCTTTTTCATCTTCATATATATGTTTGTCTATTATCTGAATAGCTAACTTACTATCCCAGATTCCTTTTTTTGACATTTCAATAGCAAAATCATCTAGCCAATCAGCAGATAGATTTGAGCAAAATAATAGACTGAAAATAAATAATTTATAATTCATATTTTTCCTTTTTATTCAATTTTTATTCAATTATAGTGGGGACGCAAATGCGGAAAGACGGACCGAAAAGCGGGCCGGCCAGAGCAGCGCGTCCCCACTACTATAAATCATTAAGATTAACCTATCAACTTTGTATCTGCCGACCGGTCGATTATGCGGCTTTATCAAAAAAACTTCATATCAATTTTACAAAACGCCAAATCTTTGACTCAAAATGAAAATCACCCTATTCTTATCATAGCTTTGTCGGTATTTCAAATTATGCGAGATTAAGAAATCTGAGTGCAATAGACTCAAATAATTTGAGTTTTTTATTGACATCTATTATAATTTAATCTATAAAATTTAATCAAATAATAGACTTTAAACATGAAAAAGAGGCTCAAATGAAAAAGAAAATAATAGGTATAGACCTTGGAACAACCAACTCAGTAGTAGCTATTATGGAAGCTGGTTCGCCTAAGGTGATTCCTAATGAAGAAGGTCAAAATACTACCCCATCAGTAGTCGCTTTTACAAAAGATGGAAAACGTCTAGTAGGTGTTCTTGCAAAACGCCAAGCGGTAACAAACCCTGAAAATACAATTTTCTCAGCAAAACGTTTGATTGGTAAGAAATTCTCAGAAATGAAGAATGAATTTAAAAACCTACCTTACAAAGTAGCTGAACGTCCAAATGGTGATATAGCTATTGTCGCTCAAGGAAAAGAATATACACCTCAAGAAATTGCAGCAGCTGTACTTTCAAAACTAAAACAAGCTGCAGAAAATTATTTAGGCCATTTGGTTACAGAGGCTGTAATTACGGTCCCTGCATATTTTAATGATTCACAAAGACAAGCAACAAAAGATGCTGGTAGAATAGCAGGTCTTGACGTTAAACGTATTATCAATGAACCTACTGCAGCGGCACTTGCATATGGCATGGACAAAAAAAAGAATGGAACAATAGCAGTATTTGACTTCGGTGGCGGAACATTTGACGTTTCAATTTTAGAAATCCATGATGGCGTTATCGAAGTTAAATCTACTAATGGTGACACACATCTTGGCGGTGATGACATTGATCAAACAATAATTAACTTCATGGTCGATGAATTTAAAAAATCAGACGGAATTGATTTAAGAAATGACCGCATGGCTCTTCAAAGATTGAAAGAAGCTGCTGAAAAAGCAAAAATTGAACTTTCTAGCATGCACGAAACAGAAATTAACTTGCCATATATTACTGCAGATGCAACTGGGCCAAAACATTTCCAAATGAAATTGTCTCGCGCGAAACTAGAATCTCTTTGCAGCACAATATTTGAAAGATTGCTAACCCCATGCAAACGTGCAATGGAAGACGCAAAATTAAGTAAGGACCAAATTGATGAAGTAATACTAGTTGGTGGTTCAACACGTATTCCAAAAGTTCAGCAATTAGTTAAAGACTTTTTTGGCAAAGAGCCAAATAAATCTGTAAACCCAGATGAAGTAGTTGCAATTGGTGCTGCAATTCAAGGAGCAATTCTTGCAGGCGATGTTACTGAACTTTTACTTTTAGACGTCACTCCCCTTTCATTAGGTATAGAAACACTTGGTGGAATTACAACAAAGTTAATTGAACGAAACACAACTATTCCTACAAGAAAATCTCAAGTCTTCAGCACGGCAGCAGATAGCCAAACTGCAGTTGATATTGTAGTTGTGCAAGGTGAGCGTGAATTTGCAAAAGATAATAAAATGTTAGGTCAATTCAGACTCGAAGGTATAGCTCCTGCTCCAAGGGGAATGCCACAAATTGAAGTTACTTTTGACATAGACGCAAATGGTATTGTTCATGTTTCTGCAAAAGATAAGGGTACTGGCAAAGAACAAAAAATTACCATTACAAGCAGCAGCGGTCTTTCAAAAGAAGATATTGAAAAAATGGTTCAAGAAGCAAAATCTCACGAAGCTGAAGATCGCAAATTAAAAGAAGTTATCGAAAAAAGAAATAAATTAGATACTTTAATTTTTGATGTTGAAAAAACTGTAAAAGAAAATAAAGATAAACTTTCACCAGAAGAAGTAAACAAAGTAGAAGCTGCGTTGGAAAAAGCCAAAAAAGATTTGAAAGAATTTGAAAATGATGGCGACAAACTACAACAATCAGCAGACGAACTTCTTCAAGCTTCATATAAAGTTGCAGAAATTTTATATAAAGAAAAACAAGGCGAGCCTTCAGAAGGTGCTCCACAAAGTTCCGCTTCTGAACAAGGCCCAATTGATATTGAAAACGAAGAAAAATAAAAAACAAAAACTAAAATAATAAAAAGAGACGGGGAAAAATCCCGTCTCTTTTTTGGAAGATAATATGAGCGTATGTGCCGGTTTAGTTGGATTGCCAAATGTTGGTAAATCTACATTATTTAATGCTTTAACAAAATCAAATGTCCCTGCTGCTAATTATCCATTTTGTACTATTGATCCTCACACAGCTTGCACATTAGTTCCTGATGATAGAACAGAAAAACTAAAATCAATTTATAATTCAGGCAAAATTATAGGCGCTACTGTTCAATTTGTAGATATTGCAGGATTAGTAAAAGGTGCAGCATCAGGAGAAGGACTTGGAAATCAATTTTTAAGTCACATAAGAGATGTTGATTTAATTATTCACGTTTTGCGTTGTTTTGAAGATCCATTAATTACTTATTCAAGAGATGAGGTAGATCCATTAATAGATTATGACATTATTGTTACGGAATTAATGCTTAAAGATCTTGAATCAATTGAAAAAAGAAAAGCTAAAATAGCACAATTGATAAAAGCTGCAAAACAAAAACCTGCAGAGCTCAAAGAATTAGAAATTGAATTACAACTTTTAGAAAATTGTAACAAAGCTTTAAATAATTCTGATTATGATTTAGCGAGAAAATTAATTTTAGAAAGTAAGGTTCAAACAATACCTTTACTATGCACTAAAAAAGCACTAATTGTTGCTAACGTCTCTGAAGATGAAATTCAGGGTGATAATTATAAAGATAATAAACATTACAAAAAATTGGTTGAAAAATTTGGCTCAGAAAGAGTTATACCAGTTTGTGCAAAAATTGAAGCAGAACTTGCTCAGTTAAATCCTGATGAAGCTCAAGAATTTGCAAGCATGATGAATTTACAACAAAGAGGGCTTGAAATTATTATCTCTAAAACTTACAAAGAATTGGGCCTTATAACATTCTTTACATGCGGACCAAAAGAAATTCATGCATGGCCAATAAAAGCAGGAATTAATGTTCGCAAAGCAGCAGGTGAAATACATTCAGATCTTGAACGAGGATTTATTTGCGCCGAAGTTTTTAATTGCAAAGATATTTTTGAAACTAAAAGCGAAGTGAAATTAAAAACAATTGGAAAAATTAGAACAGAAGGACAAGATTATATTGTCCAAGATGGGGATATATTAAATATAAAATTTAATGTATAAAAACTTGTTATGAAAAAAATTATTTTTATATTCATTTTTACATTTAGCATAATATCATCAATGAAAAAAGAGACTCAAGTAGATAAGCTTAAAAAAATTAGCGAAGACATGCTTGGAATTCTTAAAAAAGATGATGAAGAAAATGATAAATCAAAAAAATTTAAATATTCTTTAGAGTTTGAGTGCTTAAAACAAAAATTAATTGGAGAATATGGCAAAAGTTCTGAATTTGAAAAAAGAAAATTTATAAGATTATTTTCGTTTAGTACTGACGGATTAATTTTTATGGAACAATTTATGGATCATATTTCAGAAGAATATGCAAAAACAAAAACTGACATGGAATCAGTTTTTAACAAGGTTAAATAATGAAAAAAATCAAAATTTCAAATTTATGATATAATTATATCAATGAGCTTATTTAAACATTAAAACCGATGTTAAAATGAAAAGAAAAAAAGGACATTATTCAATTTCATCTGTTGCCAAAATGTTCTCAGTGCACCAACAAACTATCAGATTATACGAAAAAGAAGGCCTTATTAGCCCTAAAAGATCTGCTGGTAACACGAGGCTGTTTTCAGACGAAGACGTGGATAGGCTTGAAGAGGTAATTTATTTAACACATAAGTTAGGGATTAACCTAGCTGGTGTTGAAATGATTTTAAGGTTGCAAAAACAGATAAAAAAAATGCAAAAAGAGATGAACCTAATGTTTAAACATGCTCAAAGTGAGCTTACAAAAGAAACTCTTCATGCAAAAGAAATTATAAAAGATAGTGCAACTAGATTAGCAACTTTAAAACACCCAAAAGAAAAAAAATTAAAAGATGACATCATTGTTATCAAGGAGGATTAACATGTGGGGAAATAGATTAAAAACAGTAATTTTACTTGCAAGCTTAAGCGGCTTATTGCTTTTACTTGGAGCCATTTTTGGTGGACAGCAAGGAATTACAGTTGCATTTGTTATGTCTTTGATGATGAATTTTATTGCTTATTTTTTCTCAGACCGCATAGTCTTGAGAATGTATGGTGCAAAGCCCCTTGATGAGGCACAATATGGATGGATTTATGATATGGTCCGTGAACTTTGCCGACAAGCGAGGATACCTATGCCAAAATTATGGTTGATAGATACTTCTGTAGCAAATGCATTTGCTACTGGCAGATCCCCTTCTCATGCTTCTGTTGCAGTAACTACTGGGATTTTAGAAATTTTAGATAAAAATGAACTTCGTGGTGTTCTTGCTCATGAAATTTCTCATATTGCCAATCGAGACATTTTAATAAATACAATTGCTGCAACACTGGCAACGGCTATAGGTTACATTGCGAACATGATTCAACATGCGGCATTTTACAGAACGACATCTTCAGATAACAAAAAAAATGGTACATTAACAATCATTGGTGCATTGGTAATTAGCATTTTGATGCCAATTGCGGCAACTTTGATTCAACTTGCCATTACACGCTCAAGAGAATATTTAGCTGATGAAACTGGTGCTCATGTATGCAAAGATCCTCTTGCACTTGCAGACGCATTGCAAAAATTAAATGATCATGTTCATGTATCCCATTTTAAAAAAGATGATTCAGCTAAAGCATCAACAGCACATATGTTTATTGTGAATCCATTCACGCCCGGAATGCTTGCTACCTTATTTTCAACCCATCCTCCAATGGAAGCTCGCATCATGAGATTAAGAAAAATATATGAGGAGATGTCATGACCGACTCAAGACAATTTGATGATAATCAGTTTGTTATTTCAATTGAATTATTAAAAATACTTGCATGGCTTTTAGAAAATAAACAAGAAACAATGAAGTCACTAATTGCCGAATGTTTGAGCGAAACGGCTCATGAACATTTTTCAGAAAAAGATGCTGAATATTTGCAAGAAACCATAATAGATTTTTTTTCAGTGCTCGAAACATTAATTGTAGAAGTTGGACAAGAAGAAGAAAGTAAAAAAATCTTACAACGAAATCTTATCCCTGCGATTGATCATATTGATAGTTCTGCTTGCGATAAGACAACTGTTGAGTTAAGTGTTGCAAAAGCAACATCAGTATGTTCTAAAGGCGCAAGAAAATCAGCTCAAGATGTAATGTTCAAAGAGCTACTTAAAAGATGGAAACCTCACAAAAAACATTTCAATTAAGGAAACAGGCCTCGGCTATAAACCGAGGCTTTTGGGTATATTTTTATGAAAACACAAATTTTAATTTTATTATCAATAATAAGTCTAAATTCATTAATTGCTTCAGAAAACTTGCGGGCTGATATTCATGCTCAAAACATTTTAAGATTGGCTGTGATTTACAATTTGGTTGAAAACACACCAAATATTCCAAATTATCAAACAACAAAACATACAAGAGTGAAAGAAAAAAAACTTTCTAGAAATCTTTTATTAAAGCAAAATAATTTTAAAGATAAATCATTTAAAAAATTTTAATTTTTATTAGACCATCCTATTTAAGAAAAAAATAATAGTCTAATGAAAACATTCCACTGCCAGTTATTATTAAACCAATAAAGACAATTAGATGAGATAATGGAAAGGAAATATATCCATAACCATCACCCTTTTTAATATGATGAATCACAGCAACAAACATAACAAAACTCATGAAAGCTGCTGCTATTCTCGTTCCAAGTCCAAGTGTCAGGCTAATGCCACCTAATAATTCACTGAGCATTGCACTAACGCCCCAAAATATCGGTGCAAAATTTATTCCCAAATTAGTCATTTGTTTTCCAGTCCATTTCCATTCTGGAACACCATTGATTAATTTTAAATATCCATGACCAATAAATAATAGGCCAGTACCTATACGAATAACGGCAAGTCCAATATCATTTAATTCATATGAAATAAGAAATTGCATCAATTCTCCTTTTTAAAAAAATATTATTTAAAAAATTCTAATTTTTCTAAAGCTTTACGCACTTCAAAAATCGGCAATCCTAAAATTGCTGAATAAGACCCATTTATTGTTTTAACAAACTGCATACCAAAATCTTCTAAACAAATTGCGCCTGCGCAATTAAGGCCAGGAGTATTTTCAAAATAATCTTTTAAATATTGCTCATCTAACTCAATTTCGGCTTGACCAGACACGACTTCTAAATATCTATCTAAAGTTTGCCATTTATTATTTTTGGCTATCTTTTTTTCTAAACAAAAAGCTGTGAATGTAATTGATTTGCCATAAACAGAATTAATTTTTTTGATAGCATCTTCAAGATTTTCTGGTTTACCTAACACAACGTTATTTTTATTTTTAGTCAGTGTATCTGCACATAGAACAAAAATAATATCGCCCTCTTTTGTAACTGGTGGCAATACTGCCATTTCCATTTTTGAAATCGCAATGTGTTTGACTATCTCTTCTATCGAATGAGATGAATCATATTTTTCTTCAGACAGTGTTTTAATAACTTCAAAAGGAATTTTCGATAGATTTAAAATTCTTTGACGTGATTGAGAACTGGAAGCTAAATATAATTTATTTTTTAAGTTCATAATGTTGAATGTAAAAATGATGTTATTTTTATCAATTTTATTATTTTATAAAAAAAGCAGCAACAGATATAGTTGCTGCTTAAAATTGTTCTTTGATTTATGTAATTATATCTTATCTTCGAAAGATTTAACTATATTAATAATAGCCGGATTCCCTAGTCGATTTGCATAATTCAAAACTATCAAATATAAATCTTTACGTTGAGTAGGATCAGTTAATTTTTCAAAAAAACCATCTAATGTCATTTTTGTATTTTCAACTAAACCTCTAACCATTTGCTCTTTTAAAACCTGAGGAACTCTTCTCGCTTGAATATGAGCTTCAAGAGAACTTCCTAAAAAAGGCTGTTGCATTGTTACAATATTACCTACTGATAATACCAGTAAAGATAATAATAATTTGATATTCTTCATAAAATTCCTTTCAATTTAATTATATTTTCATAAGATAAGCGTAGCAAAATAATGTACTTTAAAGCAATAAAATATGTATCAAATCAATACAACTTATCACTTATCAGGTTTAAAGTAAAAAAAATGTTTAATACCATACGTTGGTCAAGATCATTTGTAAAACCAATATAAGTTTTTGATGGATAGTTTATGGACCGAATAAGATAGACGTAATACATAGATAAGATATTTGAAATAATATTTATTATTTGCCCTACTTCGCCAAGGCTACGAAGGGCATACTACGCATTTTTATTATTTAAATTTATTTTTTTTATCTCAGTCCATTCCGTTAAAGAAAATGGCCTGCCATACGAAGCTTCAGCGTAGTATGGCTGGGGCGGAAGGATTCGAACCTCCGAATGCCAGTACCAAAAACTGGTGCCTTACCACTTGGCTACGCCCCAACAGATGTTATATTTTGTAGGTTATCAAAGGAGTTACACCTGCCGCGTTCGACATCCTGTCCGTCGAAGCTTTAGCGTAGTCGGAAGCCTTGCCATGCCCGCCATAAACTTGTTCCATGGCTGGACGACGGAATTGGCTTAATCCCTTTCTAAATCCTTAACATTATTATACTCTTTTATTATTGATTCTTCAATCAATTTTCGAGTATCAGAATTCAATGGATGTACTATATCTCTAAAAGTACCATCTTTTCTACGACGAGAAGGCATAGAAACGAATAATCCCTTTTGACCTTCTATTATTTTCAAATCCCTGACAATAAAACAATTTTCAAATACTATTGTAGCATAAGCTTTTAATTTGTCATTTTTTTCTGTCGGGAAAACTTTTACTTCAGTGATTTTCATCGTAGCGATCCTTGTAAAGAAAGCATGTAACTTCTCAGTTTTTAAAAAAAATATTAATCGGGCTTAGTCTAAAAAGTTTAAAGATGGAAGTCAACATCAATTTCTTCAAAGAAACAAAAATACATTTACAGAGAATATTTTAAAATTAACAGAGTTAAATTTTTTCGGCCGCTCTCAATTTTGCAGAACGGGAAGAAGGATTTTTTTTAATTTCTTCTTCAGTCGCGGTAACAACTTTTTGAGTTAAATTTTTAAGCTCTTGCTCATGTTCTTTAAAAAATTGTTTTACAATTCTATCTTCTAAAGAATGAAACGATATGCAAACAATTCTGCCTTCTGGATTTAAAAGTTGTATGCTATGATGAAGCAATGCTTTTATTTGTTCCAATTCCTTATTTACAGCAATTCTTAAAGCTTGAAAAACTTTAGTAGCAGGATGAATTTTTTTATTTATTTGAGGCACAGTTTTTTTTACCAATTCTGCTAATTGCAGAGTGTCATCAAATCTTTTTTTCTTTCTTTCAAGGCATATTGCTTTAGCTATTCTACGAGCAAATGGCTCTTCGCCATAATCTTTAAATATTTTAATTAATTCCGCTTCACTCGCTTTATTTATAATATCTTGAGCTGTAACTTTTTGATGTCCGGGTGACATTCTCATGTCAAGTGGTGTTGATCTTGAAAAAGAAAATCCTGGTCTTTTAGTGATTTGATATTGTGAAGTTCCAAAATCTGCCAAAATTCCATCAACTTTAGAAATACCTTCTTTTTTTAAAAGATAAACAATTTGAGCAAAATTTCCCCAAATTAATTTAATTCGATCACCAAATTCTTCTTGCAATTCCGGTCCATTTTTTTCAATCGCAACATTATCCCAATCAATTGCTATAACCTTGCATTTTGGCTCAGATTGTGAAATTGCACGAGTATGGCCACCTCCACCAAATGTTACATCAACATAAATTTTATTTGGCTGAGGATTCAAATACTCAAGTACTTCATTTACAAGAACGGACTTATGATATATTTCATTCATTGACTTATATTTTCAACAATCTTATTTAATTGTATTGAACGAGAACCTTTTACTAACACAAGAACTTCCGGCTCAATTTTTTGCTTTAATAATTCTAAAGCCTGAGACCAATTACCGACATATTCTGCCTTTATGTTTTCAGGTAAAGTTTTACTAGACAATTTTACCATTTCTCCAACAAAAATAACATGGCTAATTGTAGGCGCTTTTTTTAATAATCTACCAAGTTGTCTATGCCAAAAAGCACTGTTATGTCCCAATTCTAACATATCTCCTAAAATTGCGATCTTTTTCCCTTTTGATTCAAGTTTATCAAAAGCAAAGATTGCAGCTTTCATACTTTCAGGACTAGCATTATAAGAATCGTCAATTATATAACCTTTTTGATCTTTTAAAGATTTTTTATTAAATCTTCCATCAATTGTAATTGGCATTTCAATTGCTTTTAAAATTGTTGGTGTGTCGACAGACAAAATATGACCAACACTTATTGCTGCCAATGATTGATAAACCCTTCCTGTATGATTCGTCTTTAAATTCACATTATATTTTTTATTATATAATTTAAGATCAAAATCTATACTTTCATGATTTATTTTTATTTTGCGTGCTTGAATTTGATTAATAGTTTTTGATCCAAATTTAATAGTAGGATGCCTATAAGAAATTGATGCTATTACTGGTTGATCACCATTTATGATACCGATATTATCATCTTTAAAATATTTAAATATGTCTTTTTTTTCATTAGCAATATCATCTACATTGCCTAAACCTGACATATGACTATGCCCAACATATGTTATTATGCCAATCGTAGGTTTTACAATATCTGTCATTTTGGCCATTTCGCCACGCTTACTTATACCCATTTCAAAAATTGCAACTTCATGAAAATTACGCAATTTTAAAATGTTAAGTGAAATTCCAATTGCAGTGTTTTGGTTGCCATAAGATGACAAATATTTTTTATTTGCTTGAGTAAAAATATTACAGATCAATTCTTTTGTAGAAGTTTTTCCTATAGAGCCTGTAATTCCAATTATTGGCAGATTAAACTTTTTTCTCCAATTTTTAGCCAATTGAATAAGAGAGTTCTGTGGATCGTCAACTATTGCTATAAAAAGCTTTGATTTAATTGAGCTATCTATTTTATCTAAAATTTGTGATTTATCTTTTGAGATGATAAAACCTGTGGCCCCTTTTTTCAAAACTTCATTAATATAATCGTGTCCATCTACATTGTTGCCTTTGATGGCTACAAAAATTTGGCCAGGAACAATAGTTCTTGAATCGATCGAGTAATCTTGATTTTCATTTAAATCTATCCCTTCAAAAATTACATGCTCCAAGGATGATTTAAAAAAATCTTTTAATTGCATAATGCAAACTTTCTAAAAAAATAAACACATTTAATTGACAATATATTTTCAAAAAAATGTCTTTATTTTAGATATATGTCAAGAAATTATTAAAAGTTTGTTATTCTTGACTATTTATAAAAGGCTTTATAACCTTGCGAAAAGAAATTTTTCCAGGTTAATTTTTAAGGGGAATTTAGTTTATGAATTACAAAATTAAAATTTTAATCATTTTAAACATTTTCACAAAAACTTTTTCACAAGATAAAGTAGCACTTATTTTTGGAACAACTGGCCAAGATGGTTCTTACCTAGCAGAATTTCTTCTTGATAAAGGATACTATGTTCATGGATCAAAAAGACGATCTTCTTCATTTAATACTGATAGAATCGATCATTTAATGAGTAATCCAAAATTCAAATTACACTATAGCGATATGACGGATTCCACTAATTTGATTCGTCTAATCCAAGAAATTCAACCTGATGAAATTTATAATTTGGCAGCACAAAGTCACGTACAAGTATCTTTTGAAACACCCGAATATACAGCAAATGTTGATGCAAATGGGACGTTAAGAATTTTGGAAGCAATCAGACTTTTGGGTCTCAGTAAAAAAACAAAATTTTATCAGGCATCTACAAGTGAAATGTATGGAAAAGTCCAAGAAATTCCACAATCAGAAAAAACACCATTTTATCCTCGTTCTCCTTATGGTGCTGCAAAAGTTTATGCATATTGGGCAACAGTAAATTATAGAGAGGCTTATGGAATATATGCATGTAATGGAGTTTTATTTAATCATGAATCTCCAAGACGTGGAGAAACTTTTGTTACCAGAAAAATCACACGAGCTGTTACAAGAATAAAGCATGGTTTACAAGATATTTTATATTTGGGCAATCTCAACTCAAAAAGAGATTGGGGTTATGCAAAAGATTTTATAGAAGCAATGTGGCTAATTTTACAACAAGAAACACCGGAAGATTTTGTAATTGCAACAGGCGAAACTCATACTGTAAAAGAATTTGTAGAACTTGCATTTAAAGAAGTTGGGATGGAAATTATTTGGCAAGGCAACGGTATAGATGAAAAAGGAATAGATAAAGAAACAGGTAAAGTTGTAGTTGCTATAAACAAAAAATATTTCAGACCTACAGAAGTTGATCTTTTAATAGGTGACCCATCAAAAGCAAAAGAAAAGTTAGGCTGGGCTGCAAAAACTACATTTAAAGATCTTGTAAAATTAATGATCTCAGAAGATTTAAAAGACGTAAGTAAAGAAATAAAAAAACGTAATAAAAAAATCATTAATTAAAAATTAATAAAAAACTTTTTTAACTATTTTCATATTTTATTACTTTCCTTCTCTTGCCAGAACCTCCTGGTGCAATATGCCCTTTAGATTCTAAAATATCTATAAGCCTTGCCGATTTGTTGTAACCTATTCTAAATTTTCTTTGCAACAATGATATAGAAACTTCATCTATCGTTTGCAAAAATTGTACAGCTTGGTCCAGCAAAACTTCATCAGCTTCATCAATTTCATCGCCTGACAATCTTATACAAACTAGTTCTTCATAATTTGGCAGTCGTTGTTTTTTTATAAATCCAACAACATTTTCAATTTCAGAATCTGTAACCAATGCACCATGAAGCCGTCTTAAAACTCCTGTAGAATCTAAAAATAACATATCACCTTTTCCTAAAAGTTTATCAGCTCCACTGCAATCAATAATTGTTCTAGAATCTATTTTTGAGGTAACTTTAAAAGCGATTCTACATGGAAAATTTACTTTAATTAAACCTGTAATTACATCAACTGATGGTCGTTGAGTTGCAACAATAAGATGAATGCCAGCAGCTCTTGCCATTTGAGATAATCTTGTGATTGAATTTTCGACATCTTTGCCTGCACGCATCATAAGATCAGATAACTCATCGATAATAATTACAATATAAGGCATTGGTTCAGAATCATTTACCAATTTCTGATACTCTGCAATATTTCTAACATTATTTTCTGCCATCAATCTGTATCTATATTCCATAAGATCAACTGCATAACTTAAAGCAGAAATTGCTAAATTAGGATCTGTAATTATTGGAAAAAGTAGATGAGCAATGTCGGCATATGCAGCAAATTCCAATCTTTTAGGATCAATCAAAATTAATTTTAATTCATCTGGGGTTAATTTGCATAGTAAACTCATAAGCATAGCATTTAATGCAACAGATTTTCCTGCCCCTGTTGAACCTGCAACTAAAAGATGCGGCATTTTTGCAAGGTCTACTATGACATCATTTCCTATCGTGCATTTTCCTAATATTAATGGTAAAGTTCCTCGAAAATTTTCAAACAATTGTGAATGAACAATTTCATTAAAATGTACTGCTTTTCTTATTGAATTTGATACTTCAAATCCTACAACAGATTTTCCAGGAATTGGAGCAATAATGCGAAGACTCAATGCTTGAAGTGCCAGAGCTAAATCATTTTCTCGCGCAATTATTTTGCTAATTTTTGTATCAATATTTGGTTCATATTCATATAAAGTAACAACAGGTCCTTTAATGATAGATTTGATATAACCATGAATACCAAAGCAAGTTAATTTTTCTTCTAATAACTTTGCTTTTTCTTCGCCTTCCTTAAATTTAGATTCGGTTTCATTTAATTTTTTCAATTCAAAAAATGAAGAGTTTGGCAAAATATAGTCTGGCAGATCTTTGTTATCACTATTAATAGGCTCAGTTATTTTTTCTGTTTCAAAATTAGCACTATTTAAATTTGGCATAGAAACTTCAATTTTTTTGCCAAATATTTTTTGCACTTTAAAAACAGCTGATCTTGATAAATGATTTATGTTCGCAATAAATTTTTTGAAAAAAGAAAATTGAAATTTTTTAAAAAGTACTTTTAATTTAAAGAACCAATCGAATCTTAAAATTATTATAAGATCAGCTAAAATTAAAACGTACATAAGGAGTTTTATTTGCCAATCTTCAAATAAAGTTGAAAATAATAAATAAAATAAATATCCAAATAGACCGCCTGCAAAAACTTTCGAAAAAAATTCTAAATTATAAGAATAAAAAAGTACGGCTGAAAGAAATGGTAAAATAAGTAAAGCAACCAAACGATCAAAATTTTGTTTTAAATATTTTGAGTCATTTGGTGCAAATAATAGATAACCAAAAAAAATACAAAATAAAAAAGCCGAGAACCCAAAAAAATATAATAATGTTGATGAAATTATGGCTCCAAAATTTCCTAACCAGTTTTTGGCTGCATAATGGCTAGATGATTCAAAAAAGAAACATAGATCATTTGAATTGAAAGAGATCAAAGAAATAAACATGACAGTCAAAACAGAAAAACAAAAGAGTTGAAAAAGAATCTTTTTCATTAATTTATGAAAGTACATAACTTCCCCCAAAACTTTTTATGATAATTTTATTATAAAAATGGATTTATAATTTTTAAGCTTCCCTCAATTGTATGGTTACTATGCATGTCCTCAGAAAATAATATGTTACAATCAGATTCTAATGTTGCAGCAATAATCAAACTGTCTGGAAAAGAATATTTATATTTTGTCGCTATTCTCAAAGCACAAAGCAACATTTCATAATTGATTAAGATAACTTCAAATGCTTCATAAAATTCTTTTAATGCTTTTTCTATTTCGCTATAATCTACTTTTAATTTCCTGTGCATTACATGACAAAACTCAAATAAAACCTGTGTGCTAATGAGAATATAATCATACTTTTTTAATAACTCTTTAATTTTTTTGTTTTTTTCAATTTCATCTGTTGAATAGAGATAAATTAAAATATTTGAATCTAAGAATATTTTATTCATCGTATATTTCATCTCGATTGAATTTAAATTTTTTAGTTTTTACTTTTAATGCTTTAAATTCTCTTTTATGAGAAACTTTTTTTTTAGGTTTTACATCTAAAATAAGAATAACACGAAATTCCCCTGATATTTGATTGGCATATTCTTTAGGAATTTCTATTATTCCTCCCTGTTTCTTTTTTGTAATAAATTCTATAGCTTTCATAGGATCCTTTCTTAAATAAATTTGCAACTAATGACTTTTACAATTCTTCATCCCAAGATTTATAAATATCAAATCATTGAAAATCATCTTCAAATTTTGGTGCATTCCGTTTTTTTGATATGCTTTTTTTCATAGAATTCTTTCATATTTTATTAAGATTATTTACTAAATCTAATGATCGAATAAGTTTATCATTGCAATATTTTAAACTTATATAGCCTTATATATTAATAAGAATAGTGCCCCAATCATTTAAAAACAAGAATTTAAAATCAGACTCCCAAAAAAAGAGATATCATAATTGGCAATACAATATAATAAGCAAATTTATAAAAATATCCGTTAAGACTTAAAAAATAAACGTAATCCAAGCAATAATAAGAAATAAAAGTTGATACTGACATTATTAGAAAAAATATATTGAAATTAAAATAAGCCAAAGAATGCATTTGCAATATAAAAAATTCTATTATTCCTTTTGAAAATCCTGCAATTACTAATGGCAATTGCATTGAAAGAGAAAATAAAAATCCAGTTTTAATATCAATTCCTAGCCAACAAGCAATAGCTATTGTTGATGCCAAACGAGAAATTCCAGGCAATAATGCAATACCTTGGATCAAGCCTAAAATTAGCGCATCTTTAAAATTCAAATGTTCTCTTGTACCCTGTGGAGCAAATTTTAAAGAAATTAAACATAGAAATGTAATTAAAAAGCCATAAAATAATTTAAAAAAACTGAAATCAAAATAATTAATAAAAAAATAAATTAAAACTGTAACGCTATCTGCAATGATCACTGAAAGTATCAAATAATATAATTGATCAAAATTAATTTTGTATAAAATTTTGTTATATAAAAAAATTGTTAAAATTAATAATGTAGGCCCATGTAATACATATTCAAGCGATTTATTCAATTTAATTATAGAATCTGGGTGCCACAAATTCCATATAGATTCGACAATTTTTAAATGTCCAGAACTACTGACTGGAAGAGATTCTAAAATAATTTGCAAAATTAAAATCAGATAAAAAAAAATTAAAGACATAGTTTCTCTGTTAAATGTTTTAGCTTATTTTATATTAAAATAACTTATTGCAATTTTAAAAACAATTTTTTAGGATTGTCATAACTTACATTTTTTTCACAAGATTTATGCAATGCCAGTTTAAAAAAGGAGACTGTCGTGAAAAAATTAAAAATTATTTTCATAATATTATCTTTAATACAGTCTCATATTATTTATAC
Organism: Candidatus Babelota bacterium; assembly: GCA_023379005.1. Taxonomy (GTDB): domain Bacteria; phylum Babelota; class Babeliae; order Babelales; family Babelaceae; genus JAMCTG01. Next base: position 56,243 of record JAMCTG010000004.1, read on the forward strand.
AGCAAATAATGCATGCAGCCCTTGTAATTTTGAAGATAATTTTTCAGACTGTGCAGGATGTTTTGGGGCAAGCAGTTTTAGTGGATGCACTATTCCATGTGGACCAAAAACATATTTTCAGCCAAGATCTCAAGGCTCCAATACTGCAAGAGAAATGGTTGGATGGCAAGATAAAATCAATCTTTATAATGTATGTAGTAATTATCTGAGTACAGCATTTGTTTTTGAATTTCAAAAAAGTTTTAAAGATTTTAGATTATCAAGAGAATATTTTGGTGATGAAGTTTTATCATTTGTTGGCTCACAAGTTCCTGATCGAGTAATCAATTTAGATGCTCCGTTTTGTAATTTTTTGGCAGACAATTTTGGACTTTCTCCAATTTTTAATGGAACAATAAAATTATGCCCTGAAATTGAAAATATAATTTTAGATTTTGAATTTTTTTGGGGCTTGGATAAATGGATTGAAGGACTCTATCTTAGATTTCATGCACCATTGACATCTACAAGATGGAAATTAAGTTCATGCGAAGATCTGTGTTTAACTTTTAGTCCACAACTTCCAGCCTGTTATTTTTCTGATTCAGTTGTTCAGCCTTTTACATCAATTGCACAATCTCTCAAAGGTTCCGGTTTTGGAGATGTGCCAGCTCGCCAATTTGGCAAATTCCCATTTGGAACACATTCAAAATTCGGTTTTGCAGATATTGATTTAATATTAGGTTACAACATATGCAATTCAGAATTTAGTCATATAGGAATATATGCTCAAGCAGTTGTGCCAACAGGAAATAAACCAAATCCTAAATTTATTTTTTCACCAGTATTGGGCAATGGCAAACATTGGGAACTGGGCATTGGATTTTCTGCAGCAATGAGATTGTGGGAAAGTGGTGCAGAACAAAATTTAGGAATATATGCAGAAGGAAACATCACACATCTTTTCGAAAACACTCAATTACGTTCATTTGATTTAACTGCAAGAGGTCCATTTAGCAGATATCTTATCTTAAAAGAATTTGAAGATGACGGAGTTACATATAAAGGACTAGTAAATGCGATCGATGTTACAACAATGCCTGCAAGAGTAAAAATAGCGCTAAAGGCTGATATTAGTGCAGAACTTTTATATCATTATAATAATTTAGGGCTTGAATTTGGTTTGAATATCTATGGAAATACGAGAGAAAGCATTTGTCTTTCAAAAAAAGATTCGATTTTAAATAAAAGAAAATTTGGGATAAAAGGCACTCAAGGAATTTGTTGCCAAGAATTTAACACAAATGCCGGAATAATAGGAGCAGCCACAGGAACACACAACTCTTTAAATTCTACCGAAAATAATTCTACAATTTGTAATCCAGGACAAATCGACAATCCATCAAGTGTTACTAGTACACCGGGCACAATTTGTGTCGCTTGGGATAATGCTGCGACAACTGGAGATTTGGTATCCAGCGCTATCATTGCGCAAGATTCTAATCCACCACTTTTACTTTCATTTTGTGATATTAATCCTTGTTCAGGGGCATCTTGTCAAAATTTGACATATAAAATTTTTGGAAATATTAGTTATACATGGTTTGAAAGCGATTATTTACCTCATATTGGCATTGGTGCTGAAATTGAAATAGATGGAAGAGCGAGCAATAATAAGGGCTCAGATTTTTGGGGTATTTGGATTAAGGGAGGGGTTACTTTCTAAAGATTTGATTTAGACTAGTTTTGGGGTAAAAAAAATAAAAAAATAAAATTTTTTTTTACAAAAAATAAGCTTGCAGAGCTGCTCTTTAATAAATATAAAATTTTTTAATTATTAAATATTGCAATCTCAAACTGTTTCGACTAGATTATATTTGAACTTTAATTAGTAGTAAGAAAGTCTCAAAACCGTTAACCCATATAACGACAAACGAAAGGAGGAGTGTACGACAAAGCAAATCATATCTTTTTTTAGTACAAACGTACATTTTGTCGATTGTTGACAATTAAATTTAGAATGTGAACAGGCATAGCCTGAATAAGGAGTTTTTCACATGAAACAATTATTGAAATCATTTTTAGCGTTCTGCTTACTTTTAAGCAGCGCTGCAATTTCTGCAAGTTGTACAAACGACTGCACAAACGATTGCACAAACGACTGCACGAATGACACTTCTTGCTGCATTCGTTCAGTATTTATTCCACGTTCTGTTGGTGCAAACACTGCACGTGAGTTAGTTGGTTGGCAAGACTACATTCACAAATTTGATGTTTGTGAATTCTACGCTACAGGCGCATTAACTTTTGAATATGAACGTTCATTCAAAAATAAGAGAATTGCGGAAGCTCTTTTTGGAACAAGCACACTTTCATTTAAGGGTTCCCAAGTTGCTGGAAGAAATAACGGAACAACATATCCAAATAACTGTACAACTGGTTGCAATGGTTGCTCAGTTTCAAATAACTGCGATTCAACATGCACCCCAACATGCACTTCATGTGATCTAATTGCAGATTACTTTGGATTAGCTACAGATTCAGTTGCATCATTAAGTTTCTGTCCAAGAATTGAAAACTTCATTTTAGATTTCAATTTCTATTTTGGATTAGATGAATGGCTTGAAGGTCTATACTTCAGAACACACTTACCAGTTGCCCATACTCGCTGGCAGTTATTTAACAATAACAATTCTTGCGATAATGGATGTTCATTATCTAATGATTGCGGAACTTCTTGCAACACAACATGTTTTGCAACAACAGTTACTTCTTTAAGCACAACTCCATTCCCAGAATGTTATATGTCTTCAGTAACATGTAATCCACTTACATCTTTACAAGTTGCTTTAGATGGTCAAACAACTTTCTGTGATATGCAAGAAAAATGGCAATTTGGTAGATTCAATTTCTGCAGACAAAAGAAAACACGTCTTGCTGATATTGATTTAATACTTGGTTGGGATTTCTGGAAGTCTGAATGTGGACACTTTGGATTATACCTCCAAGCAGTTGCTCCAACAGGTAACAGACCTAATGCTAAATATGTATTCTCACCAATTGTTGGTAATGGCAAACACTGGGAACTTGGTGTTGGTGTATCAACTCACTATGTATTATGGGAAGATTCTTGCGATCAATCACTTGCAGTTTGGCTTGAAGGTAACATAACTCACTTATTCAAAACTTGCTCCACACGTTCATTAGATTTCTGTGGAAAAGGTCCTCTAAGCAGATATATGTTATTGAAAGAATTCGAAGCAGACAAAACAACATATAAAGGTTTAGTAAACGCAATCAACTTTGCAACACGTCAAGTTGAAACAAGCTTTGCTGTACAAGGCGATGCTTCATTGAAACTTTATTACAGAAACTGCGGATGGCAAGTTGATCTTGGTTACAACATTTATGGAAGATCAAAAGAAAAAGGTTGCATACAGAATGCTGCATGTTCAACAGTAAATTCAAGAAACTTTGGATTTAAGGGTCTTGAAGGCGTTTGCTGCAGAGAATTCTTATTCACTGGAACAACAGCTCCATTTACACTTGGTGCTAGAGTTACAGGCGCAGGAACACGATCTGGCTTAAATTCAACAGTAAGTACAGTTGCTTCAATTTGTGCAGTAACAAACTCTACACAAGTTAATAATAGAGCAGATACATTTGATACTCAAGTTTGCTTAACATGGAACAGTTTAACAGCTGGAACATTTACTGACGTTACAGGCGGAACAAACACTTCCGGTATTATTGTAGCTCAAGAATCTAACCCTCCTGTTCTAGTAACAGTTGCTGACTTAGATGTTAAATCAGCTCTTGCTTGTGCACAACTTACAAATAAAATATTTGGTTATGTTGGATATGCTTGGACAGATTGTGGCGATCATAATCCATTCCTTGGCATTGGCGCAGAAGGTGAATTCGCTTCAAGATCATCAAATAGAAATGGTCTTAGCAAATGGGGCGTCTTTATTAAAGGCGGTCTAACCTTCTAATATCACAATATACGAAAAACTAGCACTAAAAAGAGCTCGGATAACTCCGAGCTCTTTTTTTTACGACAATTTTTAAAAAAATTACTTTGCTCTTAATTGATTAACATAATCAATGGCTTGACCGACTGTTGATAATTCTTGAGCCATATCATCATTAATTTCGATAGAAAACTCTTCTTCTAGCTTCATTACTATTTCAACTCTATCTAATGAGTCAGCCCCGAGATCAGTTAAAGTTGAATTTTCATTAATATTTTTTTTATCAACATTCAACTGTTCTGAAATTAAATCAATCACTTTGTCTTTTGTTTCATTTCTATCGATCGCCATTGAAACTCCTTAAAAACTTTAACTCAACGTTGTTTTGAGCATAACAAGATCGGCTGGTTGTGCAATAGTTATAACTTTTTTTCCAGGAAGCGCTTTCATTATATCTTTTGAAAGCTCAATTCCAGGAGTTGGAACAATAATAATATCACAATCATCAAATCTAGATAATAACTTTTTCATTGAGTGAGGTTTGGTTAAATTCTTTACAACATATTTTTTTAAATTTTTTGCATCAATAATTTCTTTTGCATCAACACAAGAAATTAAAGGCACTTGAAGATTTTTAAAATCAATTTTCTCAAAATAAATAATAAAATCATCAATAATATCTATGTTTAGTTGACTATCTAATTGATCAGTCGATTTATTTTGTAAAAATTCAGTAAGTTTAGAAAGTATATATAATCCATCAGGAAAGCTTAACCCTTTTGCAGTTGTAATAGCACTAAATTCGCCTATTCCCATTCCAGCTACTTTGTCTATTTTTATACCTGTTTCTTTAATTAATGCTGCAGTTGCAACGCTGACAAGAAATAATGAAAGAAAGGCATTTTGCAATTTTGAAAGTTCAGATTCAGAAGATGCAAAACATAATTTTACAAAATTTATATTTACGCAATTAGAAGCTTCTTCAAAATATTCTTGGATCAAACGAGAATCATCGTAAAGGTCTTTGGCCATACCAACAAATTGGCTGCCATAGTCTGGGAAAAAAATTCCTATTTTCATATAACCTCCGAGTCATGAAAATGAATATTTTTAATTTTTAAGTAATTAAATTTTATTTATTAAGTTATTTATTCGATTTATGCTTTCCGATTTTCCAATTAAATTATAAAGATCAGCAATAGCTGGCGCATGAATTTTTCCAGTCAATGCAAAACGTATTGGCTTTGCTAGATATGACAACTCAATATTCTCTTTGCCACAAAATTGTTTAACAAATTCAGAATCAATTTTTTCTTTTTTTTCTAATTCTTTAATAAAATCTAACAAGACTTTTTTCAAATTTAAATCGATACTAAATTCTAAATTTTTAACATCATAAATTTGTATATTGTAAATATCTTTTAGCTCTTGTATCAATTCTTTTAAGGTTTTAACTCTTTGTTTATAAAGATCTACAAAACCATGAACTTGTTCAAGATTCCATTTAGCAAAGTATTGAATAAAATTTTTATCTAAATCTCTTTCAATAATCTCGATAATTTCTTTTGCGCTCAATTTTTTTAAATAAACACTATTTAGCCACTGCAACTTTGCAATATCAAAAAATGCACCCTTTTTACTTACATCTTTAAGTAAAAAGTTTTTAATCATTTCATCAGTTGTAAAAATTTCTTGATCTTTATAAGCCCAGCCCAACCGTACCAAATAATTACATAATGCTGATGCTAAATATCCTTCATTTTTATAATCTAAAACTGCAACGGCAGCATCACGCTTGCTTAACTTTTTTCCATCTTTTCCTAAAATTAAAGGCAAGTGAGCAAATTCAGGAATTTCATATCCGCAAGCTTGATATAATAAAATTTGTTTTGGAGTATTAGATAAATGTTCTTCGCCACGAATTACATGAGAAATTTTCATAAAAGCATCATCAACAATAACTACAAAGTTATACATTGGCATGCCATCAGAACGCAAAATAATAAAATCATCAAACTGATCTGTATCGAAAGAAACTGAACCGCGAATTAAATCGTCAAATGAAATTGTTATAGATTTTTCAGGTAATTTAAATCTAACAACAAATGGCTTGTCGACATTTTCAGGATAATTTTTATTCCTGCAAAGACCATCGTATTTTACATATCCTTCTTGTGCAGCACTTGCTCCAAGTCTTTTTGTTAATTCTTCTTGAGTACAAATGCATCTATATGCTTTGCCCTCATCCAATAATTTTTTTGCTACTCGTTTATGTTCTTCTATTCTTGTGGATTGAATAACAATAGGTTCATCGCTATGCAGAGATGCCCAGCCAAGTGAATTTAAAATTGATTCAAGATATTCAGGTTTTGATCTCTCTAAATCTGTATCTTCAACACGAATTAAAAATTTTCCATCATTGTGCTTGGCAAAAAGCCAATTAAAAAGAGCTGTTCGAAGGCCCCCAATATGCAAATGTCCGGTAGGAGAAGGAGCAAATCTGACTCTGATTTTATTCATTAATTAACTCAAAAATTCTAATTTTGAATGTGCAGCATTTGCCCAGACTGAATCTTTTGACGCAATTTGCATCATTTTTTGCCAACTATTTTTAGCTTCATTAATTTGACCGTTTACAAATGCATTATTGCCTAAATAGTACAATGACATATCTTTGTAAGGATTCGCATTTTCCTGTGCTAAATTTTCTAATGTAAGTTTTCCTTGATGCGCAATATCTTTATCTTTTGAATCCATCTGCATTAATGATAATTTAATTTTGTATAAATAATAAATTGGCGAATTGGATGATAAATTTTTAACAGCGTCTTGCATTAATTGCAGTGCTCTTTTTTCATCACCTTGTCTTAAAACAGCATCAGATTCATATGTAAGAAAATATGGCACTAAATGTGATTTTGAATATTTTTGGTGCGCAACTTCAAATGCATGTTCAACATCTTTCCACGTGCTCAAATTATCTCCTTGCAATGCCTGATTATATTCTTGCATTGCTTGCGCAAATAAATTGTGTGCACCTTCTTCATAACTTTTTGAGTATAATTTATATCCAAACCACGCACCAACGATTGCTAATGCTAAGATCGCTAAAATTATAGTATTTCTAACTTCTTTATTTTGAACCAATTCTTGCAAATTCATCATTCAACTTCCCGATTAAATTTTTTTTGTTTTTATAGACAAACAACGGATTAACCAAGCTTCATGGCTCATCCGTTGTTAAAAATTAATTAAAAATTACTTGTTTTCTGCAGTTTGTTTTTGCTCTTGTTGTGCATATTTTGCTTGAAGTTTTTGAGCAACTGCTTGGCGCTCTTGGCCTCTTTTTGCAGATCTTTCTTTTTTTGTAACCATAATTTTTTTGCCTTTATAATGGCCACAATTCATACATACTGTATGTGGATTGATTGGTTCTTGGCAATGAGAACATGCAGTAAAAATTTGAGGTTTAATACCCTTATTGGCCGATCTTTGATCTCTACGACGCTTGGACGTCTTTCTTTTAGGTACTGGCATACTAATAATTCCTGTTGATCAATAATTAATAAACAATATTTTATTGATAATTATATAACATATTCAAAAAAAGGGCAAAATTTATCTATTTAAATATGCAAGCTAGAATTATTAATATTTCTATTTGTCAACAGATATTATATTGCCTGCCACAAACCTGCAAAGTTTTGCTCAATTTTGCCATCCATCTGCATTTGAAAAAGTGTATTTTGCAAGTTACTCACATCAATTTGTGCAACATCTAAAATTTCATCAAATGAAACAGCCTTCCTGCATAACTTTATTATTTTATGTTCTAAAGAATCTTCATCTATAATACTAGTTTGTTCAGCTTTTTGATCCTGCAATTTGGTTTCTTTTTGTGGCAAAATCCCAAACGCATAAAGAATATCTTGGGTACTTGAAACCAATGTAGCTCCTTGAGAAATAAGCCAATGACATCCGGAACTTAATTCATCGTCAATATGCCCAGGCACAGCAAAAACTTCTCGAGCTTGGTCCAATGCAAATTTTGCAGTTATTAACGCACCACTTTTTATATTTGCCTGTACCACAACACAGCCATGACTAAGCCCTGCAATAATTCTATTTCGCGCAGGAAAATTTTCGGGAAATGCTCCAGCATTCAAAGGAAATGAACTAACTATCGATCCGCCATCTTGAACAATATTTTCAAATAATTTTTTATTAGAACTTGGATAAGGTTGAAGTAGACCAGAACCAAGAACAGCAACAGTTTTTCCATTCGCTGCCAATGTTGCAGAATGTGCCATTGTGTCCAAACCAATTGCACCGCCACTTACAATTGTAAAATCATTTTTTACAAGATCAGGAACAATTTGATTTACAACTCTTTGGCCATAAAAATTGGCTTTTCTAGCTCCAACAATTGCTATATTTTTTTTGAAAACTTCTAATGATTGGCCTTTAATATACAAAATAATTGGAGGATAATTGATGTGTCTTAATAGCTCAGGATAAGTTTCATCGCAAATTGTTGAAACTTGAATATTATTTTTTTTTATTAATTCTAATTCTTGTTCCAAAATTTTTTTATCACAAAGCCCTTGTACAATTTTGCCTGCAATAAAGTCTGAACACTTAAAATACTCTTTTAAATCATTTGCATTCATTCTATACAACAAATGCAATTCTTGATTCTTACAAGCATTTAAAATCTTTAAAATAGTTGCAGGCCCAATATCTTCTATCAAATTAAGATGCAATAATATTTCTTGTATAACCATCCATTTAATCAACTAATTTAATAACAAATTATTTAATAACGATTTCTTTTGCTTCGCTACCATTTTCTTGTGCACCATCAATTACAGCAATTGCCGCAAGTATTTGATTTTCTTCAAGTCTGAATAATCTAACACCTTGAGCTTGTCTGCCCATTGTTCGTACTTCTTTTGGAGATAATCTAATAATTTTGCCAACAGAATCTATTAGTAAGATGTGCGAATTATCATCAACAACTGCAAGGCCAATTACTTTACCGTTACGGGCATTGGTAGGAATTGTTCTAACTCCATAACCGCCACGATGTGCAACTCGAAAATCAGTAATTCCTACGCGTTTTCCATAACCATGTTCTGTTGCAAATAAAATGTCTTTATCATCTTGTAAAATTTCCATGCCAACAACATAGTCACCTTTATGTAGACGAATACCAATAACACCCGCTGCTTGTCTACCCATTGAGCGAACTTCAGTTTCTTTAAATCTAATTCCTGATCCTAATGCTGTTGCAATAACAATTGTATCGTTACCTGTGCTTAATGCACAGAATACTAATGAATCTTCATCATGCAATGTAATTGCACGAATACCTGTTGCACGAATTTTTGCAAATTCATTTGCTTCAGTTCTCTTAATTGTACCTTGACGAGTTAACATCACGAGATATTTACCTTCAAGTTCTCTTCCACATAATAATTTGACAACTTTTTCATCAGGATTTAATGGCAACAGGTTGACAATCGCCCTTCCTTTTGCAATTCGTGAACCTTCAGGTACCTGGAATACCTGCATACTGTAAACTCTGCCAAGATTTGTAAAGAATAATAATTCATCATGATTTTTTGCTGCAAAAATATCTTGTAGATAATCATCAGATTCATCAAGTGAGGTCATTCCCATTTTGCCTTTTCCACCACGATGTTGAACTCCATAAACATTTAATGGAACTCGTTTAATGTATCCTTTATGTGTCAATGTAACTACAACTTCTTCATCTGGAATTAAATCTGCTTCACTTAGAATATCAATCGCTCCTTCAATCTTTGTTCTTCGAGAATCGCCATATTCTTCTTTCAGATATTCTAATTCTTTAATAATTTCTTCATGCAATAAAGTTTTTTCCGCCAATATTGCTCTAAATTTTATAATTAATTCTTTGATTTCTTTCATTTCTTGATGAATTTTTTCTTGCTCAAGACCAGTTAATCTTTGCAAACGCATTTCTAAAATTGCCTTACTTTGTTCGGCACTCAAAGAATATTTTTTATCTAATTTTTCAATAGCTTCATCAGCAGATTTACTAGCTTTAATTAATGCAACAATGTCATCAATGTTTTGCAATGCAATTATAAAACCATCTAAAAGATGCTCTCTTGCTTGCGCTTTATTTAAATCATAACGTGTACGTTTTGTAACAACATCTTGTCTATGATTTAAAAATTCTTGAATTAAACTTCTTAAATCAAAAATCATTGGACGATTATCTAAAAGTCCAAGCATTAAAAAATTAATTGATGATTGTAATGCAGTAAATTTATAAAGTTGATTTAAAATAACTTGTGGCATTTCGCCTCTTTTTACATCAATTACAAGCCTCATACCTTGACGATCAGACTCATCACGAATATTGGTGATACCTTCGATAACTTTATTTTTAACAAGATCAGCAATTTTAATCGCAAGTTCAGCTTTATTAACTTGATAAGGAAGCTCAGTAATAATTATTGAAGAGCCTTTTGATGTTTCTTCAATATTTACAACACCTCTTAAAATTAAATTTCCACGACCTGTTTTATATGCTTTTACAATCCCTGCTCTGCCGCAAATTATTCCACCTGTCGGAAAATCTGGAGCTGGAATTATTTGAAATAATTCTTCGTCAGTAATATTTTCATTTTTTAATAAGGCAAGACATCCATCAACAACTTCTTTTAAATTATGTGGAGGAATGGATGTTGCCATACCCACTGCAATACCAGATGTTCCATTTACAAGTAAATTAGGCAATCTGCTTGGCAAAACTGTAGGTTCAGTCGTAGATTCATCAAAGTTTGGAACAAATCTTACTGTTTCTTTATCGAGATCGGCTAAAATTTCTTGGCTAATTTTTGCCATTTTGACTTCTGTATAACGCATAGCAGCTGCATTATCACCATCGACAGATCCCCAGTTACCCTGGCCGTCTAATAATGGATATCTTTTGGAAAAATTTTGGACCATACCAACTACAGTATTATAAACTGCTTGGTCACCATGTGGATGGTACTTACCTAATACGTCACCAACTACGCGCACAGATTTGTGATAAGGTCTATTATAATGGAAACCAGATTGATGCATGCTATATAGCACACGTCTATGCACTGGCTTTAATCCGTCTCGAATATCTGGAATTGCACGACTTACGACAACAGACATAGCATAATCTAAAAAGGAAGTTTTAAGTTCCTCTTCAATTAACATAGGTTTTACGCCAGCTTTTAAAAGCTTGTCGTTTTGATTTGCAGATTCCATTAAATAAACCTTTCTTTAAAATTTTAGCCAAAATAATTATAACATTTTTTTGCAATTTGGCCAAGTCGAAAACGTTCAGAAAATCACTTTAAACTTATAACTTTTTTGATTTTAAAAATTCAAGAGAAAAGGTGGGAAAAGAAGATTGGCCTGCCAGTCAGGCAACTATGCTGTAACAATCGATACTACGATTGTTACAGTGGTGCCGCGAGATGGAATCGAACCACCGACACGAAGCTCTTCAGGCTTCTGCTCTACCACTGAGCTACCGCGGCGCATTAATTTTATTCAAGAAAAAGATACATATATATTAATTTGCTTTGGATTTTTGTCAATAAAAAGTGTTGTTTTTAATCTCTTTTAAACCTACCAATAAGTTCGGCCTGTGCCAATACGTGACCTTTCATTGCTTCTAGAACTTGTTCTTTTGTAGGATCTGCAGCCATTTTAAGATCTGTATCAAGCGCATATAATTTGAAAAAATATCTATGGAAACCGTTACCCTTAGGCGGGCATGGACCACCATATTTTATTGTGCCAAAATCGTTCATGCCTGGTTTTGCGCCAAATTTTTCTATCTCATGACCTTCAATTATCTCCTTTAGTGTTGCAGGAATATTGTAAACAACCCAATGAACCCATGTTTTTTTAGGAGCATCTGGATCATCGACAATTAATGCAAAACTTTTTGTATGCTTAGGTGCATTTTCCCAAACAAGATGTGGAGAAATATTTGCACCTGAGCATGTATATTTTTCAGGAATTTCCTGATTCGCCCCAAAACTGTTACTCTTTAGTATCATATTATCCTTATTGTATGTTTTAAAAAAAATAAATGATAAAATTATTGAAGAAAATAAAAACTTTCGCCTCATAAATCACCCATAAATTGCCAACCCTACTTCGCTAACCTGTTCTTCGTAGCTCAATGAGCGTAGTAGAAAAGCTTCCTACTACGCCAAGGCTTCGTAGGACATGTCGAAGGGTTTATCTTTGACTTATAAATGTCAATTCACCACATAAATTGCCAATCAAAAAATGCTTTGCTAGTCTTGATAATAAAATAGATGAGAAAATTATTTAAAAACAATATTTATGACAAAATTAGAACAAGAAATTTTAAATTTTGAAACGAATTTTTATAATGCATTAAAATCTGCACAAACAGAAGAAGATCTTGAACAATTAAGATTAACTTTTTTAAGCCGAAGCGGACAGCTTGCAAATTTAATGAGCATTCTAAAAGGTTTAAGCGATGAAGAAAAAAGAACGCTTGGACCAAAATTAAATAAATTAAAAGAAGCAGCTCAAAATGCATTTAATGAAAAATTTGAAAAATTAAAATTGGAAAAAATTAAACTCGAAGAAGAAAAAAAATCAAACTTCGATGTAACTGCATACAAACCTTTTGAAATTTTCGGCTCACTACATCCATATACAAAAACAATTGAGCACATCGAAAATATTTTAGTCACAATGGGTTTTGAAATTATTGATGGACCAGAAGTTGATTCCGATTATTATAATTTTGAAAGTTTAAATATTCCAAAAAATCACCCAGCCCGAGATATGCACGACACTTTTTGGCTTGATATTCCACATATGCTTTTACGAACACATACTTCTTCTGTTCAAGCACATGCAATGCAAGAAAAAAAATTGCCGTTAGCAGTTGGAATTCCTGGAAGAACTTATAGACACGAAGCTACTGATGCATCTCATGATTTTATGTTCATGCAATGTGAAATCTTATTGATTGATAAAAATATTTCTCTTGCCAACTTATTTGCTACTGCAAAAACTTTTTTACAGGCGCTATTTGAAAAAGGTGACCTTGAAATAAGAATAAGACCTGGATATTTCCCATTTGTTGAACCAGGAGTTGAAATAGATTGTACATGTCCATTTTGTACAGATGGATGTTCTGTGTGTAAAAAAACAAGATGGATAGAACTTTGTGGTGCGGGCTTAATTCACCCAAATGTTTTAATTTCTAGCAAGATAGATCCAAAAATTTATAGTGGCTTTGCAATGGGCTTCGGGCTTACAAGATTGGTCATGTTAAAATATGGAATTAATGATATACGTTTATTGCATAGTAATAAAATAGATTTTCTTTCGCAGTTTTAATCCCTCGCTAAATCCGTCATTTTTTATAAATGACGGACACTCGGGATGATTTATAGAAAATAAAAGGAAAAAAGTAATGAATATAAATAAAGTAATAATACCAGCCGCGGGCTTAGGTACCAGATTTTTGCCTTTTACAAAAGCTGTTCCTAAAGAACTTTTGCCTATCATGGAAAAACCTGCAATTCAATTTATTATTGAAGAAGGTTTAAATTCAGAAATCTCCGATTTTCTTTTTATAACAAACCATTTCAAAAGTGCGATCGCTGATCATTTTGAAAATAATTTTATTTTGGATCACTTTATAAAAGATAAGAAAAAATTAAATTCTTTATTAAATTTGGAAAGAATTAGTAAATTAGCAAACTTTGCATACTTGCGCCAAGCTGAACCATTAGGGCTAGGGCATGCAATTTTACAAGCAAAAAATGTGATATCAAAAGAATATTTTGCAGTTGCACTTCCAGATGATCTTATATTTGGCCAAAAAGCTGCTCTTGCTCAATTAATTTCCGTAGCTAAACAAGAAAAAGCAAGCGTAATTGCAGTACAAGAAGTACCTAATGAAAAAATATCATCTTATGGTGTTGTTGCAATAAAAAAACAAATAACACCAAATCTTTTTCAAGTTTCAAAACTTGTAGAAAAACCACAACCAAAAGATGCGCCATCTAATTTAGCAATAATTGGTAGATATATTTTGTCATCAAAAATTATGGATTCATTAGAAGAAATTTCAAGATTTTCAACATCTTCAGAATTACAGCTGACTGACGGCATTGATCACATGCTAAAAAATGGAGAAAAAGTTTTTGCATATAAAATTCAAGGCACAAGACACGATGTCGGAAATCCACTAGGTTGGCTGAAGGCAGTTATTGATTATGGTTTGCAAAATACTGAATATGAAGAAAATATTAGAGCTTATTTAGCAGAAATTAACCTGTAACAATCTTTATTTCAAGGTAAAAATCAAGTTAAAGAAAAAGTTTATTAAATTTATTTAGCGCCAGCTTTTTCTAACAAATATTTCATTTCAGTCCCTCTTTTTGTTCTCTCAAGAGGTGTATATCCCATCTTATCTGCCGCATTGACATCTGCTCCAGCTTCAATTAATAATTTTGCTATGTCTACAAAATTATTATTTACTGCCTTCATCAGAGCAGTCTCACCGAAACTATCTTTTGCATTAATATCATTCCCTTTGCGAATTAAGAAATATACGATATTCTTGTGACCTTGTTCACTTGCTTTAATAAGCATATTTCTACCTTGATCATCTCTAAGCTCAGTGTCTAGCATTCTAACCATTCTAAAAATTAGAGAAGGTAAATGTGCTGGTAATTCTTTTAGTCCTACAGAATCCAAAACATATTGATTTAATTTTTTAAAATCTTCTTCCGTTGATTTAGCTCCCGCTTTAATCAGTATATCGGCTATATCTGTAAGATTATGTGCTTGTGCATGCATAAGAGCATTCATTCCTTGTATATCTTTTGCATTAATATTCCACGAAGTATAGTTTGTGGCATAATCAATTAATAATTTTACTATATCTTTATAACCCTCCATAGTTGCACGTATAAGAGGAGTATGGCCTAATCTATCTCCTTCATTAATATTAAAAATTTGATTTTTGAGTAAAAAAGAAACTACATTACGTAAGTTTGCATTGACCGCATGAATTAATAAATTTCGTTTAATAGTATCATCTTTCAAATTAGGATCCAATTTTTTTAAAGGAACAAGAATTTCTCTTAAGATAAAATAGCTATCTTTGAGATCTTTTTCGCTAGGCTTCAAATATAGAGCTAATTTTGCAATTGTCTCGAATACAAATTGATTTAATTTTAAAAAATCATCTTCAGAGTAATCTTTAAACAGATCTAAAATTTTTTTATTAGCCAGTTTTTGTATAATTGGGCTCCTCGCCCCAATATCTTTATATATTTTTTCAATTTGGGATGATAATGTTTTGAAATTTTCTACAGGTGACGATCTGGGATCGATCTCCAAATCTGAAAGACGAACATAAACATATTCTCGTATTTGCTCTGGCAATTGGGCATACAAAGATTTTTCCGTTTCGGCAGGCTCCATTGCAAATAAGTTCGACGAAATAATGAGGATTATTAAATTTAACAAAATTTTTTTCATTTTAGATTATCACTCCATGACTCTTCAATAATTTTAATATGTCTGTAAATCCTTGTTTTGTTGCAAATTCAATTGAGTTTTTATTAATAAGTTTAAGATCAGCACGAGAATTGATTAACGTTTCAACTACATTTTTATGATTATTTATAATTGCCGAATCGAGTGCAGTATCTCCACTATCAGCTTTTGCATTAATCTCGGCACTCTTATTAATCAACAATCGAACCATTTCTATATCACCATTTGTACTTGCCTCAAAAAGAGGCGTAAATCCACTTTTATCTGATGAGTTAACATTGAATCCGGCCTCAATTAACAATTTTGCAATATCTTTATGGCGTCTTTCAACTGCTACCATTAGAGCACTTCTTCCAAAACTATCTACCATCTCTTTATCTAACTTATTTAATGTAATTAACCCTACTATTAGGGATTTTAAATCACTTGGCAAAGTTTTTAAGTTTAAAACATCTAAAATATATTGATTTATTTTTTCAACATCAGAAAATAAAGTTTTGAAATTTTCTACCAATGATAATCTAGGATCAATTTCCAAATCTGAAAGACGAATATAAACATAATCTCTTATCTCAGCAGGCAATTGTGCATATAAAGCTTCTTCTTCTTTTGCAATCTTATTTGCAAACAAGTTGTATGTGATAATTAGAATAAATAATTTTAACAATATTTTCTTCATATTCTTCTCATTTAATTATATTTCATACTTTAATTTTTATTTTACAAAACCCAATGACAAATAGTCAATAGTTTAAAAATTTGTAGATATATACAGTATTTTTATCCCCAATAACCCTATTACATTCAAAATTCATCCAATTATTGCAATTAGAATTAATTATTGTGTAAAATATAAATAGAAATTCAAAATAAATAATTAAAGATAATCGGGGGGAAGTATGAAAGTCTTTAGATTATTGATTGTTTTTATAATTAATTCAATTTTCGCATGTCCAATTTGCATAGACAGATTATCAGAAAATGATGTGCCGTTTTTTATGCGAAAATCACAAAACATAAATGAAACTTCAAATTCTACGGTTAGTCAGTCTGATGAAATTTCGAAATTAAAAAAAATCCTAGTAGGCAGTTCGCTTTTTAAAGGAAGAAAAAGATGAAATTAAATATTTTATTTTTGATTATTTGTTATTTTAATTTCGCAAATTCAAAAATTGGCTGCATGGACAAAAGTTATCATTTAGATAGATCAAATGGATTTGATTATAAAACTTATCATTATGTTAAATGCAGTTGTCCTTGTAACAAATATCCAAAAACTGATGACTACAGATGCATTCAATGCAGACATTTTCATGAACCATCAGAGACTATTTTTATAACACACTAAAATTATTTTTCTAAAATATTTTGCATACAAACTATTTAGAATTGTCGCCTTAACTTACAAGAGTGCACCATCTCTCGATAAAAAATTGCTTCGCAATGTCACTCGAGATGATTTCTAATAATCATGCTGAGTGATTTCGCTTCAACACTCATGCTGAGTGCCAAGCCTAAAGGGCTTGGTGTATCGAAGCATGAATTGTTTACAAATAATATTATTTTTTCGATAGTGACAATAAAAACGGTAAAACACTGTCAGAATTTAATGAAATTGAATCAATTTTGTTTTCAATTAAAAAATGAGCAAAGTCTGGAAAATCTGACGGCGCCTGCCCGCAAATTCCAATATGTTTCTTAGCTTTTTTTGCGCCTTTTATTGCCATCTCAATTAATTTTTTTACAGCTAAATCTCTTTCATCAAATAATGATGCTAACAAAGTTGAATCTCTATCAACGCCCAATGTTAATTGAGTCAAGTCATTTGAACCTATCGAAAATCCGTCAAACAATTTACTAAATTCATCGATTAAAATTACGTTAGATGGAATTTCACACATCATGAGCATTTTAATTTTGTCTTTTGAATAATTGATACCGTTAGATTCAACTGCGTCAAGAGCACATCTTGCGTCGTACAAATTCCTAACAAATGGAATCATCAACTGAATATTGGTAAAACCCATTTCTTTATAAACTTTTTTTAATGCTGCACACTCTAGTGCAAAACCATCAGCATAATTTTCACTGCAATATCTAATTGCTCCGCGAAAACCTATCATTGGATTTTCTTCTTTTGGTTCAAAAAGTTGGCCGCCAATTAAATTTGCATATTCATTACTTTTAAAATCTGAAAATCTAATAATGACAGGACGAGGATAAAATGCTCCAGCAATTGTACCCAATGCTTGAGCTAATCTATCGACAAAAAAATCTTTTGGATTTTGATAACCTAAAGATAATTGTTCAATTTCATTTTTTATATGATCATTTTTTATTCTTTCAGGATGAACAATCGCCATAGGATGAATTTTTATTATAGAATTAATCGTAAATTCCATTCTTGCAAGTCCAACACCATCGACAGGTAAAAAAGAAAGTTCATAAGCTCTATTTGGGTCGGCAATATTTAACATTAATTGAACAGGCGGTTTTTTTAAATTTTTCAGTACAATTTCATGTTTTTCAAATGTATAAACGCCGTCATATATATATCCTATATATCCTTGACTACAATCAACTGTAACATTTTGCCCATCATGTAATATTTTAGTTGCATCCTTTGTTCCAATAATCGCAGGAATTCCTAACTCTCTGCTCACAATTGCGGCATGACAAGTTCTACCACCTTTATCAGTTATAATTGCGGCAGCCTTTTTCATGATTGGAACCCAATCAGGGTCGGTCATAGAAGTGACTAAAATGTCACCCTCTTCAAAATTTTTTGAATCTTTTAAACTTTTTAAAATTTTTACTGCACCATTAGCAATTTTTTGGCCAACGCTTAATCCCTGTAATAATATTTTAACATTATTAGGAGACTGTAAATAATAACGAGTTAGTGTTTCTGCACGATTTTGTAATGAATGTACAGTCTCTGGTCGAGCTTGGACAATATAAATTTTTCCATCCTGACCATCCTTTGCCCATTCAATATCCATAGGCATCCATTTATTATTTAATTTGGAATAATAATCTTCAATTATGCAGCAATATTTTGACAGCTCTAAAATTTCATCATCAGTTAATGAAAATTTATTTCTATCTTTTAAATCAAGGTCAACTGTTTTTATTGGTGTTTTAGATTTATTTTCATCATAAATAATTTTAATTTCTTTATCGCCCAATTGTTTTTTTATGATTGGTCGAAATCCTTGCATTAAAGTTTTTTTATGCACATGGAATTCATCAGGATTTACAAGACCAGATACCAATGCTTGTCCCAATCCATAAGAAGAAGTTATTTCAACAATGTCTTTAAAACCAGTGTCAGTATCTAAAGTAAATGCAACACCTGCACATGCAAGATCAGAACGAACCATTTTTTGAATACCAACAGAAATACCGACTTGAAAGTGATCAATTTTATTGTTTATACGATAAACAATTGCTCGGTCTGTAAATAAAGATGCCATGCATTTTTTTACACTATCAAGTAGATAATCTGCACCTTTTACATTTAAATAAGTTTCTTGTTGGCCAGCAAATGAAGCTGAAGGTAAATCTTCAGCAGTTGCAGATGATCTTACCGCAACATCGCAGTTCGGTTTATAAATTTTACAAAGTTCTTCATAAGCTTGAACGATTTCTTTTTCAAGATCTTGTGGAAGTGGGGCATCATAAATTAATTTTCTAATTTCTTGGCCAACTTGTTGTAAAACGCTTACATCAATTGGAAATTCCAACTGCTGTGCAATTTGTTTTAATCGAGAAATTAAATGATTACTTTTAAGGTGATGCCAATAACTTTCACTTGTGATCGCAAAACCTTGTGGAATCCTAATTCCCAAAGATGATAAATGCTGAATCATTTCACCAATTGAAGCATTTTTCCCACCAACAATTGCAATATCATTGATTCCAGTGTCTTTAAATAATTTTATATATTTCATGAATCTACATTAATGTTTTTAAAATTTCTTTTATGCTGGTAATTCCCGCATTAACTTTTTCTATTGCATCATCGACTAATAATTTGAAGCCATTTTTTATTGCATGTTGCAAAATTTGATTATAATCATAATTATTTGATATAAAAGATTTTAATTTGGAATCTAAAATTAAAAGTTCAAAAATTCCAACTCGTCCTTTATAACCAATATAATTACAGCTTGCGCAACCTTTCGCATCATAACATTTTGTAATTTCAAGATTCATTTTTCTTAAAATTTCATTTTCATCAACAGTTAATTTTGTTTCAAAACAACATTGAGAACATAATTTTCTGACAAGTCTTTGGGACAATACTCCGCTCAATGCAGCTGAAATTAAAAAAGGTTCGATTTGCATTTCAATTAATCTTGTTATCGCACTGACGCTATCATTTGTATGCATGGTGCTAAAAACTAAATGTCCTGTCAATGATGCACGTATAGCAACATCAGCAGTTTCTCTATCTCGAATTTCTCCAACCATTAGAATATCAGGATCTTGTCTTAAAATCGAACGAATTCCACTTGCAAATGTAAAACCAATTTCATTATTAATTTGGCTTTGTGTTATTTTGTCTATTGAATATTCGATCGGGTCTTCAAGTGTCACAATATTTTTTTCATTTTTATCAAGACTTGATAACACGGAATATAAGGTTGTTGTTTTTCCAGAACCTGTAGGGCCAGTTACAATTATAAAACCTGTGGAAGAAGAAATTAATCTTTCAAATTCTTTTTTTGCACGTTCATTAAAACCTAAAATATTCAGAGAAAAATTTTTATCCGCACGATCAAGAATTCTTATTACAATTTTTTCACCATATAATGTGGGAAAACTTGAAACACGTAAGTCAGCATTTTTGAACCAAAATTTACCATCTTGAGGTAGCCTTTTTTCAGCCAAATCTAAATTTGAAACAACTTTTATTCGTGAAAGTAATTGATTTGCAGTTTCTTTTTCAATTTTCTTTTTATCATACAGCACACCATCGATTCGAAATCTAATATTTAAATTTTCATTTTCAAATTGAAGATGAATGTCTGAGGAACGAAGTCTTATGGCATCAATCAGTAAATCATCTAATAATTTAACAGTCGATTGTTTCATCCAACTTTCCATCCTATGACAAAACTAATAACGCACATTATACTCAAAATTAAGTTTGATTTAATTTGCTCAATAATTAAATAAAATAAATCTTGAATTGACTGCACATGTTCCATTCCAAAAATTTGTCTAGCATAATCATATTTAATTGTTATTAAATTAAAATAATGTGTTGCCCAAAATGCAGCTGCGACACTTAAAACTAATAAAAAAATATATTTTCCGTAATTTTTAAAAATAAAACCAGCAATGAATGCAACAAAACAATATGCAGCATATAATAATGCTTTTTCTGCAGAAAAATCTCTTGAATATTCTGTAAATGTTTCTTTTAGAGTGTGCTTTAAGCGACCAAAAAACCCTAGTGATGTATTCATATCAAAATCCTTTCTTTAAAAAATTTATACAAAAAAGAACGCCTAACTTTCTACAGTTAGGCGTTCTTTTTGTTTTATTCAAACTTATGAAGCTACAAGCTCGCGTAATGCTTTACCTGGTTTAAATTTTGCAACTTTTTTTGCAGGTATTTGCATTTTTTGTCCTGTTGCAGGATTTACGCCTCTTCTTGCTTTTCTTTTAATGCAAGTAAAAGTACCAAATCCTGTTAACACAACTGACTTACCAGTTTTCAATGATGCGCCAACGCTTTTAATGAAAGATTCTAATGCTTTCTTAGCTTGAGCTTTTGGCAATTTTGACATCTTGGACATTTGTTCGATTAATTTAGCTTTATTCATATAATTCCTTAACTATAATGATTTTGGTTGAATCACCTTTTACGAACAAAAACTAGCACTTAAAGCAAACATTATTTAATCAAAAAAAAATGTCAAGCTTTTTTTATTAAGTCTATTTTTTATAGATGATTAATTTTTTGTAATTTTTTTTATTTAAGTGATTTCAAAATAAGATTATTTAATTTTATGATCAATTAAAGAGACTGGCCTGCCAGGCATTCGCTCATTTTTTCAAAATGACGAATGACTGGTGCCGAGGGCCGGACTCGAACCGGCATGAGGAAACCCTCGAAGGATTTTAAGTCCTTTGCGTCTACCAATTTCGCCACCTCGGCAATCTTTTCTCGCTCTCTTTTTTTTGGAGGCGGCACCCGGATTCGAACCGGGGATCAGGGTTTTGCAGACCCATGCCTTACCACTTGGCTATGCCGCCGGAAAAGAGCAAATCAATTATTTCATTTCTGCTTTAACAGCCATTTCTTCAACTGGCGCAGATTCTTCTGTTTGCTCAGCAGTTAACCCAAGCAAATCTTTTAATTCTTGTGCAGTTATAGCTCTAATACCGGCTGGTAATTCCTGCTCAAATTTTTCATTTGGCGCCTTTAAATATTTTTGCTTAGCAGGACCTTCTACCATATAGCTAGAATCTTTTTTGCTCAACTGATACCATTCAGCCATTCCGCCTTCATAAACTGAGACATTATTAAAGCCAAGTTCCTTTAATTTTTTAGCTTCTGAAGCACTAGCAGTGCAAGCATAATTGGAACAATAAATAACTATCGGCATATTTTTATTCCAATTTTCAGATTTAGCTTTATCAGCTACTTGACCAAAAGGAATATGTATAGATCCCTTAATATGAACATCATCATATAATGCTTTATCAAGAACATTTATAACTTTTACACCTTGAGATATCTCAGCCTGTCCTTTGATGTCAATTGTGTCGGATTTCTTTTCAGTTCCACACCCAGCTAATAATAGCACTAAAATTGAAAATAATCCACTGGTTTTAAAGCTTTTTATCATAAAATAACCTTGTATTTTTTTCTAAATAAGACAGGCATAAATTTACCAGAAATTTAGCCTGTAGCAAGTTTTTAATTAATTTTTTTAAATCTTGGTACCATTTGGCCTTCAGAATTCAAAACCATTTCTGTAAAAACTTTCTTTGATCTCATCCAACAAGTTCCCGCTGGTAGTAGTTTTTCAGAACCACGAATTTTGGATTCATACAATTGCTGATACACAACATATTCCTGATAAGGATTTTCTTCTAATTTTGCAACACAAATAACTTTATAATTATTTCCTTTATAATGTTGATAAATTCCTGGTGTTACAATTTCTGACATTACATCTTGTTCAAAATTTATATTTTCCGTAATCATATTTTCCTTTTTTTATGAAACAAATTGCAACCATCTTGACCAGCGGATTCTTGTCCAAAAATCAATTGGATGTTTAATAAAATCTAAAATTATCGAACCAGGGCTATCAACAGAAAAAAGTCTAAAAATAATTTTGCCATGAATTTGATGTCCTTTTAGCGGCCCCCATGCACGAGAATCTAAACTTCCTAATCTGTTATCTCCCATCACCCAATATTGGTCAGGACCAAGATATACATCAAATTTATCAATATCTAAAGGCGTGCCAGGATGCAATAACATTAATTGACAATCACCGGTTTTAACCAATAATTTTTCGTCAATTCTATAAAATGGTTGATCGTGGTATGAAACATTTGGATCATAAGATCTTTGATCAATATAATATCTTCCAGTTAAAATATCCTCCATCGTAGGCAACGACTTACGTAAAGTTATCAACGGATATTTATTAAGATATGGTTCATCAATTTTTTGATTATTTACATAAATAACAGGTTTTCCATTTTCTATTACACCCTTTACATGGTCTCCTGGAATTCCTATAACTCGTTTTGTCCAATTAGATGGTCCCCAGACATATCTTTCCCACAAATTCGTAAATTTATTTTCGGAATATTGATATTTCGGATCATTAAAAGCAATAATTTCATTTCTTTTTGGAGCTCTGAACCAATATGTTAATTTATCTGCAACAAAACCTTCGCCAACTAAAAGTGTTGTTTCCATTGAACCAGTAGGAACTTGATACAACCCAAAAATAACTGTTCGAATTATAAAAGCTGCAAAAATTACAACAATTAAACCTTCAAGTTCGGACCTAAATCTAGATTTATTTTTTTTATCAAAAAATTGACGAATTTTAGTTACCATTTTTACCTCTTAACCCTTCGCTACACAGTCATTTTAAAAAATGACTGGCACTCAGGGTGATTAAAATTATTTAACAAATATCATCCCGAGTAGACGAAGTCATATCGAGGGACGAACCATTATATCATAAAATAAAATGGATTAATTTGTTTTCCAAAAACATAAACTTCAAAATGTAAATGAGAAGCATCTCTACCTTTTTTTCTGACAAATCCAGTGTCACCTACTTTTCCAATAATAACATTTTGATCAACTTTTGCACCCGTTTTGACCAAAATTTTATCCAGATGCGCATACCTTGTTTTAAATTTTCTATCGTGAGTAACAACAACAGTATTTCCATAACCTGACTCATAACCAGCTTGAGTTACAATTCCTGACCCTGCAGATTTTACAAATGTTCCTTTAGATGCTGCCATATCAACACCAGTATGAAATCCCCACGAGCCATCTGATTTTTTTCTTGGACCAAAAAATGAACTTAACCAAAAACTTCTTTTTTCAATAGGCCAATGGAATATTGGTTCACGTCTTGCGCGTCTAGATAATTTTTGAATTTTAAATTCTGTATCATCATGAAGTGCGGATATTCTAGGAACATTTCTTGAATAAATTCTGGAACGAGAAACTTTTTTTGATCTTCTTTTTTGTTTTAAAATTTCAGAAAAAGCCACCCATTCATCAGCTTCATACATTTTTTCAACAGCGTCTTCGAGATTATGCTTTTTTGCAAAAGCTATACCAGAAGATTTTAGATGATCAAAATCTCGGTTCAATACTATAAAAGAATCTTGATTTTCTTCAGTCATTAATTCTTTTTTTTTTTCTTCGCCCTGATTTGTTTCAGGCGAGAACTTCAATTGATCTGATTGCGCTATTAATTTTTTTAATGTACTCACATATGTTGTGTAATCCTGCTTTAATTCATGTAGTTGCATCACTTGCTTTTTAAAAAAGCTATATTCTCGAATTAAAAGGAAAGTGATACATAACATCACAAAAAATAAGGCAACAAAACAGTATTTTGAATATTTAAGAATATGTTTAATCATATTGTTACTCAAAAAGAAATGTCACTTTTTTTGATCCATCCTATTTCGTTGTCGTATGAAATTTTATAAAAATTATTTTTTTCATCTAATATTCTCACTCTATTCTTTGCAATTTCGTCTTTTATTATATGTCCTTCGTCTGGACCAATATAAATTAATGCTTTTTCATTTGAAATATAACCAATTTTAATAGATCTAACCCAAAAAGCCGTTATTAATGAAAGTAAAAGTACAATATTTATAAAAAATATGGTCCTGATATTTTGTCTTTTTAAAAATAAAAAAGCAAATAAAAATAATGTCCATACAAGAAACAATATTGTAACTTCTAGATATATTGGAGTAAAAAAAATCATATTAAACGCTCTAATTTCTTTAACCAAGAAAAACTATCCTGAATTATTTTTGGATTAAAACTCAATTCATTTGAAAATCTTAATGCTGAAATTTTAATAAAAAAATCTTGCCATTCATTCAGAGTTTTTTCATCTGCTATTTTTGTTTTCAAAAAATTAAAAATAAAATCATTTGTTATTTCAGATTCATTTTTATTTAGTCGAATAGAAAACAAGTTAATGAATAACTCATAAATTTTGCCGTATTGTTTATTGTGAACTGCTTTTTTTAATTGCTTTTTTGCCTTCAAAAAAGCAATTTTTCTATTTATTAAAGTAAAAAAATCTTGCGCAAATATTTGACCAAAAAGTATCAAAGTCTTAATAAAAATTAAAATAAGAGGAAACAAAAATAAAAGCCAAAACATCCATGTGGGAATTCGCTTATATTCCCAATCAATTTTTTTAATTTCATTATTATTTTCTGGTGTATTTTTTTTATTTTGATCAATATCTTCAGCCTCTAAAGATTTTATATCAGATGGTTTGATTGTTATTTCTAAAGAATTACTTAACAGAGTTTTAATTTTTTTTGTGTCGGGGTCAAAATAAGAAAATATTTGTTCTGGAATATGATAAGTTCCCTCTTTTAGTCCTTGTAAAATATATTCAAAAGTTTTAGTAGAAGAATTTATATCAAATTTTTCTTCTGACTGAGTAATTCTCAATTCTTGTGGAAAATTTAGAGTAGGCCACTTTACATATTCAATATTGCCATCACCTTGCAAAATTATTTTTAGAGAAGCAGGCATGCCTCTTTTGACAATATTCTGGGACAAGATCATCTTGTAAGAATTAAATTGACCAATTCCATTTATATTTGCGTCGGGTAAATCGAGGACATTTAAGATAATAACATTTGAATATAAATCTTGAGAGCTCAAATTTGGCATAATTAAATGGAAAAAAAAGCTATTACCCCTTTTGTCTTGAGAAATTCTGGCAATCTTTGGAGGTATCATTATCTGGCCGCTTTTTTCTACAAATAAATCACTTTCTATTTCTAAAACTTTTTTTTCAACCCCATTAATATTTCTTTTAAAAGTTTTTTCATGATTATTTTTAAATACCAAATATTTCTTATCTTCAAAAGTAATTTGTTGTAAGGTAACATCTTCAGGAGATTCAAAATAAATTTTAAATTTTAATTTTTCTCCAACATAAGCTGTTGTTTTATTAGTAGAAACATTAAAAATAATTTCTTGGTCTGCTGAATTTTTGGGCACAACGTCAAATTGAATGTCTTCAGATGTGTAATTTGAACCATTTAATACAATTTTTCCTAAATTTATATGTCCTATTTTTGGTGCAACAACAATATATTTATAAACTGCTTTTTTTGTAGAAAAATTATTAATGGTTGTTATATATAATTCCGGATCAAATTTTTTTAAAACGATTAAACTTTTTAATCCTAATCCATTTAAACCAAATTTGGGTTCTACAGAATTTTTAAAATCATTTAAAGTTATAGTAAGTACAAATGGAACAAGTTCTTGGACTTCAGTCAACGGCTGTTGATTAGTCGACAAAATTTGCCATTCAACATCTTTCTTTTTTGCTGCACAAAAAATAAAAAAAGAAATTAAATTTAAAAAAAATATAAAATTACCAATTCTTTTCGCAATATTCATCCGTTGTGCTCTCAATTTGTTGTTTTAAAAACATTTTTTGAGTATTTTCTTCAAACTTTTCTAGTTCTTTTAATAACTCTGCTTCATATTTTGTTAGTTTTTCCGCTTTTTTGTTTTTTTGTTGTTCCAAATTATTTTTCTGAACTTGTTTTTTTTGCTGTTCATGTTTTTCGGAATTTTGTCCCTGTTTTTCTTGTTTTTGTTGTTCTTGATTATTACTTTTCTGTTCTTGTTTTTTATTCTCTGTTTCTTGCTCTTTTTTTTCTTGTTCCTGATTTTGCTTCAGATCTTGTTTGTCACTTTTTTGTTCTGAACTTTTATCCTGCTTATCTTCTTTCTTTTGTTTTTTTTTATTTTTGTTTTTATCTTTGTTATCTTTTTTTTCTTTATCTTGATTTTCTTGCTCTTTATCTTTCTGATCCTGATCTTTTTGGTTTTCATCCTTATTTTCATTATTTTGTTGCTGTTCCTTTTCCTTTTGTTTTTGTTCCTCAAGTAATTTTCTTGCTATGTCGCTATTATGCTTTGCTTTTTGATCATTTGGATTTTTGCTCAAAATTTTTTCATATTCTTTTAAAGCATCTTGATATTTTTCCAATTTCATTAAGCTATTTGCATAATTAAATCGAGACTGATGCTCAGTTTCTGCATCTAATTTATTTAAATTTAAAAGCCGTTGATAATATTTACCTGCATTTTCATAATCCCTATTTTTATATAAAGATGTGGAATAATTATATAAAGCATTAATATTTTCAGGATTATCAATTAATATTTTTTGATAATCTACATTTTGAGAATAAATTTGAAAAAAAGATAATATTACAAAACATTTTATTCTCATATGATCCACTCAACTAATAATAAAATTAATGACAACAATGCAAAATAATAATATCGTTCTTCCAATAACGAAAATTGTTTGTCTTCAAATTTTTCTTTTTCAAATTTTTCTATAAAACTATAAACTTTTTGTATATCTGAATCATCTTTAGTTGCTCGCAAATATATTGAACCAGTTTCTTTGGCAATGCTGTTCAAAACAATTTCATTAAGTTGGGAAATTACGATCCCTCCTTTTTCATTGCGCTGATGACTGATTTGCTTGCCTGTTTGATCTAAAATAGGAATAGGTCCTCCCTCTGGAGTTCCAACACCTACAGTAATAATTTTAATATTTTCTTCAGATGCTCTTTTTTTAACATCAGACAAATTTCTAGAAAAATCTTCGCCATCAGTAAACATAATAAAAATTTTATTTTTTTTCTGTTTATTATTTGCAAAAATATCTATCGCTTTAGAAATAGCATTAGAAATGTCTGTAGATCCTGAGCTTAAAATCCCTGAATCTAATTTATCTAAAAATTTTTCGAACAAAATAAAATCATTAGTCAAAGGACATGAAACTACAGCTTGTTGAGAAAAAAGCATTAATGCTACACGGTCAGTTGGTAAACTGTTAATTAAATCTTTTATCTTCTTTTTTGCAAGTTCTAAACGATTTGGATTTACATCCTGTACCAACATACTTCTTGAAATATCTAAACCAAAAATAATGTCTCTTCCCATTTGCTGCACATTACTTTCTTTTAAGCCCCATTTCGGTCTAATAATTGCAACCATTAAAAATAAAATAGATAACATTAATAAAATTGTTTTCAAAAATTTAATCGGTAAGGAAAAATTTTTTAACAAAGATTTTTGTGTATTTGAAAATGTTAATTTATATGAAAATTTTTTTTGTTTAAAAAATTTTAAAAATAAAATAGCTATAATAACCAAAAAAATTGGGGTAAGAAAAAATAAAAATTTTAAGTATAAAAATTGAATCATAATATAAACCAAACAAATGTCGTAATAAGTAATTCAAGGATTAAACATAAAAGTGCCAATATTAAAAAAGGCATACACATTTCAAAATAATTTGCATAAATAGGAGATTCAAAGCTATTTTTTTCAAGTTTATCTATCGCATCATAAATTTGGGCCATTTCTTTAGGTGCACTAGCCTGAAAAAAAGTTCCTCCCGTTTCTTCTGCAATTTTTTCTAACAATTCTTTATTTAATGAACATCCAATGTTTACAGCAACTCCAAAGTTTGGATCTATTCCATATCCACCGTTATCTGAACCAATTCCTATCGTGTAAATTTTTACTCCCAATTTTTTTGCTAGATCTATAGATTGAGAAATATCAATATCATCAGGTGTTGGTTGCCCATCAGTTAATAGTATTATTATTTTACTTTTTGATTCTGAAATTGAAAGGCGATTTAATGCAGTTAATAAAGCAAGCGAAATTCTAGTACTTGTATAATCAATCATTCCAAGTTGCACCTCAGAAATAATTTCTGACAACACTTTTTTATCTAGCGTTAAAGGACATCTTGCCAAAACCTCTCTTGCAAAAAGTACAAGGCCAATCTGATCGTTTAATCTTTTCTGAACAAATTTAACAGCTTCTGTTTTAGCAACATCAATTCTCGTTCTTAAATCTTTAAGATCATCATATGCCTGCATACTACCAGAAACATCTAAAACCAGCATTATATCGATACCTTGCACAGGCAACACAGTTTTTTGATCAACCTTTTGTAACCTAGAAGATGCAAAAATTAATGAAGTTATCGCCAAAAGACGAATAATAAATGGAACAGATTTATAAATAAAAGATTTAACAGAAATATTATTGTTTTTAAGTTTTATAACTTCACTTAATAAAGTAAAACTATATTTAGGCCCTGCATACCAAAACCATTTATAAATTGCACAAAGAAAAACAATTATGCAAAGAATTATAAATAATAAAGGATACGCAAATTGCATGCCTAAAATCATTTTTCTGTCTCACTAGTTGTTGGCTGACTAGTCATTATGAACCAATCATGAACTTTTTGTGCAAATTCCTCATCTGTTTCATTTTCTCCAATCACAAATTGCGGTCCCACAATAGCTTTAATTGGATAATTGTGAATATAAAAACTTCCTGGTGGATATATTTTTCCATTATTCGGCATATAAACTGGAATAACAGGTCTATTT
Source organism: Candidatus Babelota bacterium (assembly GCA_023379005.1). Taxonomy (GTDB): domain Bacteria; phylum Babelota; class Babeliae; order Babelales; family Babelaceae; genus JAMCTG01. The sequence continues at coordinate 86,020 of JAMCTG010000004.1, forward strand.
AACTGTTTCGCAATTAGAGCAAAACCTGATCTAAATTTGTGAACATTTCCGTCAGTAAATCGCCCTGCTTCTGGAAAAATTAATAAATTTCTATTTTTATCTTTTAAAAATCTTAATACTTTAATTAATGTACCTGCAGCTTTGGCAGAATCTTCCCGGTCAACAGATATATTCATTCGTCTTACAAAAAAACCTATGACTGGTTGCCTTGCATAATATTCTAGAACTATCCATAAGTTAGGCTTAATACCAGCTAAATATGCGAGCACTGGAATATCTAATGCTGACTGGTGGTTGCCAACATAAATAGCAGGTTTTTTCGTTAAATTTTCTTTGCCAATAATTTGAATTGGCAAAAAAGAAAAATGTAAAATGCACCAGAAAATTATATATGAAGAATAATAATAGATTGGATTATCATAACGATATTTTTCAGGTAAAAGTGCACAAATTATTAGTGGAATTAAAAAAATTAACAATACAATAAAAACTAAAAAATATGCAGTTATTGTTCTTAAAAATGTAATCATAAAATTATTTATAATAAATTAAAAATTGCTCATGTACTCTTTTTATATAAAAATTAATTATTATCGCCAAAAAAACAGGCAACGTAATCACATAATTAATTATATCAAGTTTATAAATAAACCAAATCGGTAATTTTGAAATTGAGTAAAATGTTAAAATTTTGATCGACCCTAAAATTGCCGATATTATAAGTATCAAGGGAAAATTAAAAAGAATTAACTTTATAGATCTCAAAAAAGATTGGTAAATATTTTTTAAATTAATGTAATCATCAAATATAAAATTTAACCAGATTATAAAAAAAGCCAGCAAAAAAAATTGATAATCTAAATAATAATTAAGAATGGCCAAAACAATAAATTGCAAACCAAATCTCAAAAAATATTTAAAAAAATAATTATGATCTTTAATATTAATTGAAGATCGTAATGAAAGAGCTAAAAAAAAGATCCAAAAATAAATAATAAAATAATTCAAATATTTAGAAAATACCCCGTCCCAAAGCTTAGCAGAATAAACTGCTCCAATCCAAATGATTAATATCCATAGATTTTTAAAAACAGTTTTATAACTTTCAAAAAAAGCTTTTAATGTAATAAGTCCAAAAAGCTTTAAATTTTTTAATTGAAAAAACTGTAAATTTTCATACCAAGATTGTACAAGTAATCCCAAAGCCATATTTTATCTCCTTTTATAGATACCGTTTGGCAAATAATATAACCAATTTTTAGGAAAATAATATATAACAAATCTTAAGGATTATTTGCCATCAGATACAAAAGTGAACTTTTGCTTGTGGGTATATTTTGGCCCCAAGTAACAAATAACCTATTTACTTCGCGCCAATATTTTTGTGGCAAAAGTTTTTTTAATTCAGATTCAGTTTGTTCGGGGGTTTTGGTCTTAACTAATCCAAACAAATTCGCCAACCTTTGGACATGTGTATCGACACAAAGTTCATCTTGGTCAAAAGCCTCTGCTAGTACCAAATTTGCTGTTTTTGGACCTATTCCTTTAATAGAAAGCAAATCTTTTTTATTTGGAGGTACTTGTGCATCAAACTTTTCAATCAGTTCTTTACTTACATCATGTAAAATTTTGGCTTTTCTTTTATAAAAACCTATTGGATACAAAAGTTCTTCTAGCTTTTTTTTAGGAATTTTAAGCATTTGTTGTGGAGTTTTTGCTATTTTAAATAGATCTTGAACAATTGGCCAAGTGACGATATCTCTGGCACGTAAAGATAAAAGACAGGAAATTAATATAAGATATGGATCTTTACCATATTTTTTGTTGACTAAAACAGCCATCGGCGCCTCCATTTTACTAGTCTTTTGTCTCAAAACCTTTAAAACTTTTAAGGCCAGATCTTTGCGATCCTTAACCGATGGCATACAGTAATTTTATTTAGGAATATAAGATTGCGAATTGCTATGTATCTGATTTCCTAAATTTGCATAATCTATAGCAAAAATATGTGAAGATGTGATTATTAAGACACAAATCAATACTTTTTGCAGAAATTTTATTTTTGAAGTATTCATAAGATATTTAAACTCAATCAACCCATCGGAGGGAATTCATCATCGTGACAACCCATTGGAGGAAAATCATCTGATCTTATACCCATTGGGGGAAAATCGTCTTGGCCAGTTATATCAATGGAAAAAGTATTAGAAAATGCGAATAAAGCCATCCCAACTAACAGGGCATTTGCTAAGTTTCGTATTCTTAGTTTATGATTATACATATATGCTCCTACAAATTTTTAAAATCAATAGTAAAATTATAATGACTTCAAACTTAAATATCAATCAATTATGATTGAAAATATAATTAACTTCATAAATTATACCCTTGGCAACCCAAAATTTTTGCTATTTGCAGAGACTAGTTCTTTTTGCATTAAAGCATATCTTTTTGGAGCCTTGTTATTTTATAACTTTAAAGTTGCAAATAGAACAAGACTTATCCGTCTATTGTTATTAATTCTCGCTGGCGCAATATTCACAAATATAGCCTGGATCGTACAATTATTACGATCCATGTTTTTTCCACAAATTGAATTTAAAGTTTTTCTTTTCTTATTAAGAATTGCTTGGATTTTCTCAATTGTACAATATCAATCCTTATCTTTGTTTGTAGAAAATTTGACTGAAAAAGATTTAAAAATTAAAGGTATAAATCTTATTACTTTAATAATAAATACATCATTAATAATTTATTTATTTGGTACAAGTATTATATTTTTCGATATTAATTCTAATGCTGAAAGATCCCCATTAGAAATGTCTGTAATTCAAGGTATACATTTATATCTGATTTTTATTCTTTCACTCGCTGTATACAAATCTTTTAGAAAAATTAGATCCGATTCATTTCCTACAATTTTAAAACATCAATTAAAAGTTTTCTTATATTTCTTATTAATGCCTTATATAATAATGGATCTATTGCAATATTTTCCATCCCATCATTTTTCATTAACGTCAGTTTATATCCCAATTAGTAACTATGCGGCTGTAAGTATATCAACAATATTGCTGACATTAGGTATCTACTTTTGTACTAAAAAAATTATTGGTTTGAGATTTTTAAATTTGCACGATCACGTCCAAACACCTCATACATTCGATTTTATTAATGATTTTACTGATGTCATCGAAGAACTTGCTCGGGTTACAAATATCAAAGAACTTGCGCATATAACTCAATCATTTTTTAAATCTGCATTTTCGATTCCTACAAGCAGAACAAGATTATATATAAGGCAGGCAGGCCAACTGCAGGAAGAAACAGATTTTAATGATACTTTAAATACATCATTGATTGTAGAAAATTTCATTATTTTAAATGATTCGCAAAATTCATCTATTATGACATTATTGCGTCAGAACAAAATATTAATCAGAGATGAAATTGAATTTAATAATTTTTATGAGGAACAAATATCTCAAACTGTTATTTTAGAATTTTTAAACTCAATTAATGCAGATATCTTCTTACCTATCATTGAAAAAGCCAGCATTACTGCTTATGTAATAATTGAAAAAGATTCTCGTCCAGAAAAATTATTTAATAGCGTTGAACGTGATGAAATGCTAGTCTTTGCCAGTTATTTAAGTAATTTAATAAATTTATTAAAACATAGAGACCTTGAAAGATTAATTCAACAAGAAAAAGAATTAAAAGAAGAATTATATAGCAAACATCAAGAAATTAACCAATATAAAGAAAGTATTAGATCATTTTTTAAAAATAATAAAGATAAAAAAATTGGAATTGTTTTTTATAAAAGCAATAAGTTTGTTCTTGCAAACCAAGCTGCCAAAGAATTGATTGATGTTAATCCTAACACACAAGAAGGTCATAGCATTTCGCAGACGCTGAAAAAATTAGTGAAACAAATTCAAGAATATAAAACTTCTCAATCTATATTTTTGAAAAACTCTGAAGGACAAAGAATTATATTTTCAGGTGTTCCAAGTTTAGATACAAATTCAATAATAATTTTAGTTTATTATCCTGAACTTTCAGACATTATGAAATCTCAATTTGATGTTCTAAAAGACCCTTCTCAATGGGATTATTTATTGTATCTAGAAACAACGGAGACCGGAAAATTAATTAATTCATTAATTCCAAGTTCTAGCGAGCAACTTTTAAATTTTAAAATAGAATTGTTAAAAATTTCATTAAGTAAAAAAGCAACTTTACTTTCTATGCCAACTGAAGATTTATTACCTACAGTAGAATTATTACATCACATTAGCTTACGACAAACATTGCATGTTTTAAAACTTAATGCTCCTGAAAAAAATCATGAAGTTTCACTTAAATTATTTGGAATCAATCCATTACTTTCAAACATTGAAGGTTCTGAAGGTCTACTTTCCAAATTAAATAATGTCGGGACAATTTATATTGAAAATATTAATTTTTTAAGTTTAGAAACTCAACATCATCTTGCAGAATTTATTACATATGGTTATTACCATCCATTAAAAAGTGAACATAAAATATTTGGTAATGTAAGAATAATTTGTTCAACATCTAAAAATCTTGCCGTCTTGGTACAAGAAGGAAGATTTATTGCCAAACTTTTTAATGAACTTTCAAAAACATCTTTGAGTTTCCCTTCATTGCTTACATTATCAAAAGAAGAAATTACACAGCTTGCAGATGGTTTTACCGAACAGGCAATAAAAACTGAAAGTTATAAAAATTTCTATGAATTAAATGATAAAGAAAAAGATAAATTAAATTCTCAACGCGCTGTAAGTTTGCAAGAATTTAAAAATATGGTTCATCAAATGCTTATTGCAAAATCTACAAAAAATAAAATTTATGATGAAACTGAATTCGATCCTGCATATAACGTAACTAATCCAGAATTAGTAAATGCTGTAAGATTAGGCAAAAAAGCATTAAAAGATCCAAAAATTCTGTCTATGTTGTGGGATAAGTTTAAAAATCAAAACAAAATTGCTACACTCTTGAATGTAAATCGATCTTCTGTTAATAGAAGATTAAAGGAGTATAATATCTCATAACAAATCAGGAGTCCTTGGCAATGGATATGATTATTAATGAATTCGAAGAGAAAAAAAGGCAATTTCTAAATTACATAGAAACAGAAAAAAATTTAGCACTTAATACATGCAGAGCTTACAAAATTGATTTAGAACAATTTTCACAATTTTGGAATACAGCTCAAGAAAGAAGGCAAAGAGATTTAACATTTCAAGAAGCAGTTGTCGCTTATAACGTTTCAATATCAAGCAAAAAAATCGATAAAAGATCTGTAGCAAGAAAATTATCTGCTTTAAGTTCTTTAGTTAAATTTTTGAAAAAAAATGGAATAGAATTTGATGTAAAATTTGAAAGACCTTCAATAGAAAAAAAGGCGCTTCATTTTTTAAAAGACGAAGATATAACATTTTTGGTTGAACAATTACCTACAGAAAAACTTCTCACTCATAGACCAGCTCGAGATAGAGCAATTTTAGAATTATTATATTCAACAGGCATTCGCTGTTCAGAAGTGGTTGAAATTAAAATTCAAGATATAGATTGGAACGCAAGAACCATATTAATTCAAAGCAAAAGAAAAAAATCTAGAGTTGTTGAATTTGGAATAAGAGCATCATTTCAATTACGAGAATATATAAAAAATGAACGCATAAAAGATCAAGATGGAATTGATGAAGGATATTTATTTTTAAATAATAGATGCCAGAAGTTGACGACCAGATCAATTCAGCGCATTTGTGAAATGTTTGAGAAATTTTTGGAACAAGGCAAAATGATTACTCCTCATATTTTAAGACATTCTTTTGCAATTAATATGTTGTCGCAAGGAATGGATATTAAAAGAGTAGAAGAATTACTTGGCTTAAAAACTTTGGCAATCACAAAGCAATATGATTTAAAACCTCAAGAAACAATATGAAATGGAAATTCCATCAAAACATATTAGTTCTCGTTTAAAAATATTCATTGTAGCCATATTATTACTTTTTTTTGCGATTTCATTTCGGCTATTTCATTTGCAAGTTTATAGAACTGTGCATATGTTTTCATTGGCACAAAAAAATTTTTTGCGCTATGAAAAAATTTCATCACCCAGAGGAAATATTGTCGATTGCAACCAAAGACTGTTGGCTACAAACCGTCCTATTAATTGTGTAAGTTGGCAAGGCTCAGGAAAAAAAAATATTACACCAGACAATTTAAATAGAATTGAAAAATTGTCACAAATTCTCAATCTTAACGATGCTGAAAAAGAAGCTCTTTTATTAGCAGAAAAGTATGGAAAGAGATATTTGATAAAAAATGATGTCAACTTACAAGAGCTCGCAAAAATTGTCGAAATTTTTAATGATTGTGAAAATATAATAATTACAAAAAATTTTCGCAGATACTATCCTTACGGGTGTCTTGCAAGCCACATTTTAGGTTATTTAGGTTGCATGGATTTTGAGCTTGAAGGAAAAATGGGTCTTGAAAAAATGTGCGAGGAGCAACTTAAAGGTGAGCCTGGCCAACTTGTCAAAACTATAAATTCTGTGGGAAAAAATTTAGAAGAAAAGGAAGTAAAACAACCTCTTGCAGGATTCGATATAGAAACTACAATTAATCTAGATTTTCAAATAATTGCCGAGAGTGTTTTTTCCGAAGACCATGATGGAGCACTTATTTTAATGGATCCACAAACTGGAGCCATAGAAGCGCTTATTTCACGTCCTACTTTTGATCCTTCTATTTTTTTACAATCAATTGAACAAAATCAGTGGTCAGAATTACAAGCAAAAAAAGCATTGTTAAATAGAGCATTTAATGCCTCTTATCCACCAGCTTCTATTTTTAAGTTAATCGCAATTTCTTCAGTCCTGGAACAAAAACTATTTAATTTAGAAAAAACTTGGTACTGCTCTGGCAAAGTACATTTTTGTGGGCGACCATATCACTGCTCTAACCGCCTTGGACATGGAATTTTAACATTTAAAGAAGCTGTCGCGCAATCTTGTAATATTCCATTTTTTGAAATGGCTAAAAATGTTAACATAGATACTTTAGCTCATTATGCTCACAAGTTCGGCCTTGGAGAAAAAACCGGAACAATTTTTCCTGAAAATACAGGTCTAATTCCAACAAAATCTTGGAAACGACTTGCAAAAGGTGAACCATGGTGGCCGGGAGAAACACTTTCTGGAATAATTGGACAAAGCTATTTACTCGTTACACCAATTCAAATTGCATGCATGATATCATCTATTGGTCAAGGTTACCGCGTAACGCCAAGAATTTTAAAAAATGAGCCAATAACATTAGCACCATTAGAAATTTCTCAGAGCACTAGGAATTATTTAAAAAAGTTTATGAGAGAAGTAGTAAAAATTGGAACAGCAAAAAAGTTAAATAAATTTAAAGACATAAAAATTTACGCCAAAACAGGGACTGCTCAAACAAGTGATTTATCTAAAAGAGGATGGGGACAACAGTTTTTGGAACATGCTTGGTTTGTTTCTTACTTTAAATATAAAAACCACAAACCACTTACGTTGATTATGATAATTGAAAATGTCGGTGGTTCTGTAGTGGCAACTTCTGTTGCTAAAAAATTCATTGCTCAATATATGCAGTTAATGGATAGAGAATAACCCTATACCTCTTTTATTTCTTTAAATAACCAAGTTTTATAAATTCAGCCAGAATTGCCGGTTTATTAGCTGCAAGGTCAACAGGTGTTTCCCCTCTGTTGTTTCTTAATCTAGCTAATTCAGGTTGTATTGATAAAATATATCCAACCATTTTTTTATCGCCGGTTGAAACTGCTTTATGAAGAGGATTATTGCCATTTGCATCGGCAACATAAATAAATGAAACTTCTTGTGCTAATTTTTTGATTGCATCATAATCAGAATTTTCTATTGCCTTAAAAATTTCTGGGGTCTTTTGCTGAATTAGCTCTTTATCATGTCGGTGTCTCCATAACAACGTCAAAATATTTATATTCCCAACTTCTCTTGCAAGATCATATGCAGATAAATCATCAATATTTTTTATATCTGGATTGGCTCCTTTTTTAAGTAAAAGATCAACTATTGGTATAAAAACCCCACCATGGGCGATTCTCGCTGCCCTGAAAATAACATAATGTAATAATGTTTGATGATTTTTTTGATCTTGCGTGTTAACATCAAATCCTTGATCTAAAATTTGTTTTATTTGTTTAACATCTACTCGATCTACAAGGAGGTATAGCCTATTTAAATCTTCTTGTGTAGAAATTACACTTTGTACAATTGATAATAAACTGATAACTAAAATTTTCTTTAAATTCATTATTTTCTCCTATTTAACATATCTCGCCTTAGATATGCCTTTTTTTATAACTGTAACAGTGTTGGTGATGAAAAATCAATAGTTTAATGCGTTTTTTTTGCAAAATTGATTCTAATAGTAATTTATAGATTAGAGATTGGAATTAAACTAAAGGCATTAGAGATTACTTCTTTAAATCGCGATAAAAATTTTCATGAGATCCCAATGAAAGCAAAATCAATTGCTGTTCTTTTTTTTGAAACTCATAAGCCAATAATGTTAGCTGCTTAACCATGTTGAATTTATATACCTGAATTCCATTCAAATCCCCTTTTTTTAAATCGCCAATATTAGGGTTAGTAACGACTGCCATTATCGCTTGATCTAAATCTTTTTTTTGGTTGACATGCAGCTTTTTAATTTGTTTAGTAAAAGTTGGAGTTTTTAGAATTATCATTATTAATTCTCATCAAATTCATATTTCTCAAGCTTGTCAGCAAGAGCCTCTTGCTGAGCTATTAGAATATTCTTGATGAATTCATATGTAAGATCCGGATTTTCTTCAGCAAGTCTCCCTATTTTTGCCCAATGTTCTATTTGTCCTGCGAGTGATCGATTTAATGCCTTAGATATAATTTTTGCTTCAGATATGATGTCTTTTGATAATTTAACGGTTGCCATGATATAATGCCTTCAATTTTTAAATTTCTAACACCGCCAACAATACTGCATTTTGAGTCAAAATGCAACCAAATACATCAAACAAAGTCAAATTAGATTGTACTTGTGGCAACTTCTGTTGCTAAAAAATTCATTGCTCAATATATGCAGTTAATGGATAGAGAATAATTATCGTATTGTTTTTTGTTGCTGTTTTATTTTTTCTTCTTTAAGCAGATCAAGAATTTCTTTACAAATAGATGCGCGACGCTCAGTAGAATTAGCGATTGAATCTTCTACCAATGAAAGAGCAGTATCGTTTTTGTTATTCTTAATGTTAATATCAGCACCACTTGTTATTAATAATTTAACTATATTTATAAAACAGCCTTCGCTGGCTAGCATGAGAGCAGTATTTCCATCTTTATTTTTTGCATTAATATTAACACCCTTATCTACTAATAATTTTATGGCTTCATCCCGATCACTTGGTGGCGCAAAAATTGCGAACATAAGGGCTGTATATCCATCTAGATCTTTTGCTTGAATATCTGCCCCAACCTGTATTAAGAATTTCAATATGTCTACATTTCCGTACTGGCTTGCCATGAGAAGAGAAGTTAATCCTTGATCATCTCTTGCTTCAAGATCTGCTCCTGCTCTAAAAAGCAATTTTGCTATAATTAAAACTGGGGTAGCTTTTCCACTAAAAAGGTGTGGTGCCTTTATGAAATATTCATTTAAAGTTTTCTTATCATAATTATCCGCCAATAGCTTTGATAATTTATTATCAATATTAATTTCAATTTTATTAATAATATCTGATTTATATTTCTTTCGTATTCCTGAAATTAATAACTCTCTTGTTTCCAATATATTGTCTAAGTTATCGCGAAAACTTATATTTTTATTAATGGTTACTAAGTTTAATATTTTTGAAATAGTTTCATCGGTTAAGCTGCCCATACATTTAACATTGCTTGTAGATATAACAGAAAATATAATTACGGCAAAAATTATTTTTTTCACAATTATCCCTCATTATTTTTTTTATATCTTATTCTAATTGTAATATATGTCATATCAGAATAACAATAGTTTTATATGGAATATATAATAGGGCAATTCAGATAGAATATGTCGAAATAAAGGGGAGTGCGATGGCATTAATGATAATTGAAAATGTTGGTGTTCCGTAGTGGCGACTTAGGTTGCTAAAAAATTCATTGCACAGTATATGCAGTTAATGGATAGAGAGTAAAAAAAGCCACAATATAATATTGTGGCTTTTAAATAACTATAAAAAATGATTGTTTAATTTCTTTTAAACGTTTTTCTAATTTTGCTTGACGATATTCATAAGTTGGATGAGTACCATGTAAATTTAAAAGAATAAGATTTACAATAAGATTTGCAACTTTAGGAGAAATTTTAACATCTTTAGCAAAATCCTTAATAAAGTTAATTCGTTTATCTCGCACTTGGATCTGATCTTTCATCAATTCAATGCCACCTTTTAAAATTTCAGGATCATTTATAACTGTATTATCGGCTTTTTGTTCTCTGTAACGCTTATATGCTTGAAACAATAAAATATTAATAATACACAATCCAATCGCGCTAGGAATTTTCAAAGATGTATTTAACATAGATGGCAAATATTGATTCATAAGTAGTTGCAATTTTTTAAATCCTTGCCATGTAATTGTTGGAATAATAATATTGGCTAGAGTTAAAAAAAGAACATCATTATTTTTAATATGACTTGCTTCATGATTCAGAACAAACCTAATAACTTTTAATTTGTTTTCTTCATCAATAGTCAAAGAATCTTTTGAAAGTAATTCTTCTAATAAAGTTTTTTTTGTTTTTGGATCGATTCCTAAATGAATTATTTCAAAGCAATTCGTACTCGCATTCCAAGGTTCTAAGCGTTCATTTATATATATTTTAAGATCAATATCCTTTAGAACTGATTTTAATTCATTTCTGACATATTGTTGAACCTTTATTGGTGCTTCAACGGGTCCTGGAATTAAATGTCTTAGATCTTTAGGAACAAGAAAATTTACACTCGCTGGTTCTTTATAAAGTTTATAACTTATTAAATCTGAAGCACCATCTATAGCATCAAGAGCAGGTTTTCCATTGCCAATTAACCATTGAATAGCAGTCATCATGCCTGATTGTATAGAAGAAAATATGAACATACTAAGACAAAAAAATTTTAAGAATTGTTTCAAAATAACCTCCAAACAGTTATATATTTTAATATACAGATTGCACATTTTTTGTCAATCGTATATCACACCTTTTCGCCAAAGGTTTCCGGGTTATTCTCATCAATAGTTCTTTTTAAATAATAAATTTATTTATGACGAGAATAAAAAAAAGAACTAGTTTCATGGACTAGTTCTTTTAATTTTTTAACTTTAACAAAAAAGTTTTTTACTTAGATGCAGCTTCTTGCTTGAAAGTTTGTGCAACTTTTTTGGACAATCTGCTCAATTTTCTTGAGGCAGTATTTGCATGCAATAAGCCTTTGCTTTTAGCACGAGCCAATTTAGCTTCAACATCTTTTAACAAAACTTTTGTTTGCTCAAAATCTGCAGCTTGAGCAACAGCAGCTAAAACTTTTTTTATTGCAGTTTTAATAGCAGTAGCTCTTGCCAAATTACGTTCTGTACGAACGATATCTTGTTTAGCTTTTTTCTTTGCTGACTTTATATTTGCCATTTAATCAAACCTTTAAAATTTATACAATTTTCTTAATCTTACCAGCTTTTAAGCATTTTGCACATACACTTTCATGATGCACTTTGCTTGAACCAGAATTTGCCAAAGTAAAACGAACTTTGTGCACATTTGGGTATACCCATTTTTTGGTTCTATTTTTTGCGTGGCTGACCATATTTGCCACAGCTGGTTTTTTATCGCATACAAAACAAATACGTGACATTTTTCCCTTTAATCGCTTTTAATAAGGATATTTCTAAATGAATTTTCTTATTATTTTACTAAAAATTCAAATTTTTTTCAATTATAATCGCTAATTTTTGATATATTCCTATAAATTGCATTAAAATGTTTCAGATAGAAACTTTTAAAAATAATAGGTGACTGCAGTCAAAACTCTAAAATTATTCACCAGACTTGGGTTTGGTATAGTGCCAAATTCATTATTTTTGCCGCTGCCCGCACCTGTAACTTCAAATTCTAAACCAACTTCACATGGTCCATTTCTGTACTTAATTCGTGGAGAAACCCTATAGACATATTCAAGGCTTGGATTAAGACCAAATATAATTGGTTCTCCTGTAAATGAATCGATAGCTAATGATTGATTAGCACCTAATTTTTTTGTAGCGCCAGTAAATATACCAAATTGAAAGCATTCACTTAGGTCATAAATATATTCTACCCAAAAGGCAATTGCGGGTATATTTGCATAGGTTCTAAAATCTGTAACTGGATCTATAGTTTTAACTGCATAAGAGCCGAGTGAAGCAAATTCGGAAGCATTATCTTCATAAATAAGTTTAACTTTTAGTTCTGAAGTTTCATTTTTAAAATCTAAATAAACTTCTCCTATAATGCCATTTATTGATTCTTTGTGATTAAACAAATTACCATTGGCAAATGTTACAGTTCTAGGAATTAATCTTTTAAAATCTAATATAGCCCCCAAACTACTTTCGTTCCAATTATATGTTAATTTAGCTGCGATATCAGGTAAAATTGCATTGCGCAAATATTGAGGGCTTGCTTCTCCTGGGCCAGTGCTGACAAAGTCAACCTGTTCATGTAAGGCAAAACTAAATTCAACATCTCCAAATCTTTTAGCGTAACGCACTTGGCTTTCACGACATTCTAGTTCTATAGGAGCACCAGTGTTAATCGAAATTGTTTCAGGTTGGCACTCTTCTGGGCAAAGAAGATGCGAGTAATGACCAACTAACAAAGATGATTCATCTTCCCAATCTAATTTAAAATAACAATAACGCATTCTTAAAGTATTTGGAAATGGATTAATTAAAGAAAGTAAAGCTCCGACAGCTATAAAACCTTGAGCACCAACAAAGTCCATCTCAACTATAGCCAACAACTTTGTATCGTCATTTATACAAAAATCTTCGACTTTAAATCCAATTCTTGATTCAATAGCCGCCATATTATAACGGCCATGAGCATTGATATCTTTATTACGATTATCCAAAAGTTTAGGAGATGGATATAACAACACAACATCTTGAGTACTGATCAAATGAGGAATTTGCCTTGTATCGAAAATACTATCAAATTTAACTTTTCCATATGTTACTACTGGAACCGAAAATATTTCTATACAGTAAGTTGAATTACAAAAAATTAAAAGTAAAAATAAAATTGCTATCACTGATTTTGCACTTATCATAAAACATGTTGTTAATTTTGCGCAAAAAAACTAACATAGCGATTTCATTAAGTCAAAACATTTTTTTAAAAAAAAGAGGAAGGATAAAATTTATCCTTCCTCAAAAATTAACTGTTAAGATTTATATGAGCCTATGTTCTTCTCTTGGGGAAATCCCTAATAATTGATAAATTTCTCCTGCATAAAGAGTTTCTTTTTCAATCAAAGTATTTGCAAGAAGATCAAGTTTATCTTTATTTGTTTTTAAAAGTTCAAGAGCTTTTTTATAACATACGTCGACAATATTTTTTATTTCTTCTTCGATCAAGCGCAATGTGTGTTCAGAATATTTTGCATCAGGATCTGTTTTGTACACAACATGCCCTAATTTTTCTGACATACCATATTTACAAACCATTTCTCTTGCAAGTTCAGTTGCTTTTTTAAAGTCATCATGCGCTCCAGTAGAAAGAACATTAAATGTAATTTCTTCAGCAGCTCTGCCACCCACTGATGTTGTAATAGTTGCAAGCATTTGTTCTTTATTAGTCAAAAATCTTTCTTTTTCAGGAAGCCAGTGTGTAATGCCAAGAGCTCCACCACGAGGCACAATAGTAACCTTATGTAATGGTTCTGAAGTTTCAGGTTGCAGCAAGATTGCTAATGAATGCCCAGCTTCGTGGAATGCAACTTTGCGTTTTTCGTCCTCTGAAAGAACACGAGATTTAATCGCTTTTCCAAGCATAATTTTATCCCTTGCTTCTTCAATATCTTTCATAGTTACAAATAGTGCATCAGTTTTGGACGCAATAATTGCAGCTTCATTAATCAAATTCATTAAATCTGCACCTGTAAAACCTGGGGTAGCACGAGCAATTTTATGAAAGTCTACATCTGCAGCAATTTTTACATCTCTTGCATGGACTTTCAAAATACTTTCTCGCGCTGCTAAATCTGGATATGGAACATGCACGGTTCTGTCAAAACGACCTGGTCTTAATAATGCTTTATCTAAAACATCTGGTCTGTTTGTTGCAGCCATTACAACAACTGCTGTATTGGCAGATTCAAATCCATCCATTTCAGTTAATAATTGATTTAGAGTTTGTTCACGTTCATCATGCCCACCACCAAGTCCACTTCCACGTTGTCTTCCAACAGCATCAATTTCATCAATAAATATTATGCATGGCGCATGTTTTCTTGCTTGAGCAAATAAATCTCTGACTCTAGCAGCACCCACACCAACGAACACTTCTATAAAATCTGAACCACTTATGCTAAAAAATGGACAATTTGCTTCGCCTGCAACTGCTTTGGCAAGTAAAGTTTTACCATTTCCTGGTTCACCTACAAGTAAAATCCCTCGTGTTAACTTTGCCCCTAAACGGCGATACTTTTCAGGATTTTTTAAAAAATCGACAACATCGGTTAATTCTTCTTTTGCTTCCTGCACACCTGCAACAGAGTTAAAATTAACTTTAATTTGAGATGGCAAGAACATTTTAGCTTTGCTCTTGGTCATGGAAAAAATGTTACCATGTCCGCCACCACTAGACCCTCTTGTTTGTCTTAAAATTAACCAAATAGCGATTGGCGCACCAATAAATGCCAATAACAATAATATGTGCCAAAAATTAAATTGTGTTGATACTGGAGCTACAGAAAAATCAACATTATGAGACTTTAATAATTCAATATTTTTTGGATTATCAACAACTACTGTTTCAAAGAATGTTCCATCTTTAAAAACTCCAAGAATTTCTTGGCCAATAATGTGTACTGATTTAATTTGATCTTGCTCAACAGCCTTTAAAAATGTTGAATATGCTATACTTTTTCTCTGTCTTGTAAAATCAGTTAATTTTGTAAGAACAGCTATGCCCAATAACAAAATTAACATTAAGAAAAAGAAGTTTCTCGGCCCACCTTTAAAATAATTTTTTATTTTTTTCATGCATCCTACCTGAAATTAAAATCTATTATTTTCAATATATATTTAGATTTAAGAATTAATCTATAATAACTTTTAAAAAGCTCTCTAGTTCTTATAAAATTACCAAAAAATCGTAAAATTGTCGAGTAATTATCTATTCATTATCACATTGCTCAGACCATGCAGGATAACTGCACAAATCTTTTTCAGATGTTATAAAAAAAGACTTTTTTGTTCTGATATTTAGAATTTTGACCCTGCTCAAATTTTCTGTCTGAAAGCAAAAAACAACGTAGTTTCCGCATGGAGACCAACACGGATCTATTTTATTTCCAGAATCAAAAGTTAACTGTTCATGAATTTTCGAATTCATGTCATAAAGCATCAGTTGCATTACACCTTCATCTTTTTTGCAATATACAATCTTGTTATTGCCCTTGCTGTAACAAGGGGCAACACAATATCCTGAATTCGTTATAGTTGTTATTTGCCCGTCAGAAAAATCATATATGCATATTCTAGAACTTCTATCTTCAAAATCACATGCAAAAACAATGCTATTATTTCGGGTAAAATTAGGACTAGATGATGTGCCTTGCATGGAAATCAGTTTTGTATGTACTGCTTTTTTTTGTTTGTCATCATATTTAAAATGCCAAATATTTCCTGATCTGCAATAAACTGCTTCATCATCCAAGCATGATATTCCAACCAAGGTTCCATCAAAATTAAAAACAATCCGTCTATTTTGATGTAAATCAGAAAACATTAATCTGACATTTGTTTTTGTAAATTCTGAATACCAAATTCCAGGATTTAATTTATCATTATTCCATTGAGGTTTTACATTAACTGTGGCAGTGTCGACAATTTTAAATTCCTTTTCTCCATTGAGATCTTGAAAACAAATTTGTGTTCGATGTTGTGAGCGGCTTTTTGAAACTTTTTTAACATAAGCAATTTTACTATTAAAACATGATTTTTCACCCGTAAGCTGAAACCAAATTTTTGATGCCAACTGATGCACAAATTTTTCTATATTTTTATTAAAATCAATTTTAAAACCTTTAACCATTAATCCTTGAGCAGTATCATAAATTCTTGATTCTATATAATTGCCATCGTCCGAGATATTCAAAAAATTAATAACAGAATAACCATCATCAAAATATTGTGTAATATCAGAAACTTTCTTAGGCATTTCTGCTGATTTTATTTCAACTTCAAATTGTCCGCTCATCATCAAATCTTTTTTTAACAATTCAATGATATTTTGGTCATTTATATTTACATTTAAAATCAACAGCGGAACAATTTTAGTTTTTATTTGTTCACAATTTTGTAAATTAATTTCTTGTTCAGCAAATAAAAATGAAAAAAAAGCCAAAGTTAATAATTTGAACATTTTTGCACCCAGTTTCATAATTTAATGGTAAGTTCCATTCCCCAAGTCAAACGAGGAAAATTTGTACGCATTAGGCTAGCTCTCGCTTCACTGTCATAAACAGGAATCCCGGTTAATTCTTGGCAAATAATTTCTTCAATTTTTCCATCTTGTGAAATTTTAATCTTAAATTTGCAAGACAAATCCTTTGCAAAACCGATTGGTCTTTGCCAATGTTCTACAATTGCATTTATTACTGCGAGTTGAATAGCATCAATCTGTTCTATATTTTCCTGCACACTAATTACACAATTAAAATTTTGAATATTTTGTTCTGCATTTTCAGTTTTTATTTCTTGTATAACTTGTTGTTTAGGTTCAACCTTAGGTTGTTCTTCAAATTTTTCAATTTCTTGTTTCAGTACAGGTTCTTCTTTAATTACTTTTTCAGGTTCAAGTTTCTTATTTTTTATTTTTTCTTTTTTAGATTTGGTATTTTTTTTATCGTCATCAAGTAATTTTGTTTTAAAAAATTTTTCTTTTTTTTTACTTTTTTTTTCTATTATTTTTTTTTCACTAGTTGGTTCAACTTTGTTTGCCATTTTAGAGGTCTGAAATTTTGAATTAACTTTATTTGAAAACGTTACAGGAATCGCTGAATAACTATTCAAATTAATATTTGATACGTCAATTATTTTTGAATTATTTCGTACAAATAAAAATGGAAATGAAAAAATAAATAAATGTAAAAAAAGAGAAAATAATAAAATTTTTGAAAAATTAAGATTCTTTTCGCTGATTAACTTGAGTTGCCAAGGCAACATTTTTAATTCCCCCCATATATTTTAAACGATCAACAAATTCACAAACAGTTCCGTGACTAACTTGTTTATCAGCTTTTACAAAAACAGTTTGCGCATTTTTTTGATTGGTTTTCTTTTTAATTGAAGCAATTAATTCATTTAAAGTTAAGGGACTATCATTTAAATAAAATTTTTCTTTTTTATCTATGTAAACAACCAAATCTTCTTTTTTAGGTTCAGATTCTGCTTTGCCTTGGCTACGCGGTAATTCTACATTTACAGCATTATGTAACATTGGAGTAGCCACCATAAAGATAACAAGAAGAGTCAAAGCCGTATCTATCAATGGTGTGAGCGTAACTTCTGGCATCGCCAATTTATTTCGTCTATTAAAACGACGGATCATTGATTTTGTCCTCTTAAATTATATCTTACAATCATTTCAATTTTAGAAATAAACATTAATAGTCTGTGTTCCAAATCTCTAATTTGTGAATTTATATAATGAAATAAAATTAGCGAAGGAATTGCGACAATAAGACCTGCTAAAGTTGTAATTAAGGCTTCAGCAATACCTGGTGCTACTGTAGCAATATCTGCAGATTTTAAAGCACTTATAGATACAAATGAATGAATTAATCCCCAAATTGTTCCAAATAATCCTAAAAGTGGAGAAACTGCTGCACTAGTGGAAAGAAAATTTAAATACGATTCTTCGGTATGAATAACATCTGCAATGTGCTGGTCTATGGTTATTTGAAGATATTCAAAATCTTTTTCAGATAACCCATTTCCCAATTGCAAAACAGATTTTAGTGATTGTAGATAATAAGATAAAATTTTTCCCGGCATAGAGTTATTCAAATTGGCAGATTCCCTTGCAAGATCTTCAAATGAAATCACCCTATTCAAAATTGTTTCTGCATTAGTTATTTCACGTTTTTTCTTTTTCAAGCTTAATAATTTATAAAAA
Source organism: Candidatus Babelota bacterium (assembly GCA_023379005.1). GTDB lineage: Bacteria > Babelota > Babeliae > Babelales > Babelaceae > JAMCTG01. The sequence continues at coordinate 104,527 of JAMCTG010000004.1, forward strand.
GCAATTGCCCAAGAAGCAATCGACATTAAAAATAAAACTATTAAAACAAATTTACTTACATAATCTGATGCTAAAATTAATTGCATCAAAGCATTTTGCATGGATATTGCTGACATTTTTTTCCTAAATCAAATAAATTTTTATATAATTTTATTAGATCAACAAGTTTCAAGCAACAAAAACATAAAATAATAAATTGTACGTTAATTAACTTTGTGTAAATATTTCTTTCTAAGGTATTTTGCTTGCCCAAAATACCTTAACTAAAATGCACCAACATGCTGTTGGATCGCTTAACGTTTTGCAACTCAAACCCACGAAACCTAACGGTTTTGGGTTTTCAAACACTCAAAACTTACAATGATTTATTTCACTATTTATAAAGCACTAAAGCAGCTCTTTGAAGTCATATAGTTTTTACGACAATCTGAGCCGAACTTTTACTTAAAAACTAAAATGTTTGTTTTATAAGAGGCGAATGGTTGGCTTTTAAAAACGTTAAGGGATGCAAGGGAAAGTTGCCGCCCTTTATTGATAAGCTTTGGGCGCGCAAAGCTTATCGAAAAAAATTAATTAAACTTTATTTTTTTAAATAATTTTGCAAAACTCTTTTTCTTAACTCTGTTTTATCTTTAATTCCCTTATTAATTTGAATGTCATATGCCTTTTTTACAAGTTTTCCAAGTTCAGGGCCAGCTTTTACTACATCCAAAAGATCTCTACCTAACAAAATTGGTTGCTCTTTATGCATCACAACTTCTGCTTCTTTTGCTTTTTGTAAAAATTCATCAGGTTCTTTAGTTGAATTTTCTAGTGGTACATGAGATTTTCCATTACGACCTCTTTTGTCGGCCAAAAGTAGTTTATAAAGCATTTCAATTGTTACATCACCCAATTTTACAGCCAATCTTTTATATGCGGACAATTTTGCATTATTTGTAATAAACGAAGTTGGTTCTACATGATAGCGAGTTAATATTTTAACTTTTTCAATAATATCTTTTTTACCACAAATTCTTTTCAGCATCGCTCCTGCCAATGGAACTCCTGCAACATCGTGTTTTGGACTTTTCCAAATTCCTTCATCATTAATTGTTGTGACCGCTTTGCCTAAATCATGACACAATGCTGCAAAACATATAACTAATTTTTGTTCATTATCATTATACTGTAATTTTGCAGCAGCATCTAATGATTGCATAGAATGTTCAAAAACATCGCCCTCAGGATGCCAATCAGGATTTTGTGGAATATTGATACAATTATAAAGCTCAGGCAAAATTTCTTTTAACCGATTAATTTCTTGCAACCACCTTAAGCCTAATGATGGTATTTTGGATTTTAAAATTAATTTTTCAAATTCAGCTTCAATTCTTTCCTTTGAAACATTTTTTATATCCATTTTTTTACAAATTTCATTCAATTTTGCATCAGGAAACATTTCAAAACGGCCTATAAATTGCATAACTCGATAAAATCTCAATGGATCTTCAGTAAAAAATTTTTCATCCGTTGCTCGCAAAATTTTATTTTTCAAATCTTGGTATCCACCAAATGGATCAATTAATTCGTAAGTTTTTAAATCAATTGCCATAGAATTAATAGTAATATCTCTTCTTTTTAATGCTTGTGTTATTCCCATTTTAGGATCAATTGTAACTTCAGGTTTTCTTCCAGACAAATCTGTTCGTGGCAAGGACCAATCAATATCGAGCCCAAAAATTTTTAAAACACCAAAAGATTTTCCAACAATATCAACGGTTCCAAATTCAGCTAAAATTTCTTTTAATTTTTCTACTGAAATGTCATGCACTTCTATGTCTAGATCTACAGTTTCTCTATTTAGTAACAGATCACGAACAGTTCCGCCAACTACATACGCATGCGCACCATTTTCGTGCAATCGATCAATAATAATTTGTAATTTTTTGTCAATTAATTTTGACAACTTATCTTTTAAGTTTATATTCATAATTTTTCAAATTTGATTTATCACATTAAACTAAACTAGCAAAATAATTTATAAGTATTGAATAATATTTTCACAATATTTTATAATTTTAAAAAAATTTATCTTAAGGATTGAATATGAAAAAGTTTCAAATGATTTTAATAACTGTCTTTTTTGTAGATCTTTATTCTTTATCAACAACTGAGTATATCAAAAGTTTTTTCACTCCTGACGAAAAAGAAAATTATTCAAAAGAATACCCATTTGAAGACAATGGAATATTAGAAATAACATTGCCCAAAGGAAATATAACCATTCACTCATGGAAAAACAAAAAATTACTCATTGATGCTTTTAAAAAAGGTCCCAAAGAAAATGTAAATGGAACAACTATAGTTTCAAAAATTTCTCCTAGCATGGGCCAGCTGGCAATTAAGGTTAATGAAAATAAAGAAGCTGCAAATGTAGATCTAAAAATTATGGTTCCAGAAAATGTTAAATTAAAAAATATAAGTACTGACAATGGTTCTATAATTATAAAAAATGTTTCAGGTCCAATTTCGGCACAAACAAAAAGTGGAAATATAGAGATAAAAAATGCATATTCAAAAGTAAATGCAAAAGCAGATAGTGGAAAAATTGTATTAAAACAAAAACAATTTAATAAAGAAGATTCAATATTTTTAGAAACATTAAATGGCGAAGTTCAATTATATTTACCAAAAAATACCAGCGCTGATATTCAGGCAAAAACTGGAAGAGGCGTAATAACTTCACAAGTTTCTGTAACATTGTCTTCTCTGACTACAAAATTAAATAAACAATATTGGAATCAAATCAAAAAAGAAATTATGGGTTCTATTGGAGAAGGCGGAGCACCCATAACAATTGATGTTGCCCGAGGAAATATTGGGATTTTTGAATATTAAAAGTCCAAAATACCCAGATTTAAAAAATCTGGGTATTTTTTTATTAAAATTCTTTATATTTTATTAAAAAAGATAAGATTCCAGAAACTCAATAATTTTAACGTTCCCAATGCATTTAGCATATTTAAAAATATCTTTAGGATGATTCCTATAAACAGTTCTACTTATTGGTTTTTTACTAAAAAACTGATCCAAAGCAGATCTTACAGCCCCAACATTACCTGATTGAATTGCAGTAACAATAGATGGGTGGATGTATTCTACTAAATAGTTGCAACGCGATACATCATTCATAGATTTGATATTAACTGAAATGACTAGCAAAGATAATAAAAATAATTTACTATAATTCATATTTTTTCCTTCTTTATTTTAACTATATCCATATCTTAATAATATCAGAATAGGTCCTCAAAAAGCAATGGTTTAATAAGGCATTTTACAGGTATATTTCAACTCATAATTGCCCAAATGAAGTTATTACTTATAAATTAAAATGTAGTTAATAAATCAGGATGATATTGCATCACAATATCAAGATATGTTTGTCCCTGATTATTTTGGAATGTTGATTCACTAACTGATAATAACAAATTAAAAATTTCACGATGACCACTTTTTGCAGCCAGCATTAATGCAGTCCATTTTTGGCAGTCTTGTTCATCAACATTTGCATTATATGTAATTAACAATTGAGCGACCTGAAGTGAATTTGTCATGGCACACATCATTAAAGGTGTTTTGCCTGATACACTTTTTGCATAAATATTAGCTCCATGTTTAATCAAAATTTCAGCCGTTTCAACTTGATTTTTAACAGCTGCAAAGTGAAGAGGTGTTTCAAAATCTTTAGTTAAACAATTCACGTCAGAATAATTTTCTAACAAATAATTTAACGTTCTGCGAGCCCCAAAATAAGCGGTGAAGTGTAATTCGCTCATTTCAATATTATTAATATTCACTGTAATATAATTTTTTAAATTATATTTTTCGTGAATTACTTTTATTACATCAACAGAGTCATTTTTTAATGCTAAATAAAACAAATTTGTTATATCTTGATTTCTATCATCTAAATCTAAAAATAATTTCATAACTTTTGCTGAATTTAAAATTGCAGCTAATTCTTTAGCAGAATATCCATAATGATTTTTTTGTGTTAAATATTTCAGTAGCATTTTTCTATATATATTTTTATCTTCTAAATAAGAAATACTTTCATTTATAGCAGACAAAGGTTTCTGAAAATCATCAGAATTAAAAGAAGGCGAGAATACAAAATAATTATTTATTTTTTGCATTGCTGTGAACATGTTCAGTAAATGTTTGGCGTGTTCTCTTAATAATCGTTCAACAATTTCAACCGAATCGTTTGCCGTAGCAACCATTAAAGGGTTTATCTTGCCCGGCAAAAATTCTAAATTAAATTGTTCAAAATTAACTTCACCACTAGTTAATTTACTATCAATTTTTTGAACATTATTATTAAATGCATCAACCATCAATTCAGACCACTGAAATTTTTCAATCATAATGTTAATAATTATTTGATCACATTCTTTTTTTAAAAAAGAAGCTTGAACAACATCACGCAAAAATTTTGTTGATTCTTCTAATTTTTGTTTTGTTTTAATTAAAAAAATTAAAGCAGAACTTTCATCAGATATATTTGAAGGTAAAACAAATTGTTTTCGTAAAGAATATGATGGACTACCGATATCTTCATCATAAATATTTTGATCTTCATAGAATAATGTTTCCATTGCATGCGAATTATAAATTACAAGAGTCAATATAAAAAACAAAATATTCAAAAACATAATTTCCCTAATAATATGCAAAAATAAATTGTAAATTATTTTAGCAAATTTATTCAGGCTGTATAGTTTTTTAAAATTTAAAGTATTTTATGTTATTCAGTTCAGTAAATAGATCAAGCAACCAAGTAATGAACAAATGAAAGTTCCCCAAAAAATGTCGATAATTGTTATGTTAAGTTGCCAACCCGGCAAAGTTGCATAATTAGTAAAATCATAGACAGCATATAAAATAAATCCATATAATGCGCCATAAAAAACTGCTGTGGTAATAGATGTAGATAAAACTAAAGGTCTTACAAAAATAAATGCGCCAAGAACAATTAAAATCCAAGTTATTAAAGCAGCTGGAAAATAAAATGGCAGATTTTGAGGAGAAATTTTGGTTATTTTGGATAAATTGGCACGATATAGATTGTTCATAATTACACCAATCCATATAATATCTAATGTTATTAATGAAATTAGGCTTATTAAAAATTTTTTTAAAATTTCTATCGATAAGTTTAACATTGCTTCTCCTTTTTTGGCGGCAGACATTGGACTCTCTTCGAACTTTTAGATGGGGTCAATTAAAAGAACAATTAATCTTAATGAATTTTTTGATATTGAGAAATAAATGAGCTTCATTATACTTTCAATATACGATATTTACTTATAAAAATAAAATTATGAACAAAACTATTAATACAATTAACAAATTTCATTTTGGAATCTATGCTATTATACTTAAAAATACCTCAATATTACTGGTAAAAAAAAGAAGAGGCCCCTATATAGGAAAACTTGATTTGCCGGGAGGAAAACCAGAATATGGAGAAATTCCTATACAAACTTTAAAAAGAGAAGTGTTAGAAGAAACTGGGCTTATAGTATATATGGGAGAATTATTTGATAACTATAGTACTGTAGCTAAACAACATGTTGAGCTAACAGGAGAAAATACACATCATATGGGAATGATTTATTTAATAATATCTTATGATGACTCCGCATTAATAAATAAAATGGATACCGAAGATTCCTTAGGTGCCAGTTGGTATAAATTAGATTCATTAACATCAGATATACTTAGCCCATTTGTTTCAATGGCTATAAAAGATATTAATAATCGAATGTTTAGTAATTTTTAAAGTAACAATTTCCTAAATTTTTTCAATTTAATTTTTAAATTTTTTTGATATAATCTTGCAAGACTTTAAATTTGGGAATTCACTTATGAAAAAAATTATATTGTTTTCTATTTTTTTATTTATTGCAAAACTTAATTGTATTGGAGATACTCCAACAAACAATTTTATACATCCAGTAACTTTAGAAATGGCAGAAGAAGAAATTCATCCTGATCCTATACAACGAAAATCACAATTGAATAGATCAATAATTAGATTAAGAAATGAAAGCAGAAAGTTCGATAAAAATCGAATTTTTGTTGGTATTATTTTCATGGTAAGTGGAATATCAGTTGCTATGGGAAGTGGGTTCGATACACCTTTAGAACAAATTTCTTCATTAACTTTAATGATTGGTGGATATAAATTATTTCGTAATGGATTAGATAATAAACCAAAACGAGATGAATTAGATCATGTAATAAGAGAAAGAGCATATTTGCAAGCGCAACAAGAACTAGTCGAACAGGTATAAAAATGAAAACACTAAAACCATATTTTTTTAACATATTTTTGTTAAATATTTTCTCGCTTATTGGTCAAGAAATAAGTTATTCAGTTAACAATATTGATCCACTTACAAATGAGATAAAAATAAATGTTGATCAAAAAAAAGATGAATACATATACAAAGATTTTTTGAAATTTTCAGTAGATAATCCAAATGTTTCAATTGTTGAAATAAAATTTTCAAAACCAACTATTGAAAAGTTTGATAATAAACAATTTAAACAAACAAAAGAAATTTACACAGGCAATTTTGAAATTAATTTAATTTTAAAGAAAATAGAAAATCAGCCAGTTAATTTTGTAAATTTAGCTATGCATTATTTATCTAGTAAAGATAAAAATTTTCAAGAAAAGATTTTTAAAATTGAATTTGATAAATTAGAAACCCAAAAAGATATTCAGGATACTAAAAATCCATCAAGCAAAAAAATTTATAAAAAAGAAAATTCAATTTTTTCTATTATTAATTCGACAGTTTCAAAATTTTTAGATTCAGCTGCTAATGTTTTTTACCAGTTAAAAGAAAAAATTTCTGCATCATTAAAAGGTGATTCAGGAATGAGTCTAAAAATATTATTAGCATTTATTCTTGGATTAATGTTAAGTTTAACCCCCTGCATTTATCCTATGATTCCAATAACTGTGGGAATTTTACAACAAAGCGCGGACAAAACATTTTTTAAAAATTTCCTGATGGCAATAAGTTATACATTAGGAGTCGCTACAACATTTGCATCATTGGGTTTAGCCGCATCACTAGGTGGGCCTGCATTTGGACAACTTTTAGGTAATCCTATTTTTGTGATAATTCTTGTAGCTTTTCTTGCATATCTTGGTTTTGCAACTATGGGCTTTTATGAGATGTATATACCCGGATTTTTGTCACAACATCATCGTCATCATAAAGGAACTTACTTATCTGCTTTTCTTTTTGGTGCAGCAAGCGGCACGATAGCATCTCCATGCCTTTCTCCTGGACTTGCACTTATTTTGACTATTGTTGCATCTATGGGAAATAAACTTTTAGGATTTTTAATGTTATTTGCATTTGGTGTTGGTTCGAGCATGCCACTATTTCTTGTAGCCACTTTTTCAACTTCATTGAGCATGCTTCCAAAATCTGGAATGTGGATGGTAGAAATTAAAAAAATATTTGGGTTATTACTACTTGGAATGTGCTTTTACTATTTGAAGGCAATTTTGCCTGAAACAACATTATTTATTTTATTAAGTGCATTTTTTATTATCTTTGGAATTTATTATATATTCAGCATACAGCCGCATGATACAAAAAGAAGCAAACAATTTAAAACAATTGTATCATTAATTTTAATTACACTTGGAATATTTACAATTTTCCAAACCTGCAAAAAATGTTGCTTTCCTGAGGAAACAATTGCAAATCATTGGTTAACAGATTATAATTCAGCCTTGCAACAAGCTAAGCAAGAAAACAAAAAACTATTTATAGATGTCGGCGCACAATGGTGTTCAATTTGCAAAGCGATCGACAGTAAAATTTTTGCAGATTCAAAAGTTTTAGAAACTTTAAATAATTTTGTAAAAATTAAGATTGATGCAACAAGTTCAACAAACCCTGATTATCTTAAACTAAAAGATAAATATCAAATTACAGGATTTCCAACCATTTTAATTATTGATCCTACTAATGGAAAATTAATTAAAAAATGGATGGGCGAACTTTATGATATGAATGTCGAAGAATTTATAAAACAGTTAGAAAGTTATAAATAAATTAGGCCGGAAAATTCCGGCCTTTTTAATATTTATCTATAGTTTTTTGAGTTTCAGCAAATTTCTTTTTTTCTTCTTTTAATTTTTCATACATTCTATCAATTACTTCATCAATAACGTCATAAATTTTGGGTCCTTCATAATGAGTAAAAGCATCATAATGTGGAGTTTTGACTCTCATTTCGACCTTATGATGTGCATGAATTTTTCCTTCATTGATTATAATATCAATATAAATTGGAGTTCTTTCATTCATTAAAAAATTTTCGACTTTTCCTAATTGTTGATTAATGTAATCTTCCATAACATTAGAATGTTCCATATGTCTAAAGGTTATTTTTTTATTCATTACTTCTCCTAAATAAATATGTTTTTTATGGAATAATAATTTAAAAAATATTATATTGCAAAAAACAAAAAAAATGGATTTAGAAGAATGAGAAATGAAAGGTCTAACTTTTTTTTCTTAAAAGAAACTTTACTGGAACACCAATTAAATCATAATTATCTCTCATAATATTTTCAAAGAATGCGACATGCGATTCTTCAAAAAATTGTGGCTGATTTACTGTTAAAATAATTGTGATAGGTGCAGTTTTAACTTGTTCTGCAGAATATAAAACAAAACTTTTAGTTTCGTGGAAAAATGGTTTTTTTAACAAATTACTTACTAATAAATTTGTAAGTTCTGAATCGCTAAATTTTTGACTATGTCTTTTCCATACTTCATTGATCAAAGTTAAAACTTTGCCAATATTCTTGCCTGTTTTGCATGAAATGAACATCACAGGAATTTTCTTGATTAAATGCTTGTAATAGTCAAAGTTATTTGCAAGTTCTGCTTTATTAAGATCTGTCATTAGATCTTCTTTGTTTACAAGCAAAATTAAGGCTTTATGCTGTTCTTGAAAAGAATAAAATGCCAATTTTAATTCTTGATCTGCCAATTTTGCTTCTGTACCATCAATCAGACAAACAACAATATCAGAATCTTTCAGTGCTTGAAATGAACTTTTGACCATGAGAGGTTCAATTTCTCCACTGACAGATCTTTTTCTTCTAATTCCTGCTGTGTCTACTAATTCAATATCTTCTTGATAAAATTTTACCCGTTGGGCAATTGGTTCTCGAGTTGTTCCAGCAACTTCAGAAACAATTGACCGTTCTTCTTTTAAAATTGCATTCATTAAAGAAGATTTACCAACATTGGGTTTTCCTAAAAAAACAACTTTATATGCTGGTTCTTCAACAACCTCTTTTGTAACTTTTTTTGGCAAATGTTGAATTATAACTTCCAATAAATCTGTAATGCCAAGACCATGGGATGCAGAAACAGGAATATTGTTTTTAAACCCTAGTTTATAAAATTCAGGCATATTCTCATCAGTTTGTTTTGCATCAGATTTGTTAATAACTAAAATTACAGGTTTGTTCAATTTTCTTAAATTGGCAGCAATTTCTTTATCTTCTTTTAACAAACCTGCTTTTCCGTCAACAACAAATAAAATTAAGTCTGTTTCGGACAAGATTTTTTCTACTTTTTCCTGAACCTTTTTTTGAATGGGGTCAGTAACTTTTACAAGAGTGATGCCACCAGTATCAATTAATTCAAAAGTAACCCCTGACCATGTAACTTCATCTTTAATAAAATCTCTTGTTACACCCTCATAATCTAAAGTCAAACTTTTAACTGTGGTCGAAAGACGGTTAAATAAACTTGATTTACCAACATTCATTCTGCCTACAAGTGCTATGGAAGGTAAATTTTTCATATTATCATCTCGTTTATTTTAATTATTTTCGACTTGGCTTACAGTACCTGGAAAAACTTCTAACAATGTGTTTGTTATTTTCCATTTTTCTTTATCTTGAAAATCCAGTTTATTAATTGGTTTGATAGTAATTTCTACAATATTTTCAGAAGTTACTTGAGGTTGGTTAACTTGAACTGGTTTTGCAATTAAGCTTTCATTATTAGCTGCTATTATATATTGTGCATCAAGTTCATATTTTTGTCCAAAAACCTTTTCAATAATAGGCTTCCATACATTCTTGGTATTAGTTAATAGTTCATCAAAAAATTTTAATTCTTGTGGAAATTCAACATAAATTTTCAAATTTTCTAGATCAGTTTTTATAAGTTTTCCCTGTTTAAAAATAGATCCAACTAAAGGATCTTTTAATTTTTCAATTTCCTGATTTACTAAAGCCCAAGGACCATTTATAGTTTCAGGACGTGATTCTGTAGATTTTACAACTGTTGTTGGCTCACTGGTTTTTTTTTGAGATTCAGCAATTTTTTCAGTTGTTTTAATAGTTGAAATATCTTTAATTTGCTCAAATGAAGGACTCAGGCTCATTTTAATAAGCATCATCTCTAACATTTCATACGCTGCAGATGTTTTAATTAATAATGGCTCATATTCATAGGCTATTTCTAACATAGCAACCAGTTTTTGTACCGGAACATTTTTAATATGTTCTAAAATATCTTCTGGAAATTGGTTTGTTATAGCTGAATATTTTAGCCAAATTGCAATTCTAATTATCTCGACAAATTTTTTCCAAACAGTAATTGGTGTAAAATTCGATAATGAGATTGCGTTAATGAAATTCAAAACTTCTTGAATATCACTTTTTAAAATGATTCCAAATAGTTCGATCAATCTTGTGTCATCAATATAACCCAAAATTTCCAAAATAGCTTTTTTATTCACAACAGGATATGCAAGCCTTATGCGTTCCATCAAATTTATTCCATCACGAAGAGAACCCTCACTTTCTTGAGCGATCAATTTCAATCCTTCATGTTCAAAAGGAATTTCTTCTTTTGTGCATATGGCTACTAGATGCTCAACCAACTGATTTTTCTCAATAGCAGGAAAAAACAATTGAAAACAACGAGACTTAACGGTATCAATAATTTTATGAATTTCAGTTGTTGCCAACATAAATATCACACTTGTAGGTGGCTCTTCTAAAATTTTCAATAATGCGTTAAATGCAGCTTTACTGAGCATATGGGCTTCATCGATTAAATAAATTTTCTTTTTTGCTATTACTGGTAATAAACTTGCCGCATCTATTATTTGACGAACATTATCTACACCAGTATTAGATGCAGCATCAATTTCGATAAAATCAGGATGATTACCGGAAATCATAGATTTACAAGATTCGCAATTCAAACAAGGCAAAATAGTATTTTGTGGATTTTTTTGAAAATTTTCTAATGAAAAACAATTAATAGCTGCAGCAAAAACTCTAGCAGTTGTAGTTTTTCCACAGCCTCGTTGACCAGAAAAAAGATATACAGGAAAAAGTTGTCCCTTGTATAAACTATTTTTTAATAATCTTACAGACAGTTCTTGTCCAACAATTTCATCAAAATGTTTGGAGCGCCATTTACGTGCAAGATTTAAAGTTTGATTCATAAAAATTTACCAGTCTTGTCCGGCATAGCCTCATCATATTTTGTTTTATGATTTAATCAATAAATTGGTGTAGTCGGAAAAAAGGGGAGAAGTTCGTACAAGAATTGCGTCACTCCTGCTGCTTCCTTTCGGACCTGACAAATTAAGTAACGATTCCTTACTCACTTCTCCCATATTTTTACCCTACTTCGCCAAGGCTTCGAAGGGTTTGTTATTAATTAATTTATTATCATTCATTAAAAAACCGTTCTATTTTGTTAATAAACGAGCTACGAAGAACTGGCCACTACTTTGTAGCTACGAAGTGCAGGCCTGCCAGGCATTTTTCAATCCTCTTTAGCCAGAATATTTTCTCCGAAGCCTATAAAAATGACTGGTGGAGAGGGAGGGATTCGAACCCTCGATGCCGCTTTTGACGACATACGCGATTTCCAATCACGCTCTTTCGGCCTCTCAGACACCTCTCCAAAAACTATTGTTTAAGCTGCAGAGGATTCATCATCAAACTTTTTACCATTTGATGGTTTTCCAGGTCTCTTACTTATAATTTTTTTATTAGGTGCTTTTATAGCAACAACTTTAGCTTGAGTTTTTGCCTTTCTTGCAGACCCTTCTGTTTCTTCTTCTGGTTCCATTGCAATCATTTGTTCAACAACTGATTCTTCAATAATTTGTTCTTCAGAAGGTTTTTCAGCAGCAACAGCTTGACTAGCTTTAACAGCTTCTGCCAAATAATTCATAATAATTTCAATAGATTTTGGAGCATCATCATTTGCTGGAATAATGTAATCAATCAAAGATGGATCACAATTTGTATCGACAATAGCTACAACTGGAACACCCATAGTTTTTGCTTCTTTTATAGCAACATGTTCTTTTTTAACATCAACTACAACTAATGCACCAACCGGCCATGTTAAATTAACAATACCACCAATATTTTGTTCTAATTTATCAATATTTTTTTGAAATTTATTTAATTCTTTTTTTGTATAATTAAATTGTTCGGATTTGACAATTATATCTTTATAATGCAAAAAGTTTGCAACAGATTTTCTTACTTGTCTAAAATTAGTAAGCGTGCCACCAATCCAGCGATGAGTAACAAAAGGTAATTTTAATTCTTTACCAGCTTTTTCAACTGCAGCTTGAGCAGCTTTTTTTGTTCCAACCCATAAAATAGGTCTTCCACTAGCAACAATTGATTCTAAAAATTTTGCAGCTTTATCGAGTAAATATGCTGTCTTGGATACGTCTATAAGATAAACATCATCTTTTTTACCCCAAATATATGGAGCCATACGAGGGTCCCAAACAGAAGCTTTGTGTCCATAATGAACACCATTTTTTACGAGCACTTTTGGATCTATCATTTTATTACCTTTCTAGGGTTATTGTTTTACTTGTTTTCTGGCCTGATTTTGTCTTTATAAATCAGCAACCACCCTATTAGAAAACAATTAGATTTAACTAAATATAATAATATCAAAAATAAGCATTATTTCAATTTTTTTCCACATGGACCTTATGGGATTCACCTATAACCTCATTATTTGCAATTGCCTTATCAAAGCGCTTGCCTAATAAAAATGCAGTTACTAACCAAAAAATTATAGTTCCAGTAAACAAAATTGAATTAGCTACAATATGTCCAGAATATGTTAATCCTTTAGTTAAATCATTAAATGTAGACCCACAGGTTTTAGAGAATTTTGTACCAAATCCATCAATCCAGGATTTGGATTTAAATTGAACATCTTTGACTGTAATTGTATAAAGACTTTCTCGCAACGGCTGAGTAAAAGCATAATTTAATGAACGAATAAGAATAAATACATATAAAATGGCTCCAGTAGGCGAAGTCATGAACATTAATAATCCCAGACCTACAATAATAGGCACAATCAATAATGATCTACGTTCACCTAAGAAATTAATAATTGGACGAACACCTAATAGAACTATAAAAAATCCTATTAAATGGGTCCAGAAAACCTGTTCAAATAAAAAAGCACTATATTCAGTAGTTGTTGTTGCAAGCTGTTTACCCATAATTAATCTTTCAAAATTAAATACGGCATATATTAGTTCATAAAATACACCAATGGCGAATATGCCCAACACATAAGGAGTTTTAACTAATAATATAAAACCGGCAAACATACTAGAAATTGCAGATTCTTTTTTTTCTGGATGTTCGTGTTTTTCTTTTTCAATTTGATAAGCAGCCTCATAACCATGCAAACTTTTTCTTGGAACAAATTTAATAAGTAAACCTATAATAAAGGGAACCAATATTAGGCAAATAGATGAGTAAGCTATTAAAATTTGATGATTTAAAACATCAGTTTCTAATGGAGTTCTATTCAAACTTTTTAAACTTAATAGCCACCAAGCAAATAATGTACTCAACATACCACCAAGTTTTGAACCTGAAACCATTAACGTATAGTTATTTTTTGCTGCCTCAGGACTTGTAATTGAGTTTGCAAATGCCCAAAATACACTTACAACAAATGGCGTATATCCTTCGATAAAGAAATAAAACAACCAACCAAATAATCTATAAGGACTTGAATCGGTATTTGCAAGACCTATTGTTGGATGACCAATAAAATATGCAAAAAATAATCCTAAAATGCTATACAAAATTGAATAAAAATATAACAACTGATGTCGACGAAGCAAATCCACTAATCTTGAATAGAAAAAAATTGCCGGAATCAACACCAACATTGAAATCATTTTCGCTTTAGGTTGATAATCTACACCAACAATAGCTCCAAAAATTGAATCTTTTAATTCTTTAGCAACTGTGTAACCACCAATCACAAAAAAGAATGTCAGTGTTAGAAACAATACTTTTAACCGTTCTTCACGGTTAACATCTAAAAAATAACGAAAAATTGCTTTAAGGCGCGAAGTCATAAAACCCCTAGACGTTCATTATTTTAAAAAACAATGCCTTCTCATTTTTCATGAGAAGGCTTTTAATAATTTGATTATAGTCTAACATTCGATTAACCGTTAACAAACTACTTTATTATGATCAACAGCTTTTTTATAAGTTCCAGATAGATACATTGCAATAAAGAACCATCCGACTAAAACAAATCCAAAGAATCCGCAGCTCATTAAGATATGATAAAAGCTACCATAATCTGCAGCTGAAAGAACGGCAATATTTTTCCAATTTGATCCATTAAACCAAATCAAGAAATATTTATGCATTTCATTAATACCGGAACCTGCAGCTTTTGATCCTCTACCACCAAAGCTTTCGATCCAAGCTTGAGCTTTATAACGAACTTCCTTTGTAGTTGGGATATAAAGTTGTTTTAAAGAAGGACCATTCAATGCATAGTTAACAGCCTTAGAAGCAACCATTAAATAAAATAATAATGTTAAGCTAGCATTCAATCCAAACATAAATACAGCAATACCAACCAATATAGGCATCAATCCAAGAGAAAATGCAAGCCCTAAACGACGTTGAATGTTATTAATGCCAAAGACTAAACAAAGCAAAGTAACTAAGTTTACATAAGAAGCATAATTAGACATATATTCATTACGCAATGCTAAATCAGGAATTTGGGCTGCAGCCATAAATTTAAAATAATAATCTATAACTGTAACAATCATTTCATAAAAGAAAATAACTGAGAAAATACCAAGAAGATAAGGTTGAGAAACCAATAAACGAAGCCCTTCTAAGAAACCTGGCTCAACTTCTTCCTGATGAGAATGTCCTTTTTCTGCATAACCAACCATTTGGTTTTTTGGAACTACAGTTAAGAAAAATTTGACAAGAGGCATAATTAAAAATACTAATCCAGCACATACAAGAACCATATATGAAGAATGTATCTTATACCAGCTAGGGAATTTACACATAATTGGAAGCAAAATTCCTCCAATTTGACCAATCATAACAACAAAGCTAAAACCTTTTTTTGCTGATTCAGGTGAAGTGATGTCTGTTGCAAATGCCCAGAAAAGCGCACCTACCATTAAGGAACCGAAGCTTTCTACAAATACATACCATACCCATCCAACCATACGAGTTAGACTCATAACCTTATTATCTAACCCTATAATTGGGTCATTAAACAAATAGGTGAAGATAAGTAATGAAAGACCATAAATTGTACTTAGGATATAGAACATTTTTTCACGAGAAACTTTTTCCAAAATCTTGCTATATATGATTACAAGAGGAAACATAACAACAAGAGAAACGCCTTTTGCCCACGGTTGGTATTCTTTACCAATTATTTCCTGAAAAAAAGTATCTTTAAAAATTCTTAAAGTCCAATAAACACCGATCAAAAGTGAAAATATAAGCCCCAAAAGTGAGAATTTTTTTAATTCTTCCTTACTAAAATCTCCAAACCATGTTTTTAGAAACTGAACGATCATGTTTATTGTCCTTTTAAAAATGTAATAACATTAAAATGAATTGTTTATGAATAAAATATAACGAAAGAATAAGCATTTGTAAAAAAAAGCTATAAAATAAATGATTTCTAACCCTCTCGAATCCAAAAATTACAAACAGAAAACTTATTTAATTGACACAAACCCAATTTTTTAAATTTACTGTTTGAGCATATTATGCTAAAATAATATATAGAAATATTAATTAGAAAATAAGAAAAAATAGCATAGGGGTCATGTAACAATGAAAGAACAACTAGAGCATTTTCTACCGCTTCTTCCTCTTAAAAATGTGGTAATTTTACCTAAAAGCATTTTACCAATTATTGTTGGTAGAAAGTCTTCTGTAGAAGCAGTTGAATATGCATTAAAAAATAATAAAGAAATTTTTATTACTGCTCAAAAACATTCCGATATTGAACATCCAACTGAAAAAGATGTTTTTGAATATGGAACTAGAGCAACTATTTTGCAAGTAATGCGAATGCCAAAAGGTACTTTAAAAATTTTGGTTGAAGGCTTATGTCGTAGCAAAATGTTAAGCGCAGAAACATTAGACACTTTCATGAGTGTTAATTGTAAAGATCTTCCAACAACAAGTTTAGAAAAAACTATTGAAATTGAAGCAATTTGGAGACATCTAAAAAATCTCTATACAAATTATGCAAAATTAAATAGCAAAATGCCTTTGGATCTAATGTCACCTGCTAAAACTGCAGAAGATATGGATAATATTGCAGATACGTTAGCTGTTCATATCAATTTATCTTTTGATGAAAGACAAGAGATATTAGAAATTGTAGATTTAAAAGAACGTTTGCTTAAAATTAGTGCTTTCTTACAAAAAGAAATTGAAATTCTTGAAACAGAAGAAAAAATTAAAGGCCGAGTTCAAACGCAAGTTGAAAAAAATCAACGCGAATATTATTTAACAGAACAAATTAAAGCAATTCAAAAAGAATTGGGACGCGAAGACCAAAGCACAGATATAAACCAACTTAGAAATAAAGCTAAAAGTTTAGGATTATCTGAAGAAGCTGAAGAAAAAGTTGAAAAAGAATTAAAACGTCTTGAACAAATGCCTCCAATGTCTTCTGAAGCAGTAATTAGCAGACATTATATTGATTGGATATTGTCATTGCCGTGGCAAAAAGCAAGCAAAGATAATATAAGTATTACTACAGCTGAAAAAATTTTAAATAAATTTCATGCTGGTCTTACAAAAGCAAAAGAAAGAATTATTGAATTTCTTGCTGCGAAAAAGTTTTCGACTTCATTAGAAAGATCACCAATCATTTGTTTAGTTGGTCCTCCTGGTGTTGGTAAAACATCATTAGCAAAATCAATTGCTGATAGTTTAGGAAGAGATTTTATTAGAATTTCTTTAGGTGGTATTAAAGATGAAGCAGAAATTCGTGGCCATAGAAGAACATACATCGGAGCATTGCCAGGAAAAATTGTTCAAGCAATGCGTAAAGCAAAAACTGTAAATCCCGTAATATTGCTCGATGAAATAGATAAAATGTCTAATGATTTGCATGGAGATCCTGCATCAGCATTATTAGAAGTTTTAGATCCGGAACAAAATAGAGCATTTGTAGATCATTTTCTTGAAGTTGAATATGATCTTTCAAAAGTTATGTTCATTGCAACTGCCAATATGATTGATGGAATTCCATATCCATTATTTGATCGTATGGAAATTATTCATCTTTCAGGTTATACAGAAGAAGAAAAAGTTAATATTGCAAAATCATTCTTAATTCCGAAAAATCTTAAAGAATATAGTCTTAAACCAAAACAATTTGTAATTCCGACAGAAATTTTACAAAAAATTGTAACTTCTTATACAAAAGAAGCTGGCGTAAGACAACTTGAACGAATAATTGCAAAATTAATGCGCAAGAGTATTCAATTAATGCTTAAGGATGAAAAAGTAAAAACTATTACAATAACAGATGAACTTATAAAAGAATGGCTCGGAAATCCAAAATTTAAAAAAACTAATCTTTCTAAATCTAAAGATAGAATTGGTCTGGCTACAGGTCTTGCCTGGACAGAATTTGGTGGAGACGTGCTAGAAATTGAAGCAACAATTCTACAAGGTAAAGGTGGTCTGACACTTACAGGACAACTTGGTGAAGTTATGCAAGAATCTGCACATGCTGCATTAAGTTACATAAGATCAAGAGGTACAGAGCTTGGATTAAAGAGTTCATTTTATTCATCAAAAGATATTCACGTTCACATACCAGAAGGAGCAACTCCTAAAGATGGACCTTCTGCTGGTATAACTATGTGCGTAGCATTAGTTTCTGCATTGACAAAAATTCCTGTAAAACAAGATTTGGCAATGACTGGAGAAATTACATTACGTGGAAGAGTACTTGGTGTTGGTGGACTTAAAGAAAAAATTCTTGCAGGTCGTCAGCATGGAATAAAAACAATTTTACTTCCAAGTGAAAATCAAGATGACATTGAAGAAATTTTAAAAGAAATTGGTAATTCAACTGATTTAATTTTTGTTGAAAACATGGATGAAGTTTTAAAACTTGCATTAGAAAAAAATCCATTTAAAATCACAGTAAAAGATGATATTATTAGTGGAGCAAAAAAAACAAAAACCAAAAAGCATTAATTTTCAAGGAAACAATTCATGAAAAGCAACATATCACTTGCACTAATAATGTTAACAATCGTTACACTTTGTGCAGGATGCGGCGCGAAGAAAAGATCAGAACCAGTTTATGATGTAAAAATTGAAGGCGCAATTGATGCCAGGCAATCTGGGGTTTTAAATGACCCAGATATTCAATGGAATGAAGAAGATTTTGAGGATTACAAGTAATCTTCATTAATTTTAAGGCGTTACATTAATTTGTAACGCCTTTTTTGCTGCAAAAATTTCTACACAAAAAATAAAAAGTTTTGTAATGTTCATTAAATTTATTTGTTTTATTATGATCATATAATTATTGAAGGTTAATTATGAATTTAAAAATTAGGTCTTTTTTAATTTATTTTTTGCTAATCTGGAAAAGTTTTTCTTTCGCAATGAATCAGACAGATAATAAATCTAAATTATGGATTGCTAGATCATATTTACGAGGATATGACAAATCACTGGATAAATATCAAAAACAAAAAGCTGCTTACAATATTATAGATAACATATTACAAGAAATCATTGATGACAAAGAACTTAAAACAAAAAATAAATCGGTAGTTACAGCAAAAAAAGATGCTCAAATTCTCCTAAGTTCTTTATTTAATAATATTTATTTAAAATTTAAATTAGCAGATCTAGTTCAACATGGAAAAATTATTGTTGACGATAATAGGGATGAGTATGCAATAAAACTTTTGGAAGAAGTAACTAAACAAGAAATTAGTCCAAAAGCACAAGATTTAGCAAAATTAAAATTGGCACAAATTTATTATGCAGGAATCTTTATAAAACCAGATTATAACAAATCTGAAAATTTATGTCAGGATCTCTTAAAATCGACAGACAAGTTAATCCAAATTCAAGCTAAAATGCAATTAGTTGAAATATACTTGTGGTATAAATTTAATAATGAAAAAGCTCATAAATTATTAAAAGAAATTTCAAAACAAAAACAGTTTCCTGAACTGAAAAAAAAGGCCGATGATCTTTTAAAATCGTTATCAGACAATACACAATATATTATAGACGACTATTTTTCGAATGATGAAACAGAAAATTTAATATAAATCTTGAAAATAATAAAAACTTATAGATAAGATAATTTTGATGTTTAACTTGTATTAAGGAGTGATTATGAAAAAACTATTCTCTAGTTTGATTGCAGCATTACTAATAATTTTACCTTCATGTAGCTGGTGGTGTTGTCAGGACAGATGCCAAAGATGTACAGAATGTGGTGAAGCAAAACCTGTTCGCCATAAAAGCCTTGCTGGTGTAAAAGGAAAAGAAGTAACTAGAAAAGTAGTCCCACCTTCAAATGAACCACCTGCTTCGCAAAGGATGATGTAATAACATCTAAAATCTGATTTTAGGATTTTTATGTTTAAAAAAATTAAATTTGCACTCTTAAGCCTTATTCTTTTATCTGTTTCCTCTTGTTGTTGCTGGCGTCGTGAATACAGCCATTATTCTTCTGGAACACCTTGCAAAAAGTGCGGGCGGATAGTAAGGCAAAAACGCACAAAATTAAGAGGTTATAAAACTACAGATAAAATGCCAATAACTACTTATCAAAGTGCAATTTATTAAATAAATTACGGGTCGATATTAGTCAAAATTATTCGACCCGTAATTTTTTAAAACTTCTATTAAAGTTTCTTGTAAATTTAAAAATGAATTATCAATTATAATAGCTTCCTTTGCAGGAATGCATGGAGAAATTTCTCGTTTAGTATCTCTTGTATCTCGCTGGTCAATAGTCAGCATCGCTTCTTGCAAACTAAAATTATTACCTTTTAACATTTGATCTTTTTGCCAACGTTGAGCTCTTACCTCTAATGATGCTGTTAAAAAAAATTTATGGTGTGCATTGGGAAAAACTACTGTACCACAATCTCTTCCTTCTGCTACTAAACTATTTTTTTTAGCTAAATTTCTTTGAAAATCTAAAAGTAATAGTCTAACTATGGGCAATTTGCTGATAGATGAAGAATATTTATCAATCTCAGGTGTTTTTAAAAATTTAGTAATATCATTATTATCAAAAATAATTTTAACTTTAGATTTTGGATCATATTCATAAAGAAATTTATTTGAGTCCAAAATTTCTTTTAATAAATCCTGAGAATAATTTTGAACTTCATTTTCATGAATTTTTTTTTGCATCAAAATATATGAAAGTCCACGATACAAAAAACCAGAATTTAAATAATAAAAAGATAATTGTTCAGAAACTAATTGCGCCAAAGTGGATTTTCCACTGGCTGTTGGTCCATCAATTGTTATAATCATAATATATCTATCCCCTGCAACTCTACAGAAATTCGACCATTCCAATAATTTTGAGATACATATCCAGCAAATGTTAATTGATTATCTTGAAATCTCATATTTTGAAGCTTTTCATATAAATCAGGTCTGCTGAAAAATATTAAAGGTTTTATAATACCATCTTGAAAAATTGTACATTTAACATGCGCATCTTTTAAAAGAACCGGCGTATCAATAATACTTACATCTTTTACAAAAAAAGTAGGCTGATGATTTTCACATCCAAATGGTTCAAGATGCTGCATATCTTCTACTAATTTTTTATTTGCTTCTGGCAATATCAATTGCGCATCTATTAATAACTTATTTTTAAAATCATAATCTGGTGCTATTTTTTTAAAAAATTCAAACATTCTTTCTTTAAATTTTTCCAAATTTTCAATATGCATTGAAAGACCTGCAGCCATAGCGTGTCCTCCAAAATTATTCAAAAGATCAGAACAACTTTCTAATGCTTGAAAAATATTAAATTCAGAAATAGATCTGCATGAACCTTTTAAAATTTTATTATCACAAAGTGTTAAAACAATAGCTGGCCTTGCATAAGTTCCCATCAGGCGAGATGCTGCCAATCCAATTACACCCGCCTGCCAACTACCGACAGCAATTATTATTGGTTCTTGATCAATATTAATTTCTTTATTTTGTATTTTTTGGTCAATTTCCTGAATAATTTTTTTCTCTATAGATTTTCTAGCTTCATTTAATTCTTTTAATACGATCCCAGTTCTACGTACTTCTTTTTCATCATCTGCCAATAAAAAAGAAACTGCTTGACGTGGATCTTCTAATCTACCCAAGGCATTAATTTGTGGCGCTAAAAAAAAACCAATATCTCCTGCTGTCAGATCTGGTTTTGTCACACGAGCATTTTCTCTTAAAACATTTAATGAAAGACTTTCAGATTTATTAATATAAGAAAGACAATACCTTACCCAAAATCTATTTTCACCTGTAAGTGGCACAACATCTGCAACTGTTCCAAGCATTAAAAGCTCAAAAACTTTATTTGGTAATTTTTTTCCCAGTTTTTCATAAATTAAAGAAATTAATTTAAAAGTAACACCGACTCCAGCCAATTTTTTATAAGGATAAGCACAATCTATTTGATAAGGATCTATAACAGCAAATGCTTCTGGCAAATGATCATGAGGTCTATGATGATCTGTGATGATTAAATCGATTCCTAATTTTTTTGCTTCCAATGCTGGTTCAAATGCGGTAATTCCATTGTCTACCGTAATAAGAACTTTATATTTATTTAAAGCAGCTCTTCTTACAGTTTTTACAGATAATCCATAACCATCATGCACACGATGTGGCAAAAAAAAATTAACTTGTGCGCCAAGTGGCAATAAACATGTCATCATCATGGCAGAAGATGTAATTCCATCAACATCATAATCGCCACAAATTAAAATTTTTTCATTATTTTTAATTGCAGAAATAATGCGCTCAACTGCTTTTTGGCAATCTTTCAATAAAGATGGATGATGTACATCTTTTTCCAATGTGCTTGATAAAAAATTTTCAAAATCTGAATAATTTTTGCACCCACGAGAAAATAATGTCTGAACAACTGGAAATGAAAGATTAAATTTACCTGAAAATTCTGCTACTAAATTTGAATTAAATTCAGGCATTTTCCAAATATATTTTACACCAGTTAACGTATTCATTATTCAGCTTGTTTTTTTAATGCTGGAAATAATATCACATCTTTAATTGACGTTGTATTGGTCAGCAACATTACTAAACGATCAATCCCAATTCCAACACCAACAGTTGGGGGAAGTCCATATTCTAATGCTTTTACATAATCAGCATCATATTGATGTGCTTCTTGGTCACCAGCTTCATATGCCTTGACCTGGTCATGAAATCTTTGTGCTTGGTCAAACGGATCATTAAGCTCATTAAAGCCATTACTTATTTCCATTCCTGCAATAAACAATTCAAATCTTGCAGCATACGCTTTATTTCTTGGATCTCTCTTGGCTAGTGGCGAAATTTCAATAGGATAATCTAAAATAAAAGTTGGTTGAATAAGTCTTTTTTCAACAAGTTCTTCAAAAAGAGCAAATAATCTTTGACCTTCAGAAGCATTAGGATTTTCCAATACCACATTATGTTTTGTAAGAATTTTATCTAATTCTTTACCTTCTAATTGAGTTAATGGAATATCAGCATATTGCATTATAGATTCTTTTAAAGTCAGACGTTGAAATGGTTTTGAAAAATCTAATTTATATTGTCCAAAATCTATAACTGATTGCCCGACAACTTTTTCCACCATATCTCTAATTAAATTTTCTACAAGATTCATGGCGTAATTATAATCTTCATGCGCCATATAAAATTCGACCATTGTAAATTCAGGATTGTGTCTTGTTGAAACACCTTCATTTCTGAAAGATCTATTTATTTCAAATACTCTTTCAAACCCACCAATTACTAATCTTTTTAAATATAATTCTGGAGCAATACGCAAATAAAAATTCATATCAAGAGCATTATGATGAGTCACAAATGGTCGCGCAGCAGCTCCACCTGCAATAGGATGAAGCATGGGTGTTTCAACTTCTACAAATTCATGAGAATTTAAAAATGATCTTATAGAACCAATAATTTTTGATCTTTTTTTGAATCTATCTCTAGTATCTTCGCTTGAAATTAAATCTAAATATCTTTGGCGATATTTAATTTCTATATCAGAAATTCCATGAAATTTTTCTGGCAGTGGATATAAACATTTGCTTAAAAGATCAAACTTTTGAACATTTAATGTAATTTCTCCAGTTTTTGTTTTGAAAACTGTGCCATCGCACCAAATAATATCACCAATATCAATTAGTTCTTGTAGAATTTTAAATTGCTCAGCACCAATATGATCTGATTTTAAATAAACCTGAATTTTGCCAGATCTATCTTGTATTGTTGCAAATGCAGCTTTTCCATGCACACGAATTGCTAAAATTCTTCCAGCTATAGAATAATGTTTTTCAACTCCCTCTTTATATTCATCTATCACTTGCTGACATGTTGCAGTTACAGGATGCATAGCAGGCCAAGGATCAATACCAAGTTCTTTCAAACGAGCAATTTTTTCAATTCTGATTTCATGTTCACGAGGCAAATGAGTTTGCGAATGTTGTTCTAAATCACTTCGCTCAGCCAATTTATACATGTCCCAAGCGCGACCAGATAATTTTTTATGGGGTTGCAACAAAAGATATTTTCCATTTTTTTTCAAAATTGCTTCATTTTTTTGTTCATCTAAAATTGCGGTAGAAACAGTGCCATCACAAAATAAATGAATCATTGCAGCAAGTTCAAACACAGCATCTTCTAACATTTGTGGATCTGCTGGCGGCAATGCCTCGATCATGAAAATTGCATTTTTTGTATCTTGAGTTAATTTAACTCGATCTGCTTCTTTCCAATTCCAACGTCTGCAAGTTGCGCCAAGTTCATCTTTATAAATTATCTCACCGGACATTGGTACAGATTCTTTTTGTTCGCCAAGTAATTTTACTGCCTGTTCATTTGCAGTTGCTTTTGCAAGATCAATATCACCTTGGATTTTATCCAAATCTTGTCCACCACTTGGCAAAACATATTTTAATGAAACAATATTATATAAATCGACCAGAGTATTTATAGATTTAATAGATTGGCCTTTTGAAATTCTTGTCAACATATTTTCAATTGAAGACAAGTAATCTTTAGGATTTGTTCCAAACTTTTTATAAGCATTGCGCCAAGCAATTAATTGGGAATGTTTTTCCAAAAAATCTTTATTAATTTTTTTTGAAATTTCTTGTTGAGTTTTTTCCAAAAGCTGCACAATATTGGAATTAATTTTTTTATTATCCACATTATGGACTACAACAAGACCAAGTTTAAATCCGGGAAAATCTCTAAAAATTTCAGGCGCAATTTTAAATAACATTTTTAAAATCCATATACAATAAAGTAATTTCTAGTTATTATAGCCCAAAAATGCTTATTTCACAAGGCAAAATACAAGTCCAAAGCTATCTCATACTAATAATTTTTTCATAATTTTTTTCTATATTTGGCCAGTCAACAACATCCCACCAAGCAACTATATAATCGGGCCTTTTGTTTTGATATTTCAAATAATAAGCATGCTCCCAAACATCAAGTCCCAAAATTGGTTCTAACCCTTGCTCAATTGGACTATCTTGATTTGAAGTTGACATAACTTGCAAACTTCCGTCATGATCCAGCACTAGCCATGCCCAACCACTTCCAAATTTTTTCTTAGCTTCACCATTAAACTTTTCTTTAAATTTTTCAAAACTATTAAAAGATTTTTCAATATCTTCTAATAGTTTTCCAGATGGTTTTCCTCCACCATTTGGGCTCATATAAGTCCAAAATAATGAATGATTTAAATGACCGCCACCTTGGTTTATAATTTCCTGCCTCACATCTTTTGGCAAATCCTCAATATTTTCTAATAATTCTTTCAAAGTTTTTTGTTGATATTCAGGATTATTTTTTAAAAGTTCATTTAATTTATCAATATACGCTTGATGATGTTTTGTGTGATGAATTTTCATAGTTAGTGCATCTATATGAGGTTCTAACGCATCATAATCATAACCGAGATTTGGCAATGAAAATGGATATTTTAGATCATAAATATTTTGAGAATCTTTAAAATTTTCAATTTTATTATTACAACTAGGTAAAAAAATTAAATATAATAAAATCAATAACCAATTAAGCTTCATTATTTTCCTTTAAATTTTTTCTCTGTAGTTCTCTTCTACTTGTTCCCAATTAATAACATGCCACCAAGCTGTAATATAATCTGGACGTCTATTTTGATATTTTAGATAATATGCATGTTCCCAAACGTCTAAACCTAAGATGGGAACAGCTTTTTCAGAAACCGGAGTATCTTGATTTGCTGTAGAATTAACAACTAATTTTCCATTTTTATCTATCGATAACCATGCCCATCCACTTCCAAATCTTCCTTTAGCCGCGTTTGTAAATTGTTCTTTAAAATTTTCATAACTACCAAATGCTCTTTTTATTTCATCTTTTACTTTGCCAACCGGCTCGCCACCATCTTTTTTTAACATTTTCCAAAACATTGAATGGTTTAAATGTCCACCACCATTATTTCTGATTGCGGTTCTTACAGATTCTGGCAAAGAATTAATATTCGATAATAATTCTATTAAGCTCATTTTATGCAACTCAGGATGATCTTTTATCGCTGAATTTAAATTATCAATATATGCTTGATGATGTTTTGTGTAATGAATTTCCATTGTTTTAGCATCAATATATGGCTCTAGCGCATCATAAGAATAACCTAGTTGCGGCAAAGTAAAGATCATCAAAACTCCTAATTTAATAAATATATTTGATCATTTTTTTTTGCAAGCTGTAAATGTTCTCTTGCAATTTTTTCTTTATAGTATGGAAATTTTTTAAAGTCTTCAATCTCTATGGCAAGTAAATTTATATTTTCATTCAGTGAATTAATATTTTTTTCTAAATTTTGTTTTTCAATTTTTAAAGATTTTATTTTTTTATATCCTTCATTACCAAAAAAGTAAAAAGAAAAAAATATTGTAATTTCAATAACAAAAAAAATCCTTAACGATAACTTTTTTACATCTATCATTTTGTCCCCTTATTTTTCATCGCTTTTTAAAATATCTCTATGTTTTACAAAAAATTTTACATTATTTATTTGCATGTTTGATAGTTCTTGCGCAAAAGCAACTGAACGATGTTTACCACCTGTGCAACCAATTGCAATGTTTACAAAAAATCTTCCTTCGTCATATGATCGAGTCAATGCAAAGTTAAAAAAATCTTTAATTTTAGAAAAATATTGTTGAACAGTTTCTTGTTCAAATAAATATTTTTTAATTCGTAAATCTCTACCATCAAAATTTTTTAAATCTTGAATAAAATATGGGTTTGGCAAGGATCTTACATCGAAAACAAAATTACTTTCTGAAGGAACTCCGTATTTAAAACCAAATGAAGTTAAAGTTACAACCATTAATTGTTTATGCTCTGTACTTTTAGAAAAAGTTTCCAGAATAAGTTGCCTTAGTTGATGAATATTCAATTCATCTGTATTTAATTTAATATCGGCTAACTTTTCAATTTTTCTAAAAAGTTTTTTTTCTTTTTCGATTGCTTGGTGAATATCTAAATTATTTTGTAGAGGATGTTTTCTTCTGGTTTCTTGAAATCTTTTTAAAATAATATTTGTGCTTGAACTTAAAAAAAGAATTTTTACTCTAAAATTGGAATTTTGTTTTAATTCTTCTAAACGAATTGCCAAATTATCCATGTTTTTAACACCGCGAATATCCATTCCTATCGCAACTTTTTTATTTTCTGAAGCAATCGACAAGAAAGAAGACATCAATTGCAGAGGTAAATTATCTATGCAAAAAAAGTCGTAATCTTCCAATGCGCGCAAAACAGAACTTTTCCCCGCGCCAGAATAACCAGTGATAATTAAGATCTCAGTAAATTGGCTCATAAAAAAACAAAAATTATTTACAATATTTATAATTTTAAGTAATTTGCATTAGTAACGTCAACCAAAAAACAAATATTAATTATGTTATTTTTAATTTTTCTTAATATTTTATATGCAAGCACATTTACGTTGAGCAAAATATTATTAAAATATGGCCAACCAGTTTTTTTAACTGCTGCTAGAATGCTTCTAAGTGGTGCTACATTACTTTTATTTCACTACATAATTGCAAAAAAAGATTTTAAAAATGTTCGATTAAAGAAAAAAGATTTATGGCCCTTATTACAAATAATTTTCTTTGGAAATTTCATTTCTTATGTATTTGAATTTATAGCTTTAAAAGATATGCCATCTTTAAAAGTTGCTTTTTTGTACAATCTAACGCCATTTGTTATGGCTATCATTTCTTATATCTACCTAAAAGAAAAAATTTCACTCAAAAAATGGTTAGGACTTATTATAAGTATTGTTGGGTGCATTCCAATTTTAATTGAACAATCCCCAAGTGAAGAATTAGTTTCTGGTCTTTTATTTATCTCTTGGTCAGAACTTATATTAATTGCCGGTATTGTTGCTTATGCATACAGCTGGCAAACAATGAGAAAATTAATTCACTATGAAGATCAATCCCCAATTATTGTAAATTATCTTACAATGATTGGCGGTGGTTTAATTGCATTACCTTTAGGTTGGTATTTTGAAGGAATTTTTCCAGTAAATAATGTAATGGAATTGGCTTTCTGGTTAACAATTATGATAATTGTCAGCAATATAGTTTTCTATTATTTCTATGGCTCATTACTAAAAAAATATTCAGCAACTTTTATATCATTAACAACTTTAAGTTGTCCAATTATAACGGCTTTTTTTGGAGTGCTTTTTTTAGGCGAGAAAATTACTTATGCATTTATTTTTGCTAACGTTTTAGTTTTTGCTGGCCTTTATCTTTATTACACTGAAGAATAATTTAAAAAAAGGAGATGTAGTGAAAAAACAATTATTATTATTTATGTGCTCTTTCATATGCAAATTGATTTGTATGGAAACTAGCAGCACAACAACTCAAGAAAATAAATCTCCTTATACACCATTTAAAAGAATTGTTGAATATAATAAAGATTTCAATCCACAAAATAAAAAAGCAGAGATTCATAGATCTTTAAAGGGGGCGTTGAATATAAAAGATAAAGAACATTTTACGCAAAAAACTTTTCTTGAATTAATCAAAGAACACGAAGAAGAATGTACTCCTTTTTTAATTGCGCGCGTTGAAACAAGTCATCAATCAACTGATAATAAATGTGGATTTAGAGTTGATTATTACGATGCATATAATTTGTTATGTTATCTTTATAATAATAATGTATTTGAATCTTGGCAAAATAGATATTTTCTGGAAGTTGAACAAATCAAAAAAAATATACACAATCTCAAACCAATGTTAGGGTTAATCAAATTTTATCAAATAAGTAGTGTTAATGATTTGGATTTTAATTATATAGGTTCAGATTGCGATCTTCACTATTATACTGTCAATAATACAATTTCAGAATATTTGCGAAATCTTTTCAAGCACGAAATAGCTCGATATGAAGTTCTCGATAAAGCATTATTGGAAAAAGCTGAATATTTTATTCAAGAAAATGCCGAACACATAACAAATGGAGATCTTGACATAGCAATAAAAATATTGCAAAAAATTACTTCTCAAAACTTGCCTGAATCTTTAAGAGCAAGCTGTAATTTAGCGATTATAGATCATAGACATTGCCAAGATCAAAAAATAAAAGATCAAGCATTTAATTTTTTAACAGAAATTGCAAATAAAAAAGAAGAAGATCCAATTGCTGCAGAAATTGCTTTAAATTATATAGATAATGCGTTTAAAACAGAAATAGAAGAATTAGAACATTCAGCCAAAGAGACAGTGCAATCTTTAGATCAATTTCTTGCAGAATTAGAAACAAAAAAATAATTAAAATTTATTAAAAGGAAAATAAATGAAAAACCCAAATAAACCAGATGTGCAATTTATAGTTGATGAAAAAGGTAATCCATCTGCAGTAGTAATAGATATTGATTTATATGAACAATTAATTGAACAACTTGAAGAATTAAAATTTGGGGCAATTGGATTAGAGTTGGCAGAAGAAGAAAAAAAAATCGCTAAACAAAAAAAGAAAAAATAATTTTAATTATCGATTTTTTGCTAGATTTTTTATTAGGCTCTATTAAAAACAAGGAGTTAATATGAGATCTAGCATTTTATTATCTATTTTGTTTCTATCTTCCACAATATATTGCATGGAAGTAAAAGAAGGCAAAAAAGAAGAGAAAGAAGAAGTAACAAAACCAAAAGTTTCTAATATCAAAAAAATTGTCGAAAAATCACGTAAATTTAATCCCAAAACTGGAAAAGTTGAAACTTACGAAAGTACAGTTGATGCAATTGATGTCAGAAACACAGATCAATTTACACAATATACTTTTAAAGAATTAATTGAAGAACATGAAATAACTGTCACTGATTATTTAATTGCGCAAATTACAACAGAAATAAATGGTATTTTAAGCTATGATTATTTCGATGCTCAAAGTTTATTGATAAATATTTTTGGACAAAATTATTTAAATATTACTAATAATAGATACAATTCTCCTCAGATTAATTTCAAAAAAAATCCTGTTAATAATCAGCCAATTTTGGGACTAATTAAATTCTATAAAATTGACAGTTTAGAAGAAGATAAATTTGTTTTTGTAGGGTCAGATTACGATTTGTATCAAAATACTGATCAAATATTTAAAGATAAATTAGCGAACTATTTTAAAGAAGAAAAATTCCACAAAGAACTATTAAGCTCTCAAGACAAAAAGTTTCAAGATTTTTATAAGAAATTAATTGGTAAATCACTGTTTGAAAAAGGGATGTTATTTAAGAGATCTCTGCCAGATAAGGCTTTAAAAATATTCAACAAAGTTATTGAAAAAAATTTGCCCGATAAATGGCGCGCTTATTTCCAATTAGGAAATCATTATTATTTTCCCCGAACACCCCAATTTAATATTTCTAAAGCAATAGAATATTATAAAAAAGCATCAGACCAAACTCAGGATTTAAACTCATCGACATCCAGCTTACAACAACTATCATTTATTTATTCTAATTTTCCAGAAGTTAAGGATTTTGATAAAGCCAGAGAATATGCAAAAAAAATTGCAGAAATTGATCCTTCAAAAGCAGATTTTGCTGGCGAATTACTTTTGGAGATAGATAAAGAGGCTGCTAAACAGTGATGATGATTAAAATTTTTTAAATATCGATTTTTTGCTAGATTTCTTTTAGACTCTCTGAAAAAGGAGTTTTTAAAATGAAATCTAGCAATTTGTTTTTTTTATTAGTTTTTCTATCTATATCACTTAATCTCAATCCCAATTCATCAGAAAAAATTCAAAAATTTGATGATGAAGTTTTTAAATGGCTGCGTACTTTTGCAGAAGTAATTGAAGCAACAAAAAGAAATGCTTATGAGTTGCCGCCTGTAGATCAAATGATGACCAAAGCTATCGATGCTTTTATGCAATATGACAGACATGGAACATTATTAAATCCTACAGATTTTAAAAATTTGTCTGACATGACAAGCGGAGAATTTTGTGGAATAGGGATTATGCTTGGCATAAAAAATCAAAATGATGATCATATTGTTATTCTTGATGTTGTACAAGATGGGCCTGCAAGTAAGGTTGGTGTAAAGCCTGCTGATAAAATTGTTACCATAAATAATAAGCCGTTGAAAAAAATGAATTCAGATGAGATTGTAAAACAGCTAAAAGGTCCAAAAGGCACGCAAGTAACTATTGATGTTTTGCGTGGCGAAAGTTCTGAACAAAATTCTGGCCGCCAGACTTTTAAAATAACCAGAGACGTAATTAAAGAAGAAAATTCTTTGTGTTATTATTTAAAAGATTTAGATATTTATTATATTCATCTTGCTCTATTTACTCAGCAAGCATCACACCAAATTGAACAATTATTGCAAAAAACTCAGAACAAAAAAATTAAAGGAATAATTTTTGATTTACGAAATAATTCTGGTGGATTACTTCACTCAGCAATTGATATTTCTGGATACATTTTGCCAAAAGATAGTCTTGTTGTTTATACAAAAAATAGAGATAACAAAATTGTCGAAAGTTACAAAACCACGCGCGACCCGATTTTAACTCAAAAAATTCCAATGATTTTTATTGTAAATGAAATGACAGCTTCCGCAGCAGAAATTTTAGTAGGTACAGTAAAATTTTATTCACAGAATGAAAAAAACAAAAATCTTTCAAATGTATTTGTAATAGGGGCACAAACTTGTGGTAAAGGTTCAGTTCAAGAAATTATGCCTGTAAGCAATGAATGCGCTTTGAAACTGACAATATGTCATTACTTTTTAGCTGATAATAATTGCGTTCAAGGTACAGGAATTAAGCCTGATTTTATTGTCGAACAAAAATATCCACCTACAAAAGATATAAAATGGATGCAAGATATAATTAAAAACGAAATGAAATCAGAAGCAGAAAAAGAAAGAGCAGAAAAAGAAAAAAAAGAAGATGAGCAAAAAGATTTTAAAACAAAAAGAAGAGACCTGATAAGCGCAGATTACCAAATTCAAACCGCTGCAAATATGATTTCTATGCTCGATCTTTTAAATAAATGTGACTCTGATAAAGTTGCAACACGAGAAAAGACATTAAAAACTCTTAAAAAGAATTTAGCAATTGGCGACACAACAGAAGTTGAACAAGTTTAAATCCCCAAAGGGGCCCAGAAAAGTAGAATTATTCTACAGTTACAGATTTTGCTAAATTGCGTGGCTTATCGATTGGTCTTTTTAGTTCTTTTGCAATTTGATAAGCAAAGAATTGCATAAGACCAGTCATTGCCAACGGCGCTAATAGTGGAGTCACTTTAGGTAATATAAAAGCATAATCAGCAAGTTCGCAAAGTTCATTTTGTCCTTCAAAAGCAATAACTACCAAATGCCCTTTTCTTGCTTTTACTTCCTGAGCATTGGAAAGAAGCTTTTGATAAATTATTGGATCAAGACTTGAGAACATAAAAATTGGCGTGTCATTGTCTATTAGTGCAATTGGTCCATGCTTTAATTCACCTGCAGGATAACACTGTGCATGACAATAAGTAATTTCTTTTAATTTTAAAGCAGCTTCCAATGCAAATGGGTAAGAAATATTACGGCCTAAGAAAATAAAATTTTTGAATTTGGAATAATATGGTGCAAATTTTTCAATAATCTGAATCTTAAAATTTTCAATTACATCTTCTAAAATTTGGCCGGCCAGTTTTAAATCATTTTCAGCTTTTATAAATTGTTCTTTGGTAATCAATTCTTTTGCTAAAGCTAATTTATTTGCAAGCCAATAAAATGCTGCCAGCTGGGCAGTAAAAGCTTTTGTTGAAGCTACAGCAACTTCTTTTCCCGCTTGAGTTAGTAATATCCCATTCGATTCTCTTACAATTGCACTCGATGCAATATTGGTCACTGCAACGGTATGCATGTTGTAAAGATTGATAAGATTAATTGCTTCCAATGTATCAGCCGTTTCTCCAGATTGAGAAACACCAAAGTAAATTGTATTTTTTGCTTCGAATATAGGCATATACCTAAATTCAGAAGCTAAATGCACATTAACTGGTAATTTTGTAATTTCTTCAAAAAAGAATTTTGCAATATAAGAAGCATTCCAGGAAGTACCACACGCAACAAAATTTATTGATTCTAAATTTTTAACTTGTTCTAATGTAAGACCAATAGAATCCCAAACTTTAGAACCTAGACCAGAAAGAAAATGGACAGTATCATTAATAACTTTTTTTTGTTCGTAAATTTCTTTAAGCATAAAATGCTCAAATCCATCTTTTCCATTTTGCTGCCATTTATGATCTAATTTTGAAATTTCAAAATTTAAATCATTTCCATGAAAATCGAACAATTCAACTTTATCTTTAGAAATAAAACCAAACGTTTCATCAGGAATAAATACAACTTTGTCTGTTTTTCCTGTAAATGCTAAAAAGTCTGATGCAACAAACATTTCTTGTTCACCAAGACCAATACAAAGCGGAGTTCGCTTACGTATGATAACAATAAGATCAGGAAACTGTTTAAAAAGTAATATTATTGAAAAAGCACCTTGAATTTGTTTTACAGACTCAATAATTGCTGTTTTTAAATCTCCATATTTTTCCAGTTCAGATTCAATTAAATGAACAACTGTTTCGGTATCTGTCTGGGATTTAAAAATATGGCCTTCACTTTTTAGTTTTTTTGCCAATTCATGATAATTTTCAATAATACCATTATGAACTATAGAGATTTTATTATGGCAGTCGAAAAGTGGATGAGCATTTTCAAAAGTAGAAACACCATGTGTTGACCAACGGGTATGACCAACACCTATGCGACCGTCTATAGGATCTTTTTCAAGCATCTGAATAAGATTAGACAAATTTCCCGCAGCTTTATGAAATTCAAGCTTATTGTGTTCATTTAAACAAACAAAACCCGAAGAATCATAACCTCGGTATTCAAGACGCAAAAGCCCCTCGATTACATGAGTACGACATGGTTTTTGACCAATGTACCCAACAACACTACACATAATAAACCTCTCCTTAATTAAGATTATTATGAAACTGGAGCATTAACGTTTTACGAACTGGAATTTACGACGAGCAGCTTTTTGACCGTATTTTTTACGTTCTTTAACACGTGAATCAACAGTAATCAAACCATGTTCTTTTAAAACAGGTTTAGCTTCAGTATGTTTTTCTAAAATAGCACGAGAGATACCTAATTTTATAGCATCTGCTTGGCCTGACATGCCGCCACCTTGAACATTAGCTTCAAAATCATAAGTTTTAGCTAAATTAATAACTTTTAGAGGAAATGATGCAGACATTCTATTTATATCTGTATCAAAATATTTTGTATAATCTAGTCCGTTTACAATTAGTTTTCCAGATCCACGACGCATCCATACTCTAGCAACACTAGATTTACGTCTTCCAACACCATGTACTGGAGCCACAGGAGCAGATTTAGAAGCTGTAGTAGCTTTTTTTGCCTTTTCCATTCTTTTATGAAAATCCTTTAAAAATATAGATAAATTTTAATTACTTTTCTAATTATATATAAAAAAAGAAAAATTTGAAGATCTAACCCTACTTCGCATCGTTACACGATTAGCTACGAAGGGCATACCTCTCTATTTAATTTATAATTATTCATTTAAAAAACTGGCCTGCCAGGCATTTTTCAATCCTCTTTAGCCAGAATATTTTCTCCGAAGCCTATAAAAATGACTGGAGCCGATGATCGGATTTGAACCGACGACCTACTGATTACGAATCAATTGCTCTACCTCTAAGCTACATCGGCAACAGTGATATTATATCTTTTTTAGCCAAATATAGCTAATTTAGATAAAGTGCCGACGTTAGAAGTTTTCAACCTGAAACTTTATGTCTACTTAACCTATTTTTCCCTGAATTGCTTCCAAATCTTTATAAGATTTTTCAATTCTTTGAAAAGTGGCAGAAATATATTTAGCCAACGTTGATAAGTTTCGAATAAAAATTTCTGATGATCTAAACAATGGTTTAAAACTCTCAGATAAATAGTACCTATTTAAAGGTATTTCAATTTTAGTAACATTATTCAGTTTTTTGTCCAAGTCCTCAATTATTGCTAGCACTCTTCTTTTATCGTTATTTAATGTACTTAATTTGATTTTGAGTGTTAAAAATAATATAGAAAAAGCATCGGCATATTGAATTTCATCCGGACTTATACCCTCTTTTAATTGTTTTTTTAATTTATCAAAATCTGATTGGGTTAATTTTAAATCTCTTGGTTTTCTATTTTGAAAAAATTCATCTACGTTATCTAAATTTAATGTACTAAAAATAGGAAACATTGCTCGAATTTTATAATATTGCATCAAAATTGCTGGAACTACATTATCTCTATAAATATTATTTAATGTCTCAAAAATATGTATGCTGATAGTTTTAAGTTCTTGAGAATAAACATTAAATTCTGATGATAAATATTTAGCAGTAGATTTATCTATTTCCCTTACAACATTATTTAACCAATCACTTTGATAATCTTTTGAAATTTTTTGAGTAATTAGATTTTTATAAGAAAAAATTTTTTCAGTAGATATCATAATGCGTTTTTGTAACTCTTGTCCTTCTCTTTTTATCATATGTTCTGCATCATCGAATTTGAATTGAGGACGCCGTTCTGTTGGCACGCGTTTAAATTCCATCTCTCTTTCAGGAATCTCCATTTTTGATTCCTTAGGCTGGCAATCAATGATCTTAAAAAAATTGAGAACTAAAATTAAAAAAAATATTTTCTTCATGACAATATCTCCAATAAAAATTGATATTACAACTATAACAAGAAAGTATATTCCAATTCTAGAATCTTATTTTTTTCCTGATTCAATTAATTCTTGGCATGCAAGACATCTTGTAGCATTTGGATAAAGCATTAATCTTTTTTCAGAAATCGGTTGACCACATTCACTGCAAATGCCATAAGTACCTTGATCTATCATAGATAACGCTTTTAAAATCATATTATATTCTTCAAGCTCATTATTATGCAGAGAAATTTTTAATTCTTCTTCATTTGAAGACCAAGCCTGATCGCCAAGATCTTGAACTTGATCATCACTTACTTTTTCTTTATAAAGTTTTTCTAGTTCAACCTCAAGCTCATGCTTACGATCGGTCAATTTTTTCTTGATCTGTTCTAAATTTGCTGCCATGACTGCTCCTTTTTTCTTTAAAAAATCTTTTTAATAGCTGTTTAGCTTCATCTTCTAGTACGCCTGAGGAGATTATTTTAATATGCTTTTTATATAAATTGGGAAATGAAATATTGTCAAGATCAGCTCCATAAAGTGGTGACTGAGCTCCATATACTAATTTCTCAATTCTGCTTAAAGTAATAAGTCCCAAACACATAACACATGGCGCAATTGTTACATAAATTGAGCAACTATTTAATCGCCAATCTTTTATTTTTTTGCATGCTTTTTCGATAGCAATAATTTCAGCATGCTTATTTTGGCAATTTTTAGTCTCAACCTGATTGTATCCCCGACCAATAATTTTGCCATTTGCATCAACTACAATTGCTCCGATAGGAACTTCATTGAGTTCAAAACTTTTTTGAGCAAGTTTTAAAGCCTGCCTCATGTAAAATTCTTCGTTGATTAATTTTTTAGGAGCCTTTTTGCCCACTTTTACATCCCATTTAAAAACTTAAAGTAACCCTTTAAAAATCAAAGTAAAAAATAGTAGCTTAAATTGTAAAATTTTTCAAATAGTTTATAATTAATAATGTAAATATTTGCCAACTCAACATGTCAGAAAAACTGACAAGGAGAAAGGTATATGACCTTAAAACCAGATAAAAAAATTAATCCCGAAACTAATAATCCCCAAGAAACCGAATATGGTGCCGGCTCCATTAAAGTCTTGGAAGGGCTTGAGGCTGTACGAAAAAGACCTGCTATGTATATTGGTTCAACCGGACCTCAAGGATTACATCATTTAGTTTATGAAGTCGTAGATAACTCAGTTGACGAAGCTCTTGCGGGATATGCAGACAATGTCAAAGTTATTTTGCACTCTGATGGTTCTTGTTCAGTTGAAGACAATGGTCGCGGTATTCCAACTGACATTCACCCTACTGAAAAAGTTTCTGCAGCCGAAGTCGTAATGACCAAACTGCATGCTGGTGGTAAATTCGACAAAAAGACTTATAAATATTCAGGCGGATTACATGGCGTTGGTATATCTGTTGTAAACGCCCTTTCCAAAAAACTTTATTTAGAAATTTATCAAAAAGGTAAAATTTTTGCTCAAACTTATGAGTATGGAAAGCCAGTTGATAAATTAAAAGAAATTGGAGAAACAACTAAGCGTGGAACGCTTGTTCGTTTTACCCCAGATCCTGAAATTTTCCAAGAAACAGTTGATTTTGATTTTGATACTTTAGCAGCACGTTTAAGAGAATTAGCGTTCTTGAATAAAGGTTTAAGAATTTCAATCTTTGATGAACGTTCCGCAAAACAACATGAATTTTATTTTGAAGGTGGAATAATTTCATTTGTCGAAAGTATAAATTCGAAAAAAACTCCTTTATTTCCTGAAATTATTTATTGCCACAAAGATGACAATATAAACGTCTTAGAATTTGCTATGCAATATAATGACGGTTATGGTGAACAACTTTTTTCTTTTGTAAATAATATTAATACGATTGATGGTGGTACGCACGTTACCGGATTTAAAGCTGCCCTTACAAAAGCTTGCAATAAAAAAGCACAAGAATTTCATATAGTAAAAGAAGGTGAAGCATTTTCTAGCGAAGACGTTCGTGAAGGTTTAGTTTGCGTTATCAACTTAAAAGTCCCAGAACCTCAGTTTGAAGGCCAGACAAAAACCAAATTAGGTAATAGCGAAATTAAAGGTATTGTAGAATCTTGGGCATCTGCATGTCTTGAAACTTTTTTTGAAGAAAATCCTGCAATTGCTAAAAAGATTTTACAAAAGGCTCAAATCGCAAAAGAAGCGAGAGAAGCTGCAAAAAAAGCAAGAGAACTAACACGAAGAAAATCAGTTTTAGAATTTTCAGTTTTACCTGGTAAGTTAGCAGATTGTTCAAGTGAAAAACCTACTGACACTGAACTATTTATTGTAGAAGGAGATTCTGCGGGCGGTTCAGCAAAAAGTGCTAGAGACAGACATATCCAAGCCATTTTGCCATTACGCGGTAAAATTTTAAACGTAGAAAAAGCAAGATTTGATAAAATTTTAGCAAATGAAGAAATTAAAAACTTAATTACTGCAATTGGTTGTGGAATTGGTGAAGAATTTAATGCTGAAAGAGCTAGATATCATAAAATTATTTTAATGACAGATGCTGACGTTGACGGCGCTCACATTAGAACATTGCTACTAACTTTCTTTTTTAGATACATGAGACCGTTAGTAGATTTAGGATATTTATATATTGCTCAGCCACCATTATATAAAGCAAAAATTGGCAAAAAAGAAGAATATCTAAAAGATGACAAAGCTTTTGCTGCATTTTTAATTTCATGGGCAAAAGAACAGACAAAATTATCCATTCATGACAAATCTTTGCCTGAACAACAATGGTCAGAACTATTAGATGAATTAACAACATATAGAGTTAGTCTCGAAGACGTTGCAAAAAAATACAAGCTAAGTTCAGAACAAGTTCACGAATTGGTAAAAATTTTGCATGAGAAAAAATGGACAAATACTGATGAAATTGAAAGTTTAGTCCCATACATGCAAGAACAATTTCCAGGTTATGGAATTGATCTTGTGCATCAAGAAGAAACTGAAACCGCAGCAAAACGAAGCTATATCAGCTTTAAACAGTTAAAACGTGAATGGCAATTGAATATTCAATTTTTCTTCGACGCAGAAACTTTTGCTTTAATTAATCAATTTGATTCTCTTGCAACATTAACTGAAAAGTGGAATCTTACAGTTGTCGATAAAAATGTTCAGGTTGAAAGCAAAGGCATCTTAAAGCTGCTGCAAGCAATTAGCAAAATTAGTAAGCCTTACATGTCCGTTCAACGTTATAAAGGTCTTGGCGAAATGAATCCTGAACAACTTTGGGAAACAGCTATGGATCCAAAAATACGAAACTTATTACAAGTGAAAATTGGCGATGCATTAGAAGCCGATTCTTGGTTTGACACATTGATGGGCGATGATGTTACCGGCCGTAAAATATTTATCGAAGAATATGGTCAGTTCGTTAAGAATTTAGATGTCTGAAGCAGTTAATAAAGTTTTAAAATTTATTAAAGACGAAAATTTAATTGAGCCGGAAAGTACAATTATTATTGGACTTTCCGGTGGTCCTGATTCAGTCTTTTTGTTACATGTCTTAAAAAAAATTGAAAACCCATACAAATTAAAATTAATCGCTGCGCATTTGAATCATGAATGGCGCAAAGATGCAGAACAAGATGTAATTTTTTGCAAAAAATTATGCAAAGAATTAGAAATTGATTTTGTCAGCGCAAAAGCAAGCGATTTAAAATTGAGCAAAAAATATTCGGGTTCTAAAGAAGATCTTGGCAGGCAATTACGCAGAGAATTTTTCGAAAAATTAAAAAAAGAATATAATGCAGATTTAATTGCACTTGGCCATCACCTGGACGATCAACTA
The DNA here is from genome assembly GCA_023379005.1 of Candidatus Babelota bacterium. Classification (GTDB taxonomy): domain Bacteria; phylum Babelota; class Babeliae; order Babelales; family Babelaceae; genus JAMCTG01. Next base: position 144,401 of record JAMCTG010000004.1, read on the forward strand.
GAAACTTTTTTTATCAGGCTTATAAGAGGTTCGTCAATTACTGGGCTTGCTGGAATAAAAGTAAAAAAAGATTTTTATGTACGTCCTCTTCTTTGTCTGCATAAGCAAGAAATTTTAGATTATCTTGATAAAAATAAAATTAAATACGTTGAAGATATTACAAATTTAAGTGATCAATTTTTAAGAAATAAAATTAGAAAATATGTTATCCCTGCTTTAAAAAAATGCGATGAACGTTTTGAAAAGAAATTTCTGGAGACTTTAAAAAATATTGCTGCTGCTGATGATTTATTAGAACGAATTACATTACAAGAATTTAAAAAAATTGAAGAAGACAACAAAATTAATCTTGAAAAATTTAATGATCTGAATAATTATCTTCAGGACAAAATTTTGTTATTATGGCTAATCAAAGAAAATGTTCAATTTACACAATCAACTTCATTTTTTAAAGAAATTAAAAAATTCTTAAAACAAAAAGGTAGTAAAAAACATAAATTGTCTGAACACTGGCACATATCTAAACAGAAAAATTGGGCAGAGATAGTCAAAGAAAAAACCTAGATTCTAAAGGCAAAATATGGAAAAGGTGAGCACAAGAAAATATGTAATGATAGCAATACTTCTTACAATCTTGATCCATATTTTAATATCACTCATCTTCTATCTAAAATATCCAGAATCAAACTTATTTTTTTTTGAATCCTTAAATGATATACAAGAAAATATTCCTCAAGATATAAATGTTTTTTACGACGAACCTCAACAACCCCCACAACAAAATTCGGCTAATTCGATTCCATATTCAAATCAAGAAGATTATTATAACATTGCCAATAAGGAAATAGGTGAAAATCCTGAAATGACCGCCAGGCCACAAGACTTTTATGTGCCAGAAGTTAGTGCGAAAAAATCTTCCCCAAAAAAGCCCGAGACAATTCAAGAAGAGCCAATTGACGATTTGCAAGAAAAAACTGAAGAAGAAGAAAATGTAATAAAATTGGCAAAAGTATTTTCAGATTATTCTTTAAATGAAGCTGCCGCAGAGCAAGAAAATATCCCAAATAAACCGACACCAAAAAAAATAAAAGAAAATCTTTTAACCGGCGCCCAACTTTTAAGAGGGTTCCAACAATTTCAATATGATCAATACGTTGAAAATCAAGATGAATATGGGGACGAAAATTCCCAAGATCAAAACCAAGATCAAAACAATGAAGAGCAGCATCGCACAATAACTGCAAAAATTAATAATGAATTTAAAGATGCTTTAAATTTTAGAAGTTTAAGTGTTCCTGTGTCCCTTGAATCAAAAACAGATCGTGAAGAAATTTATGTAGATAGAGATATCAGAAAAGTAATTTCTGTCGATATTGTTTTTGGTCCCGGTGGAAAAGTATTGGATGTAATTTTTATTGAATCGACGGGTATTAAAGCAGCTGATGAAAAATTAAAAAAATGGATATTCGCAGTAAGCCCAATTCAACGTTATGCAAAATATTATAAAGGCAAACCATTTAGAATTAATTTACCTATCATGGCAAACATACCTAAGGGCAAAATGGCTGTGGAATTCAGGGGATAAATTTTAGCTAGACTTTTTTTTTCATTCATTCTATTCTACGCCCCAAAAGCCAATGTTTTTCTAAGACTGAGGCATGAATGGCAGCAAAACCCTGCGAAGTTTGCCGAGCCGGAAGGCCCGGATAAACGAAGCACGGGTATATAGCTGCAGATCTTTAAAGGAGTTTGCAGTTCATGGCTGAGATAGTAATTTTAGGAGCTGGTCCAACAGGAATATCTGCAGCTTATCATTTAGAAAAAAAAGGCTTTTATGATTACAAAATTTTTGAAAAAGAACCTAATATAGGCGGACTTTGCAGATCTATTCGTCAGGATGGTTTTACATTTGATTTCACTGGCCATTTATTGCACATCAATGATGAATATTTTAGACAGTTTCTCCAAGAAACAATTAATTTTGAAGATTTTAATAATATAAATCGCAGATCTTTTGTTTATTCTGAAAATACTTTTACTAAATATCCATATCAAATAAATTTACATGGTTTACCCACGGCAACAATAGCCCAATGCCTAGCAGGATTTATAAAAAGAAAAAAAATTAGAAAAAAAAATAAATCATTTTATGATTGGGTTATAGAAAATTTTGGTTCAGGTTTTGCAAAATATTTCTTTGTGCCATACCAAGAAAAAATATTTTCATATGATATAAAAAAATTGTCTGCAACTTGGACAGGAAGATTTGTTCCACAAACATCTTTAATTGAAATGATAAATGGGGCATTAAAAGATAATGAAACAAAAATTGGATACAACTCAAACTTCATTTATCCAAAGCAAGGTGGAATAAATTTTTGGGTCAATAAAATAGCAGAAAAAATAAAAAATCGAGTTCATACAAATTTTTGTGTAGAAAAAGTAGATTTAGTAAACAAAATTGTTCATTTTACAAATGGTGAGCAAGAAAATTTTAAACATTTAATTACCACAATTCCATTAGATCATTTGCTAAATAATTTAAAAGAAGATTCTACAACAACTTTATATCGCTCTGCTAACAATCTTTTATGCAATAGTGTTATTAATTTTAATATCGGTTTAAAAGGAAATGTATCTGACAAACATTGGATATATTACCCAGAAAAACAATATCCTTTTTATAGAGTCGGGTTTTGGCACAATTTTTCACAATTAATGGCCCCTGAAGGACATAGTTCATTATATGGTGAATTTTCATTTTTAAATAAATCCAACAAATATCAAAATTTGATTTTAAAAAAATCTTTAAATCATGCATATAAATTGTTCGAAATTAATACAAAAGATATTGTAACCCAAAAAGTTATTACAATTAAACATGCTTATGTAATTTATAATCATTGGCGGGACAAACATGTTCCAGAAATTTTAAATATTTTAAAAACTTACAATGTAAATTCTATTGGTAGATATGGTGCATGGAAATATTCCAGCATGCAAGAAGCAATTTTAGATGGGAAAAAAGTTGTGGATCAAATTATAATATGAAGAAAATTACAAATTATTTAGCAGTTTTCATAACTGTGATATATATGAATAATTTATGTGAAATAAATAATGAAAAAGAAGATAAAATGAGTTATACAAATGAAATTGAAAAATTCAAAAACTATTTTGCAAATAAAAATATTTTAGTAACAGGTGGTGCAGGGTTTATAGGCTCACATTTAGTTGAAACATTAGTTGAACTTGGCGCAAAAGTTAAAGTGTTAGATGATCTTTCTACTGGCAAACTAGAAAATTTAAAAACTGTTATAGATAAAATTGAATTTTTACGAGCATCAATAATCGATGAAAATGCTTGTATAAATGCTACAAAAAATATTTCATTTTGTTTTCATCTAGCCGCATGCACTTCTGTGCCATTATGTGAACAAGATCCTCAAACATGTAACAATGTTAACGTAAATGGAACTTTAAATATTTTAAATGCATGCAAAATTAATAATGTAAAAGTTCTAATATTTTCATCGTCAGCAGCAGTTTACGGAAATAAAAATGAGGCATGCTGCGAAAATGATGCTTGTGAGCCAACTTCATTTTATGGAATTTCGAAACTTATGGGTGAAATGTATTGCAATAAGTTTAAAGGTGACAAATTTAAAACAATAATTTTACGCTATTTTAATGTACATGGTCCAAGACAAGAAACAGAAGGCCAATTTGCTCCTGTTGTTGCTCGCTTCCAAAACTTAATGGAAAAGAATCTGCCAATTAAAATTTTTGGAGATGGTAAACAAAAAAGAGATTTTATTCATGTAATAGATGTGGTGAATGCTAATCTAAAATTATGCTATTTAGCCAATGATCTAGAAGATAATGTTTTTAATATTGGTACCGGAAAAAGTATAAATCTGTTTGAACTTATTGATCAGCTAAAACTGACTTATCCTAATTATAACCGAATCACTGAATTTGAATCTTCAAGATCAGGGGATATTTATAATTCTGTGGCTAAATGCGATAGATATAAATCTTTAATTTTCGACAATTTTAGATGATTTGCTATAATATATTAAAATCAATATAACTTTATAACCATTTTCTAATTATATCATGGCTACCAAAAAAGATTATTATGAAGTGCTTGGCGTTCCAAAAAACGCAAGCCAGGAAGAAATTAAAGCAGCTTATAGAAAGCTTGCTTTAAAATATCATCCTGACAGAAATCCAAACAATAAAGAAGCTGAAGAAAAATTTAAAGAAGCTGCAGCGGCCTACGAAGTTTTGTCTGATGAAACTAAGCGTAGGCAATATGATCAATATGGTCATGCTGGTCCAGAAATGGGTGGGTTTGGCCAATCTGTAAACATGGATGATATCTTCCAAAACTTTGGTGATATTTTTGGTGACATTTTCGGCGGAGGAGCAGCTAAAAGAGGAAAAAAAACTGGTCTTACACCTAAAAATGGTCATGATATTCAAAAAGAAGTCTCAATAACGTTAAAAGAATCTTATCTTGGCACAAAGAAAGATATCACATATTATCATTTTGCTACATGCCAAACATGTAATGGTAAAGGGTTACAGCCGGGAACTAAAATAGCAACATGTACCCACTGCCAAGGCACTGGAGAAATGTATTTTCGACATGGAATGTTTGCATATAGCCAAACATGTAATGTTTGTAATGGTCAGGGATTTACAATTCCTTCACCATGCCCAACTTGTAAAGGTCAATCCAGAGTTCAACAATATGATACATTATCAATAACTATTCCTAAAGGAATTTTTAATGGGGCAGAACTTAGAGCTGTGGGAAAAGGTGATGCGGGTATTTATGGTGGGCATCCTGGAGATCTTTATATTATAGTTCGAGTAATGCCGGATCCTAAATTTACAAGAATTGGTGATGATCTTGAATGCCATATTACACTTACGTATCCACAATTAGTTTTTGGCTGCCAAGTTGATATAACAAATATCGATGATACAGTTGAGACATTAAAAATTGCCAAAGGTACTCAAGTCGGGGAAAGAATTATTATTAAAGATAAAGGCTTTGATAAACTTAAGGGCAAACAAAAAGGCAACTTAATCGTGATTACTAAATGTGACATTCCAAAAAAACTTTCACCTCAAGCTCAAGAAAAACTAAAAGAATATTCAGATATTATCGGCACAAAAACTGATAATCCTGATAATAGCATTAAAAGTTTTTTCAAAAAATTTTTAGGTTAAATTCATTTAACTTTTTAAAATTATTAGCTATTATTTTGCTGTAATAATTTTATAATTTTAAAAATTAATTTAAATGAAAATTATTTTTTTTATTTTAATCGTTCTTTTCTCCAACTCAAATTGCATGGATTTTAATAAAATTTCAGCAGATGAATTGGATAATTATTTAAAAATGGGTTTTGACCCAAATCTTAAAGACTCTCATGGTTGGTCTCCTCTGACAAATCTTATTTTTGCAATTTCTAAAAACGAATACAATTCAAGTCAAATCAATGAAGTAAAATTGAAAATGATATTATTGATCAATGCAGGAGGCACAACTGATCTTGCTAGTCATGAAGTTTATAGGTATATAAATCAAGCTAAAGATTCAAAAATTAGTATTGAATGTTCAAGGGCATTTAAAAGATCATTTGATTCTATTGCTGCCAAATTTATTGAATCAGTTAAAAATAATAATTTGTATAAGTTAAAAAAATTGTTTTTAAAGCATTATGAAGATATAAAGAATGATATTAATTTCACCTTAACTGAATTATTAAAATATTCTAAAGCACCAGCGACAACTGAATTGCTAACATTCTGGTTAAAACTGTTAAGAAAAAATAAATCAGATGTAATGTTGCAACAGGCAAAAGAAGATGTTTCTTTTTTAGAAACTAAGCATATAGAAGAAGAACCAGTCGAAAACATTTTTTGAGCAAATATGAAACAAAAATTATATTTATTATTTTTTTTATTAATATTTGATTCGCTATGTATGTTTACTGAATTTGCTTGCCATAAATGCCCAGAAAAACAATTAAATTTAAATGAAGAAATAAAATGGGATGATTTATATAGAAATGAATTTTGGTATGAGCTGTCTAAAGAATCGCTAAAAAAGAAAAATAAAATATTAAGAAAAGAATTTTATAATAATAATTGGAATTGTGCCCGCTTACATATTGCAGCAGCAATTGCAATTGGAGCAGATCCTAATATTAAAAAACACAAAACTTTTGGGGATAGAATTTTATATCTTGCGCTCTTGCAAAATGATATTCAACTAATAAAATTTTTGTTAAAAAATAATACAAACCCCAATGCAATAATAAATATTCTAGAACCACCATTATTTTATGCAACTACAATGGAAACAGCACAATTATTATTAGATCATGGAGCAGATCCAAAAATTTTAGCGTGTGATGGAAGCAGTCTTTTACATAAATTAATTTTACCAGCTTATGCACCGCAGTTACTTAAATTATTTTTAGCCTTAGGATTGGATCCTAATCATCAAGATGATTTAAGTTATACACCGTTACATCAACTTTGTTTATTTCTAGAAAAATATGAAGAAAATTCGCCACAACTAAAAATTAAAATTATGGCACTTTTAGAAGCTGGGGCAGATTTAACAATAAAAAATAATAAGAATCAAACTGTTGATCAAACAGTTGATGATATTTGGCAAACAGGATATACAGGTAATAGATTTTTTTTTCTGGATGTTATTGAAGAATTTAAAAGATCTAAAAATACTTTAGAAGAATATGATGATATTTATTAAATGGCTGCTAGTTTTTTCTTTAGACTTTTCTGTGAATTTAAAATTTTTTGATTTTTATTAAATGCAATTTTGTGTAGTGTTTGATAAAAAAAATCTCTTTCAAAATTTTTAACTACAGCCTGTTCATGTGCTTCTGCCAACGCAACAGGATACCCATAACCTTTTATTGTTTGATCCAATATGGCTGAAATACAAAAATTTAATTTTGCTTCGTCATTGACAATAAATTGAGGCAATTCAATTCTAACAATCTCGGAACCTACATTGAAATATGCAAAATATGGTTTTAAATGTTCAGGATAGACTTTACAAATTGGTGAATTACTTACAAAAAATTGAGTAATATAAAATGGTTTTAAAAAGAAATTTACTATATCTGCATCTACCAAATATTCAATTTTTTTGCTTTCATCTGCTCGTCTTAGAATATTAATAATTTCTTTATTTTGAGGCAGACTTATATACCCTGCAAACAAAGAATTATTTTTGTAAAATTGTTCTAAAGTAGCTAAAAATTTTTCTAAATATTCTACATGCTTGCTATTTTGAGATTCCAAGTGCCAAGAAATTATAGATCCATCAATTAAAAAAAGTATATCTTTTTGCTCAGAACCAAGTATGCGTTCATAACCTACTTCCAATTCTTTTTGGCTGCGCATGCAGTTCACCATTTCTTGTTCTAAAATATCTGGCGAAAAATGAATTGAGGGATCTGAATCTAGATAAACTGATGATGAATCTTTAGAATAAGTTAATTCAACAGTACCGATATTAATTAAAAAACAACCTATTCCTTGATGTCTATCAGGATATATTTGAGAACCATCAGTAGAAATAATTTTGTAACTTGACAGATTGGAATCAACTTTTTGAGAAAAATTTAATATGTAATCAAATTGAGGAATTTGATAGTTACTATTTTTTTCTTTAATTTGTGTAAGAAATGATTTATCAGAATTTATTTTTTGGAAGATGTTAAAAGCATATTCAAGTTCAGTTGCTTTCATTGAAAAAATTTGGCCAGCAAGTGATTCTAACTGATTTAAAATTTTATCTTGCTTGAGCATTTTTTTTATAACTTTCTATTCCACTTTTTAATGCTTCATAAACTAACAATGCACATCGTAATCTTGTTGGACCCAATGGAATTTTTACCATACTTAAAATATCATCTACTGATATTTTTTCCAATTCATCGATTGTTTTATTTTTAATTTTTTCTGTAAACATGGAACTGCTAGCTTGACTTATAACGCAACCAGAACCGTCAAATTTAATATCAATAACTTTATTATTTTGTATTATTCCGTGCAAAATAACATTATCTCCACAGGAAGGATTAAATACACCTGAAGAAAAATTTGCAGAATCGATTTTTCCCTTATTACGAGGATGTCGATAATAATCTAATAATTCTTGTTGGTATAGATAATTTTTATTTTCCAAATTAAAAGCTCCATTATAGTATTGACCCAAATTTGACGAAAATATTAATTTTAAATGTGATGGTTTTTAAAAATTTGGGTGAAGGTATGAGTGATAATAAAATTTATAATAAATTAAATAACCTTTTACTAATAACTATTATATCACTTATCCTTCAATCTGTCACTGGCAAAGTCATATTATGGGATCTGGGAAGCACTTTGGTTGAAACCAATAAACTAAAAGCAGTCAAAGAGATCGGTTTTATAGATTTAATGAAATATAATAATAAATTTCATTTTAAAGATAGGATATTTGCCACTTTAAATAGTTTAGGAAAACAGAAACATCCAATCGAATATTTGGCTAGAAATGAAGAGAAAATTTTGCCAGATATTATGTGTAAGTGGTTATTGGGTGAAGTTCATGGCCCAGAAGTTATAGAAATAATGTCAAAGCAAATTAAAAAATTAGATAAAGAAAGGTTTTTTTCAGATAGTGTAGAAAAAAAAGTCATAGAAAATGCAATAAAATTTATGTTTAATCCGGAAAAATTGGCCAATACAGCGAAACCTATTAAAAAAGCTGTAAAACTATTTAAAGAATGTATCCGCAAAAAAGATAAAAATGGCAAACCTCTGAACAAGGTTATAATTTTTTCTAACTGGGACAAGCTTTCTTTTGAAATTTTCTACAAATTACCTTCCTCACAAAAGGTTTTTAAACATCTGCCAGAAAAAGATGTAATAATTTCTGGATTTATAGGAATGATAAAACCCCATATCTGTGCTTATGATTATGTAATTAAAATTTATAATTTGGACCCTAAAGAATGTATCTTAATAGATGACCAAGTTGAAAATACCGCAATTGCTGAAAGACTTGGCATGAAGGCGCTGCATCATGGAAAAGATTGGAAGAGGCTTAAGTATGATCTTGAATTTTTAGAAGTGATATAAAAAAATTACCCTTGAGCCCCAGCATTTTTTAACATTTTTACAATTTGGTGAGACCAATTGTTTTTAGCAATTTGAAGTGCGGTCATTCCTTGATTATCTTTCGCTTCAAGATCGGCACCAGCTTTAATTAATAATTTAACCGTTGCTTTATCTCTATTACTTAAATGCGTAAGAAGAGTACTTCTTCCGTGTATATCTTTTGCATTAACATCTGCCCCATAAGCCAATAATAACTTTGCCTTATGAAAATCAGAAAAATGGAGTGGGGTTTGGTATCGACTGTTTATCAAATTTGGATTTGCTCCAGTCTTAAGAAGTAGTTCCACCAACTTATAATTTTTAGCACGATGAAGAGGAGTCGAACCATCGGAAAAACATGTATTAACATCTACGTCATTATTTTTAATTAGCTTCTTTGCAACATGATAATAAAAAGCATCTCGATTCTTGAATATTCCATACCTTGAACGCGTACAGCCTAAAAGTTTTTCTTCATTTGAATCTGGCTGTGCAATAGGTCTACCTGCTGAAAATTCATTTAGCTGCATTGATGATAGATTTGCGGAAATAATAAATACTGATAAATAAAGTAAATTTTTAAACATATAACTTTCCATTTATTTTTTTAAATTACCCTTGAGCACCGGCATTTTTTAACATTTGTACAATTTCTGTATGACCTTCACTTCTGGCATTTTGTATAGCAGTTATTCCCCAATGATCTTTTTCATCAAGTTTTGCACCGGCTTTAATCAACATTTTTACATTTTTTTTATTTCCATATTTGCTTGCAATCATTAGTGGAGTTATTTGACGATTAGTTTTTTGATCAATATTAGCGCCATGTTTTATTAATAATTTTGCCATTGCAGGTTGATTAAGAAAGGCACAAACATGAAGTGGTGCATGACCAACATAATCTTCTAAATTTGGATCAGCTTTTAATTTAAGAAAATTTTCTACAACTGGTGGTAATCCTTTTACACATGCTTCGTGCAGTGGTGTTCTTCCGTATTGATTACATGTATTTACATCAGCTCCGTTTTTAATTAATCTCCATTTACGAAAATAATCTATAGGATAAAATATGCGATCAGCATGTGCAATTTTTATCAGTTTTTCTTCTTTAGATCCAGGTTGAGCAATCGGTCTCCCATCGACCAACCAATCTGGCTTAGAATTCTGCATTGATAACAGATTTTGCACGCCCGCCATAGCTAAAAGCGACGGCTGGCAAGAAATTGTGAATATAATTAAATAAAATAGATTTTTTAACATATTATCCTTGAGCCCCAGCATTTTTTAACATTTGCACAATTTTTGTATGACCTTTATTTTGAGCATGTTGAATAGCAGTTTGTCCCCAATGATCTTTTTCATCAAGTTTTGCACCAGCATCAATTAATATTTTTACAATTTTTTTACTTCCTCTACTACATGCTTTCATTAGAGGAGTTTCTAGACAATTATCTGTTTGATCAATATTAGCACCATGTTTTATTAATAACTTTGCCATTCCAGGATGATTTAAATTAGCGCAGGTATGTAATGGCGCAAAGCCAACATCACACTCTAAATTGGGATCAGCTTTTGCTTTAAGTAATAATCGCATTGTAAGATCACCTACAGACATACAGGATTCACGAAGAGCCGTAGATCCATCTTTAGCGCAAGCATTAACATTTACTCCAGATTTAATTAAATATAGAGCCCTCCAAAAATGTGGGTCAATAAAACTTGCATTACTACTTGATTTTATCAGTTTTGCTTCCTTAGAACCTTTTGCCGCTATTTGTCTGCCAGCTGAAAATTCAGATGGTTGCATTGATAATAGATTTTGCCCGCCCGCCATAGCTAAAAGCGACGGCTGGCAAGAAATTGTGAAAATTGCTAAATAAAATAGATTTTTGAACATAATAACCTCGAGAAATTCATTTAAATGCTAGAATATATTAATTATGAGAAATGGGCAATTTTAAATAAAAATATTGAAAATAAGGCATTTTTTAAGCCCTCAGCGTTACAAATAGAAAATTGAACATAAAATAGGTTAAATTCCTCTAATTACCCTATAAAACCTCTAAAAATAGCCTCAAAAAGGCCCATTACCTGGACATTTTTGCCAAATAATTTATACTAGTATTAAATATCAAAAATGGAGGTTTTCTGATGTTTAATTTAAAAAAACTATTTCTATTCTCTATTGCCTTAATTTCATTCAATTTACACTCAAAAGCCATAGTATGGGATTTGGGTGGAGTTCTATTCGAAACCAATAAAATGAAGGCTGCAGGCGAAATCGGCATATGGGATCTATTATTCTATGGTAATAAATCAGGCCTAAAAGATCGTGTTTTTGAGGTTCTAAATACCCTAGGAGAACAGGATAAATCTGGCCCTATTGCTTGTAATGAAGGTAAAGTTTTACCAGGTATCATGTGTAAATGGATGACTGGTGAGATTAATGGACCTGAATTGATAGAAAAAGCTTTAAATAAAGTAGAAGAATTGGATAAAGAAGCTTTTTTTACTTCTAAACGTGAAAAGAAAATTATCCAAAATACAATCAAATTTATGTTCGACCCTGAAAAATTAGCTTCAGCTACTAGACCAAACAAGAAAACATTAAAAGTATTAAAAGAATGTGCAAAACATCCTGAACATCAATTATATATAATCTCAAATTGGGATAACTTATCTTTTGATGCATTTTACAATACTAAATCTGCTCAAGAGGTATTTAAGTACTTTTACCCTGAAAATATCGTAGTTTCAGCTCGTATTGGTATGATTAAACCTCATAACTGTATTTTTGAACACTTCTTAAATAAACATAATTTAAATGCTAAAGATTGTATCTTTATAGATGACCAATCTGAAAACATAAAAACAGCACAAGAATTAGGCTTTACAGGTATATTGCATAAAGATGCTAAAAAGTTGAAAAAAGAGTTAAAAAATCTCTCAATTTTATAATAGTAATTTAATAAAAAGAAGGTTTTTCTTTAGGAAAAACCTTCTTTTTATATATTCATATTGGCAATAAACTTCCGTTTTAGATCAATTTTGTGACCAATTTTAGTCTCTTTTTTATACCTTCAAAACTCCATTTTGGATCCAAAATCGATCAAATTTTAGCCCAAAAAATCCTTAATTTAACCTGATATTTAAAAATTTTATAAAAATTATTGCAATTTGTAACTAATATGTGGCAAGCTGGTGTTAGGTATACAGGTATATACCAATTGTAAAATAAAACCAATATAAAAAGGAGAAACTATGAAGAAACAATTATTAGCAGTAATGCTAGGTTTATTCGGTTTATCAGTAATGGTTAACGCAGATGCGTACCGCGGACATAGAGGGTACCGTTGTAACAGATGTGCAAAAGCTTGCCCAGAAGTTTGCGAAAAACCATGTGCTTTAACTTGCGAAAACACTTGTGGTCCTAAACCATGTTGCTACACAGTTCATACATACAAAAAGTACCACAAACCATGCTCATGTACTACATGGTCATGTCCTGAAGGTTCAATCGAAGAAGGCGCTGAATAAGCTTTAATAAGCTAAATTCAAAATCAAGGCCCTGGATGCCAAAACATCCAGGGCTGTCTTATTTAAAACTCTTTAAATTTTTTCAAGGCATCAATCAATGTTTCAACATCTTTAATTGAATTATATAGATAAAAGCTTACTCTTAAAGAGCCTGATAGGCCTAATTTTTTATGTAAAGGCTGAGCACAGTGGTGACCAGCTCTGACACAAATATTATAAGTATCTAAATATGCTGCCAAATCATGAGGATGTATATCTTTAAAGCTAAAGGTAACAATATGTCCCTCTTTTTTTAATTCAGATATATCGCCAATTATTTTTACATCTTTAAATTCAGATAATCCTTCAATTAATTTTGTACATAAATTTGCTTCATGTTTTTTTAAATCTTCAAAATTAACTTTTTCATCTAAATACTTTATTGCCTGAGCAAACCCAATTGCCGCTGGTGCATTTAGAGACCCTGCTTCTAAACCTTTTGGCATTTTAAGATAGGTAGATTTTTCCAAACCTGCCTCAAAAACCATTCCGCCACCAAATCGATATGGGCTAATTTGGTCATGCAAATTTTTTTTTATAAATAGCGCCCCAATTCCATTTGGGCCCAACATTTTATGAGCAGAAAATACTAAGAAATCTACATTTAAATTTTTAACATCAATCTTTCTATGCCCAGCAGATTGTGCGGCATCCAATAAAACTTTTGCTCCATATTGATGAGCTTTAGAAATTATTAATTTAACATTATTTTCAGCGCCAGTGGTATTAGAAATATGACTTATTGCAACCAGTTTTATATTATCTTTTAGAAGATTTTCAAGACGATCAATTTTTAAAATTCCATGTTCGTCAACTTCTAAATATTTAATCTTTAAACTATTTTTTTTTGCCAATTCTTGCCATGCAAGTAAATTTGAATGGTGTTCAAGTTCGGAGAGTAATATCGTATCACCCTTTTTTAAATTTTGCTGCGCCCAAGAAAATGCAACAATATTAATACCATCTGTTGTTCCTTGAGTAAAAACAATTTCGTTAGAATCAGCATTTAAAAATTGGGCAATAATTTGACGAGATTGTTCATATTTTTCAGTAATACTTTCTGCTAATTTATATACTCCCCTATGAACCGGTGCATTTTCATATTCATATACGTGCGAAATTGAGTTAATTACGCTCTGTGGTTTTTGCGAAGTTGCAGCATTGTCTAAATAAATTAAATCTTTATTATTTTTAAAAATTGGAAAATCTTGTTTTAAAATATCAAATTTCATTTGTCTTTTTTTCCGTATTTTCAAGACTATTAGGAACTAAGTCCACTACAGTATGTCCTTCCTCATTTTTTTCATATTTGATACTAAAACCACCATTGAATAAAGCAGTTTGAAATTTTTTAACAAATGCTTGAATGATAGCTTTTTTACCAGGTTCTTCTTTTTCAAGATCACTAATCACATAATGACAAATCAAAGGAAAAACAGTTGCAATCAGCGGATCGTTAATTTCTCCATTCCTAATAGCACCATTTTCTAGGGCTTTAATCGTCCACCCTAAAGCTTGTACTATATCTTTCTTTTCTACGCCAATCCCCTTTAAATGCATTAAAGCCATTCTAGATTCAGGAAATTTTTCTTTAATTCTTACTTTCTGATCTTTCAAAAATTCATATATATTTTTATATAAACTATATGCTTCGACCATTTTTCCTAACCTACCATATACCTCGGCTAAATCAAATTTTGCATACTTCAAACCACACCCCACCGCATTTTCGAGATATTTGGCAGCTATTTCTAACGAATTTTTTTCTTCTGGAAAATGACCATCTTGATACATATTACCTAACAAATGAAAAGCTCTCACTTCTTCCAATTCTTTAGCCAAAAAACAATATCTTTTTGCTTTTTTAATATTAGGTTTTAAACAGGTTTCAATATAGTTTTCTTTTTTTTCCTCATTAAAAAAAGGTCGAACAATCCCTCTATAATAAGTTGTCGCAAGAGAAAAACATGCTTCTCTTCGAATTCCTTTAGCGAGATTTTCATCATCCGCAAAATCATGAATGACTTTTAAAAGATTTTTTGCTTCTACCTTGCTTGATGCAGATAAAATCTTTTTCATTGCATAATCTACCCTAGAGGCACTTATGTTATGAAGAGCTGCAAATCTTAGATATTCTAGAGCTACAGATTCATCTGGAACGACAACCCTTGGGGATGATCCATTATAAAGATGATAAAGTAAATATGCTGCTTGAGCTCTATATTCTACATTAGTCTTTGAATTAAAAATTTCAATCACATTATCAAAAGCTTTCTTATGACATTCTTTTTCTAATTCCACATCTAAATATTCACCTTTTAAAATAGTTTTTGCTTCTAAGAGTTTAGGCAAGTATGATCCACTATCAGTTGCCATTTCTTTATATTTATATGATCTATCGAAATCCAAAATTTTAGCAAAAAACATAAAGACATGTTGCAGAAACTGTTGTATAACTTCTGAGTTTTTTTCAATCTTATCAATGTGGATATCAATAAAGAGGTCAAGAAAGTTAGCAAAAGATAATTCTTCTAAATACTTTCTGCATTCAACATGATGCTCTATTTTTTTACAATTTTTTATAAATGAACCAATATCATACAAATTTGCGCCTATTATTTTTAATTTTGTTTCGAAATCTTCATTAGTATCTGACGTCATCATTAGCAAAGTCAAATTACATTTTGCATAAAAGTGCTCAATTTTACATTCGTCATGTTCATTTAAAGAATTTAATCTAAGGTTGGCTAAGCTCACTTTTGCAGCTGCATTAAATTCCAAATTAGGAGAATGAATGCCCAGAATGTAACATTGTCTAAAACATTCCATAGCTAATTTATAATTTAATAGAGATGGATCTGCAGCTTTATTTTTTTGTAAATATATTTTTGCTAAAAAAGCGAATGCTGGGGCATATT
This sequence comes from Candidatus Babelota bacterium, assembly GCA_023379005.1. Lineage (GTDB taxonomy): Bacteria > Babelota > Babeliae > Babelales > Babelaceae > JAMCTG01. The sequence continues at coordinate 160,096 of JAMCTG010000004.1, forward strand.
TATTTAATGCGCATTCATTTAAATATTCCCGCGCAACTGAGATATTAATCTCGCACAATTCTATTGGTCCATAAACATATAAGAAAGCTAATAGATATTTGCTTTGTGTACTGTTATACTTTTTTAAAATTGAAATGATATCTATTTCTTTGAGTTTATTAATAATTTTTATTCTTATTATTTCTTTAATTTTTTCTTTGTTTTCTATAAAATATTTTGCAAATATATCTACTAGCCAATCTAACTCATCATCCAAAGACATATTATTTTTTGAATAATAATCTATTAAATAAATTTTTGCTAACTCATCATCTTGAGCAGCAAGTTCTTTTAATATGTGATAAATCTTACTTCTTTGTTGTTGATCAAGATCAGAATTTAAAGCTTTATAATAATATTCAACAGCTAATTCCTGGTCTTTTTGAACCCCATCTCCAGATTCATATGAAGTTGCTAAGTTATAATAAGCATAAGGATTATTTTGGTCTGCTAATTGCCTGAATAATTCTGTAGCTTCTTTTTTTTCATCTTTACTTCCTGTTCTATCTAGCAATACTGCTAAATCATTTTTTGCCAGTGCAAATCCTTTTTCGGCACAATATCTAAGTTTTGTTTTTGCGTTCTTAATATCATCATCTATCGTATACATTTGGGCTAATAAATAAACCGCTGGCACATAATCTCCAGCATCTTGTGCGCATAAGAAAGCATTTTTGGAATCATTTTCTAAATAGTGGATATATGCCCTTAAAAATAAAGCTGGTGGATACTTTGCAAGTTGAGGCACACTTAAAAGTTGATAAGCATTTTCAAATTCAGCAAGTTTAAATTTTATTAACGCTAACTTATAAATAGCAAATGGAAATCCTTTAGCCGCCAATTGATACAAAACATTCATACCTTCCTCAATCAAATTCTGATCAGAAGAATTGCATTTTTTTAAAGCTTCAAAAAAAACTTTTTGAATTTTATTTTCTGACAAATTTCTGCCATATATACAAAATAATTTTTTATAATCTTCTCCAAATTCTCCATCACACATTTGCTTTAGGATATATTGCGAAAGAGGATCAGACATTGCATACATTGGCTTTGAATAAAATTCTTTTTTTTGCAAATCATAGCCTGTGCTTGATTGAACTTTTGGAGTTGCTACATTTAGCAATCTCAAAAATCTTTCTTCTTTTTCTTTATCAATTGGCGTAGAACTAATTTGCTTTTTTTTTATCTCAGATTTTTTTTGAGACGCTTTTATTTTGTTATTTTTTTTATTAGAACCGGAAGTTATGTTTGAAAATAAACAAATGAATAACAAAAACAAATAATGCATAAAAAACCCTGTAAATAATAATATTTTTATTAAATTTTAATCAAAAATACTTTATTTTCAATGTTTTCATGAAACTAGAAAAGATTCAATTAGAAACTGGCGGGATTTTTCGAATGATAATGCACGACATTTTAGATACCATAATTGATTTTCATCAACATTTGATGTTGTGCTCGCATGTTTGCATGAAATATCTTTATTTAAAACCTGCATACTAGGAATAGATAAATTTTTGCATGCATTATTTAAAACCAAACATCTGTCGCTTTGTAATGCATTGCAATCTGAAGAATTTCTGTCGATGTGAATTACATTATTTGAATAAGATCTGGAACCATTATCCAAAACTTTTTTAATGCAAACTTTGCTGAAAGTTTTTTTTGAACAATGATTTTGATTGGTAATTATTGCAGATTTAGAGTTTTCGTTTAAAAAATAATTAATTTTAAAATTAATTTCAGCATTTTCCTCTTTAAGATCAAAATCAAATTTATAAAATGTTATCCCATTTTTAATGTTACAAAAAATATTTGCTTTACTGCCAGCATGCATAGATAAATAAAAATTTGAAAAATCAAAAAATTCATCATCAATATAATTTTTATTAATTTTCAGGTTTAAAACTGAATTTTTTTTACAAATAAATTTGAATGAAGCATTAATTTTTAAATCAGAAATTTCATTAACATCAAAATTAAAATTTAATTTAGCATTTTCTTGCAAAACAATTAGACAATTTTCATCGATATTTTCTGAAAAATTAATTTCCTCCGATTTATCGATAAAAAGAACAGAATCAAAAAAATTAAATTTATTTTTTTTTTCAAATGTTGGAACCTGAATTCCTAAAAAAGAAGAAATTTTACTATCCAATAGAACCTTCCATTTCTAATTCAATAAGACGATTAAGCTCTACAGCATATTCCATTGGCAAAGTGCTTACAAAAGGTTCTATAAAACTATTAATTAACATTGCAGTAGCAGCTGGTTGCTTTAACCCTCTACATAACATATAAAACATTTGATCATCATTTACTTTACTAATGCTTGCTTCATGCGCCAAATTAACATCAGAATTTGAAGTGATAATTGTCGGATAAGTATCAGACTGTGAATTAGAATCGAGCATTAATGCATCGCACTGAGTTCTAGATTTTATTTTTTTTGCATTTGGTACAATTTTTAAAAGGCCTCTAAAACTCGTTCTGCCACCATTTTTACTGACCGATTTTGCAATTATATTTGATGTTGTATCAGCTGCTAAATGAATTACCTTAGCGCCAGAATCTTGTTGTTGACCTTTTCCGGCTACTGCTATTGATAAAATTTTAGCATGTGATTTTGGTTCTTCTAAAATTACACAGGGATATTTCATAGTAATGCAGCTACCAAAGTTTCCATCAATCCATTCTACACAAGCACTTTCTTTTGCTATAGCGCGTTTTGTAACTAAATTGTAAACGTTATTGGCCCAATTTTGGATTGTCGTGTAAGTAACTTTAGTATTTTTATGAGCGATAATTTCGACAACTGCGCTGTGTAAAGAATTTGATTGATATTTTGGCGCACTGCAGCCTTCAATATAATGAACTTTGGAACCTTCTTCCGCAATTATTAAAGTTCTTTCAAACTGGCCCATATTTTTTGCATTGATTCGAAAATAGGCTTGCAATGGTTGGTCAATATTCACATCTTTAGGAACATAAACAAAACTTCCACCACTCCAGACAGCACTATTTAACGCTGCAAATTTATTATCATGGGCAGGAACTACCGTAGAAAAATATTTTTTAAAAATTTCTGGATACAATTTTAAACCATCACTTGTATCAGAAAATATAACACCCTTTTTTTTCCACTGTTCTTTTAAACTTTTGTAAATAACTTCAGATTCAAACTGAGCACCTACACCAGCCAAATATTTTTGTTCGGCCTGAGGAATTCCAAGTTTTATAAAGGTTTTTTTTATATTTTCCGGAACATCGTCCCATGTTTTTTTTTGATCTATTAATGGCTTAATGTAATAAAAAATGTCTTGAATATTCAAACCAGTTAAATCCGGCCCCCAAGATGGTAATGGCATTTGTTCAAAAATTTGCAAAGCTTTTAGACGAAAATCTGTCATCCATCCAGGCTCAGATTTTTCTTGCGAAATTTGTTCAACAATTTTTTTGTTTAACCCTTTAGGGATTTTGATGGAAAAATTTTTCATAACCTAATTCTTCAAGTTGATCTGCAAGTTGTCTTGAACCTGTAGCAGAAATTTTTCCATTATTTATTATATGAATTTTATCCACATTTAAAAATTTCAAAATTCTTGGATAGTGAGTAATTAATAATATAGAGATTGTTGGATTTTCTTCTCTTGCAAAATTTATAGCCTGCGCTGCAATTTCAAGACTTGTAATATCAAGCCCAGAATCAATTTCATCTAAAATTGCCAATTTTGGTTTAAACAGAAGCATTTGCAAAAGTTCTAATTTTTTTCTTTCACCACCAGAAAATCCTTCAAGAGTTCTGTATAAAACGGATTCATCTAATTTCAAAAGTTCAATATAAGGTAACAAAATTTTTTTAAAATCTGTTATTGATATATCGCTCGAAAAAAAATTTTTATAACATTCTTTTAAAAAATTAAAAACCTGAAGGCCGGGAATTTCTAGAGGATTTTGAAAAGATAAAAATATTCCTAATTTTGCACGTAGTTCTGTTGGCAATGAAATTATATCGTTATTATCGAGCAAAATTTTGCCACTAGCTAAGTAACTCGGGTGGCCCATGATTGTAAATGCAAGACTGCTTTTTCCACAACCATTGGGCCCCATTATTACATGCAAACTAGATTTTTTAATTTCTAATTTTAAGTTATTTATTATTTTCTTATTTTCAACTTCGACAGTTAAATTTTCGATACAAAACATTAATTATCGAACCATTCCTTTGTAATATCTTGGGCGCATTTCGCGTGCAACTTTTTCAGTAAATCCTTTGGAACGCAAATATTTCACTGCATCAAGAGCGGCTTTAATTCCATCGCCATTTGCTGTGCCAGCCTGTCTATATTGACCATCTGCAACATCTCCAGCTGCATATATTCCTGGCGTACAAGTTTGTTGACTGCGGCTTTGCAAAATTATGTAACCATCATCTGAAATATCTATAAGGTCTTTATAAAGACCGGTATTCGGATTATGCCCAACAGCCAAAAATACACCCGCCACAGGCATAAAATCTTCTTCCAAAGTCAAAATATCTATAATCCTGATTCCAGTTACACAATCTCCATCTCCAACAATTTCAGTTACTTTTTTATTATAAACAATTTTAACATTTTCATAATCTGATAGCTTATCACACATTTTAGGCGCAGCTCTCATTCTGTCGCTTCGTACTAAAATAGTTACATTTTTTGCATATGGTGCTACTTGCATTGCTTTTTCCACAGCATCATCACCACCGCCTACAATTACAACATCCTGACCTTTATAAAGCACACAATCACACAATGCACAAGTTGAAACGCCATTGCCAAAATATTCATCTTCACCAGGTACATTTAATTTTCTAGGAGAAGATCCAGTTGCAATAACAATAGCTAGAGCATAAATTTTTTCATCAGCATCATTTGTCAAAACGAATATTTGTTTGTCATCATCATCACTAGTTTCAATTTCAATTTTTTTTATCGTTTCATCCAACAATAGGGCACCAAATTCTTTTGCCTGTTGTTTGGTAAGGTCCATAATTTCTTCACCCGTTTTTCTACTTACTCCGGGAATATTTTCCACAATAGAAGTTTCAACCAATTGCCCACCAGGATGAGTCCCCATAAAAACTACTGTATGCATGTTAGCTCTGCCACCATAAATACCTGCAGCAAGCCCCGCTGATCCTCCACCAATAATTGCAAGAGGAACTAAACTTTTAGTTTCATCAGTTGCTTGCAATTTTTTTTCAAGATATTTGGAAGTAAAATCATTTGCATAAAGAATAAAATTACAAAAGATTAATGGAACAATTTTTTTAATATAAAAATTCATAAATAAAACTCCTTTTAAACATATCTTTAAAAAAATAGCTTATAAAAAAACAAGAGGTGCATCAAACACCTCTTGTTAAATTAAATTTTCTAAATTTTAAAATGATTATACTTTACCAAAAACTAAAACTGATACGTATTCATCAATTATCCCTTGTTGTTCTTCTGATAAATATTGAGCAATGTTAGGATCATTACGTAAATCAATTAACATTTCCAAATTACCAGTTTTAACAGCAGTTTGAAGTCGGTCAAAATTTTCTGAAGTCATTCCTTCAGAAGTCAAACAATTTAAAAGAGTATTTTTTATTTTTGCAATATTTTGTTCATTTTTATTTTTGTTAATTTTATAAGCACTTGCACCTAAACAAGAAACAATAAATGCAGATTTCGTAACTTTATTATTTACAAATTTTTCGGCAATTTTAATTGTATTTTTTGCTACAGTTTTTACAATCTTTGAAGCTTTGCCACAAGCACCAGTGTAATATAGTGCAACTGGAGTTGCGATTGCACCAGCAATAATAGCTGCTTCTTTTTTTGTAATCTTCTTAGGGTTGTGCCATAGATTTTTTATTTTATCTGTCAGGTCATCAAATTTACCAAGTACAGGTATAACAACATCGCATTCAATTAAATGTTTTGTGTCTTCCCAAGCATCTCTAGTAAAATATCTAACTTGTGCCTTTTTAACGCCATTTTTAATATCACTGGAATACGTAACGACAGCGGTACTAGCTGCGCAAACAGCAGCAAAATTTAAAAATTTTCCAAATTTATCTGCTGGTTTTGCTTTCACAACATCTCTTAAGTTGTTAGTCGTAAAATGGGAATCATCAAACATATTCACCAAAATACCATCTTCCTCAGATTCATCGGAAGAAGAATAATCTGATGATGAATCGTCACTAGAAAACTCAGCTCTATCTGGATGACTGTGAGTTGGGTTCGCAGACACTACTAAAGCTGATGTCGCTGACGCAGCAGGAGTTGATATTGAGTTTGTATCTCCAAGAGCACTTGAACCTGTAGTTGAAGCAGGAGAAGTCATTGCAACAGTAGCAGGAGTTGAAGGAGTTCTTTCTTCAGCTAAAGCTGATCTATTTAATGTTCCAACAGTCAATGGGTTAGATAAATAAACTTCAGGGCGGGTAGATCCTTCATCCCCAGATATGCCGTCTCTTACATCATCAATAAATTCTCCTACACCAATACGACTGTCTCCATTTTCGCGTCGTAATGATTCAGCAAACGGAGCGGTTTTTTCTTCTACACAAAAAACTGGTATAGATTTTCTAATTTTTTTCTTTCTCTCTAAACTCATATGCTCATCATTTTCAGAGGCTGTTTCATATGAATCGTCATTATCTGAATCTTTTGAAGACTCATCTTCAGAGGATGATGAATTTGATTCTTCTTGTGACTCCTTTTCTATTTTTTCTAATTTAGCTTTTGCAGCATCCAACTGACTTTTTTCTGCGAGATTTGCCATGCTACCTGTAAGTGGCGCATATGCATCTAAATTTGGCTTTGAAAGTTCAGCAACTGCCTGTAATCTTTCAACAGTACTTTCAGTAAGAGCTGCTGGTAATGTAACTTCTGCTACAACAGGAACTGGAGTTGATTCAGTTGAAGCTGAAACATCAGTCAAATCTATTAAATCTACATCTTTTTTATTTACAGAAGATTTTTCTTCTGCTGCTGCAAGAGCGTTGACTGATGCAGCCAATCCTGAAGCAGTTGAAGAGCTTACTTCTTTTGTAGGTTCTGTAAAAAAATCATTCCAATGCGCACCAATTTCATCAACTTTTTCCGTTTTTTTGTCATCAACTTTTTTGTCGTCAACTTTTTCTGTTTTTTTTGTGCTTACTAAAGTTGTTCCTCTATCTTCCACTTCGGCAGTTTCACCTTTAGAAGTCATGATAGTACTTGCGGAAGATTGAATTACACCAGGAATAGATTTAGTTGAACCAAGAATATCTGTCAAACCCGGTTTATTTCTTTTAATAGAAGATCTTCGATCATCACTTTCGCTTTCTGAAAAAGCAATTACATCTGCTGCTCTACTTTTTTTAACGGTGGCCGAATTATTATTTTCAAGATTCTCAGTTGTAATTTTTTTAAGCTCGATTTCATTTGGAAAATCTTTCTCATGATATGTTGGAGACATACCATACCTATATTTCTCTGTTAATTGAGTTGCAAAAATTCTCAAAGATAAAGATTTTGAATTCTTTATAAGAGTAATTGAATAAGCTTCTTGTTCAATATTACTTTTTTCATTTAAACTATTAAATGTAATAAATAAATCTCTGAGCCAATTAGAAATATAATAAGTATCATTGGCAATATCTTTCTTCGCGATGCTCTCATTAGAGTTTGCTTTTACCACTTGTTTTGGTACCCATACTTGATGAGTATGTGGAGAACTTGGCTCACTGTATGGTTGTCTTTTACCGGACATTGCGAAAATATTTGTGCTCAAAAGAAGAATTAGAGCAAATAAACTTGTTGTCTGCTTAGAAAGCATATAAACTCCTGAAATTGAAAATTCTATTGTTGATTTTTAATGCTTCTATCACTACAATTTTTTGAAAAATATCGTTAGATAACGTTTATTTAGTGTAATTTTTGAAAATTAATTGTCAAGGAGGGGTCCTGTTGAATTTTTGATCTCATATCATTACTTTTAGGTTTATTTTTGGAGTATTTATAGGCACATGCACTTAAACATGAAGCTATAAATGCTGCTTTTGCAAACTCTCTAGATTTTCCATTCATATATGCATAATAACCTAATCCAGCAAATGCACATTCGCCAATCAAAATTTTTTTATTGTGCATATTTTTGATTTTATTTTTTAAATCTTCAGCTAATTTCAGAATCTTATTTTTAGTTTTTTTAAAACCATTTTTAATATCATCAGAAAATGTAAACAATGTAGCTGCAGCTGCAATACCGAAAGCAATATTTAAAATATTTCCACTGTTATTATTTTGATTCAACAAAACATCTTGCTGATGTATTGAAGAAGTGTCAGAAACCAGAATGGGGTAAATATCATCTAAATTCGGTTGAGTTATTTTATTGGGCCTATAATGTCTTACTTCTATTTCAGTTGTACTTCTTGCCCGTCGTTGAAATGAAAAAGGTCTGATACTATCCCAAAAAGTTTTTGGCTCTATAAAAACCACATAGTTTCTTATAGGATATTTAACCACTATCCTATAAAGATCTCCTTCATAATTTTCTGGATCACTTATTACTCCTTGAATTGGATATTTAACCAATGATTCAGCACTATAAGTCCAAAATATGCCTTTTTTAGCAGGCTCAGTACTTAAATATGTAACCGGCCCTTGATCAATTGATATATCCTCAACTAAATCATCATCAGAATCTCTAGCCGAAAAATTTACTCTATCCGAACCCCCGAGAATATAGTCAGGATATTGCAATTGATTTGGGTCAATGCTTATTTCCATTGAAAACAAATTTATGCTTAAAACAAGATTTAATATGATTGAGCTAATTAATTTATTAAAAAACATTTAGGTTCCGAAAATGTAAGGTTCTATCATTTGTTGAAATTCAAAAATCATTATTCAGTATTATTTTTCTACATTAATTGTCAAATGGTCATACTTATTTATTTTTACTTTTTATAAACTCTTTTAAATAATAAGATTGATCGTAAGTTAACAACATCCAAATTTCTGGATCATCATAAAACTCTCTTAATTCTTGCAAATTATTATTTTTTAAAATTTCATCAAATTTTTCTAAAACAATTTTAATTTCTTTTCTTTCATCTTCTATAAGAGATTGTCTAAAAAGTTTTAAATAATCTTTCTTTTCATTCCATTTTTTATATGCAAAATAAGATGCACAAATTAAAATTGTTCCACCTAAAATATATTTGTAATTTGTTTTAAAAAAATTTGAAATACTATCAATTGATTTGAAAATTGGAATACCAAAAACATGTATTCTTAAATCTAGATCTTTATAAATTTCATAGTGACCTTGATTGTTATTTTGAATGATTATCTGAGATGCAGTTGAAAAAGTTACTGAATTATTATTACTTGAAGTCTTTTGAAATCTCCTATTTATTAGTGGTATTTCAGGTTGTTCTTCATCAATAAGATAATTTTGTTGTATAACTGGATTTGATTGTATAGGCCCTACACCTAACCCATTTCTATAACCTTCAACTCGTTCTTCAAATGGTTGGAAAACATTTTCTTGCTTCCCAGCTTCCATAGAGAAAATATTAGAAAAATATAAAATTAGAAAATATAAATTTTTGTTCATTATGTGACTTGCCAAAAAAAGGCGCCAGTTAAAGGCGCCCTATTAAAATTAATCTTGATTAGAATAAGTGATTTTCTTCACAATATTTGATAACTAAATCGTTTAGTTTATCAAATTCTTCATTTGTTAAATTCTTTTTGAAAAAATCTAACTTAGGTAAAATTGCTGGATATTTAATAAATACATTAACTTCTGCTAAAAGTTCAGCAGGTAATGTTTTTAAAAATGCAATTATATCTTTACGTTGTTCAATATCTTGTTGTGTCAATTCAGCAATCAATAAATATTTAACTGCCTTATTAACAATTTGTTCAGAATTTAGATTTGGACTTACTTCAACTGTTTGATAATTTAATGCATCATTTAATTGATTCACTAATTTTTGTTTTTCTGCAGTAATATAAGGTTGTGCAAATGCTCGTTTAGAATCATATGCTTTTTTTGTAAAATATTTGTATAATCCATATCCAGCACCGCAAGCCATAATACCACCAATGACCATTTTACCCTGTGTTGAATTGGCTTGTATAGCCATATCATTTAATTTTTTGGCAATATCTTCAGTTGTAAATCCACGAACCAGTGCAGCTTTTTCACTTGCAACTTGTGCCAATTTACCAGCATATTCACCAGCTTTAGTTTTTAAATTACTAGCTTGATTTAATGTAAAATCTAATGCTTTGCTTGCTGCTGCTTTAGTTGCTTGAAATCCAGTTTCCATTACTGGTTTAGCTTTTGTGCCAAAGTTCTGAGTTAATTGAGATGCAGTTTGTTTGCCAGAATTTGCGTAAGACAATGCTGTTTCCAAATAACCTGCATTTAAAGAAGAAATAGATGCAACTATTAAAGTTGCTTTTAAGATGTATTTCATAAGGTAACCTCCACTATTTAATACATATATTTTAATATACAGATAGGCCATTTTTTGTCAATTGTGCCTATAAAAAGAGAGTTTTGAGCTTATTAATTTTTTGTCTTAAAAAATTCATATAATGCAGCACCTGTTGTCCCTAATACACAAATCAACATTCCAGTTTTATTTATTTTTTGCTTAACTTCATCATTTGAATTTAAATTTTTAATTGATTCCCTAGATGTTTTATTAAATCTATTAAAAGCTTTTATAGAATTATCAATATTAGTATCAATTTTATCTTCAAACTTTTTCATTTGTTTTGAAGTTAAATCAAAAGCTTTATCTGCAGCTCTTTGTGTTGCTTGAAATCCAGCTACAAACTTTTCTTGGCTAAATTTTATATATGATAATGCAGTTTCAAAATAGCCTGCATTTAAAGATGATATACAAGTAACTAATAAAATTGCTTTTAAAAAATTTTTCATAATAATCTCCTAAATAATTATAAATTTATTACTTGTTAGTATCTTCTATTTTAAAAGATAATTTACGTTGTAAATTGTTATTAAAATATTTGAATAACCCATAACCAGCACTTAGAGTTATTGCTGTTCCAGCAATAATTGTCTTTGTTTCGGAGGTATTAATTTTGTCTAAAACTTTAGTAGATTGTTTTTTGAAATCTTGTGAAGTTAAATATGTATGAGCTTTATTAGCTTGATTCGCAGCATTATAAATACTTTTGACTGTAGAATATATAGCTAAATAAGGCGCACTTTTAGTTTTAACTATATTAAATGTGTCTACAGTAAAATTTGCTGCTCTAAATGAAAAATCAGTTAAAGCTTTTTTGGTAGTTGTAAAATAACTAGCAGATGTTTTTTCATTTCTATCATCAGCTGCATTTATAGAATTGATTGCAGCTAAAAATAAAGCTGCTTTTAAAATGTATTTCATATATATCTCCATTTAAAATATACATATATTCAGATACTACTTTTTTGATTATGTGCTCAATTTTTTTATATTGAGCACTTTAAATATTTTTTTATCTTTTATTTTGTTTATCTTTTGAAATTTTCAAAAAGTTTTCATTATAAGCTAATTTTATTGGTGAAATTCGGTCCAAATTTTTGATTATTTTATATGCACAATAACCCGCACCAACAGCACCTAATGTTCCGGCAATGATAATTTTACCAGCAGGAGTTTTGATAAAATTTAAAGCTTCTAAGCGGTCATTTTTGAAAGCTTCAGAAGTTATATAATCTTTAAAATTTTTTGACTGTTCAACTATTGTATTACCAGCTTTAGTTAAATAAGGCACAGTATGAGCTTTAAGATTATTGAACGTGCCCACAGTTGAACTTGCAACTTTAGAAATACCACTAGAAATTCCAGTTGAAAAATCAGCCATAGCTACTATCGACAAAAAAGTGGCACCATAAAGACCGAGTATAATTCCCAATACTCTTATATCTTCATCCCGTTGCGCTCCTTCAGAACAAGATACTGCAATTCCTCCAGCTAATAAACCTGCACCGGCTGTACCCATAATAGTACCAAATTCTGACAATTCTGCTTTTGCAGAACTCACTACTGATAACATTAATAATGCATTTAATATGTATTTTATAAATTTCATATATTGCTCCATTTATAAATTTAAGTTTAAAAAATTATAGGCACTCAAAAATGAATGCCTATAATTTAAATCTTACTTACGGTCAGATTTTTTTGATGTTAAATATTTGTATAATCCATAAGTAGTTGCTAAAGCTGCTAATGTACCAGCAATAACTAATTTACCTGTACGAGTTTGGATTAAAGCATAAGCTTCTTTAGCTTCATTTTTGAAGTCTACTGATCTTACGTAATCAAAAGTATTATTTGCTGTCTCAACTGCTTTATTACCAAATTTAATTAAATGTGGCAAAGCTTGAGTTTTGAATGCATTGTTTGAAGCAGTGCAAGCTTTAGATACAGCTTCACCGAATTTTAGATTTTGCGCTGAAGTTTTTACTGATGTTAAGTAATCAGCAATACTTCCTTGCAATGAAATGCTATTACCTGCAATAGCAGTATTAGCAATAGCTAAAAATATAGCTGTTTTTAAGATGTATTTCATAAATTCCTCCATTTAATACATACCTCTTAATATACAGATAGCAATATTTTTGTCAATTAGAAGGTCATCCAGCTACGCTTTTTAGGGGTCAATTTTTGGGCTAATTTGACCCTAAAATCATCAAATTTAGAGGCGATTTTCTTCCTGTTTTTATAGCATTTATAGCCGATTATAGCCAACAAACCTGTAATACCGGCTATTTTGGCCTGTTTTAGGGTAACATATTGGGTATCATGGGCCTGGATTGGGGCCTTTGTAAAGTTTTCTATTTGTAATGCAGAAACATGCTTTTTTGCAATTTGAGGCACAGTAAGTCTCAATTTATCAGCTTCATGTTGAATATGGGGTAAATAAGCTAAATGATTGGTGCTGGCAACTAAAGGACCTTCGGCAGGTACTATATAATATGTATTTTTATCCTTCATTAGAGATAGAAGAAAAGGGCTCATTATTTTAGCAGCTTTGCCAATGGCTTCCCATGATATTTTGGTTAAAACATATTCACCAAATTTATAAGCTGTTTCTTGCAAATCTAAAGAAGGACTGGGATCAGCTGATTCGGGACTTCTTGAAAATAGATTGGTATTTATTAATAGACATAGTATTAAAAAAAATTTATTCATGAGTTACCTGTAAATTATGCAAAATTTTAAAAAAATGTCTTTACTTAAGCGTAAAATCTTAATAATTAATGTCAATTATTTGAATTCAATTTTAACTTTCTGCACCCCTTCTTCTACATTAACTTCTATAACTTGAGGTTTAATTTTTCCTAAATCAAAAGGTATCACGCTTATTTCGCCACTGCGTTCAAGAACGGCTAATTTAACTTTATCAACATCAAGAATTTGAGCATTTCTGCGGATTGCGCTAAAAAGATCTTTTTCTGTAATATGGCTTTTCTGCATATTCTCCCAATCAATTTGCCCTTCTTTTATCAAAATTAATGGACTTCCTTTAATAATCGCACCAAATTTTGTTGAATAAAAAGTAACATATGAAAAAAATGTATGTAAAATAACAAGCACAATAGCTGCACCAAGAGTTGCAAAAAAATTTTCACTTGACGTTATAGCTTTTCCTAAAACAGCACCAAAGATTAATATTAATACAAAATCAAATGAGCTGGGTTTAGCCAAAAATCTTTTTTTACTAACACGTACTAAAATAATTGCCAAAGTATAAACTACGGTAGCACGTGCAGCCATATGGAAAATAGTTAACATTGGTGCTTTTAATCCAAGAACTGCATCTAAATAATATAAAAGTTTTTCAAGCATGTTTTTCCTCCTAAACAAATCTTAAAAAAATTTTAACAATAAACTTAATTTAAAAAAAACAATCTGGTTCTAGAAATAATGTTTATTTTCTTAAATCTCACCCAGCCTTCGCAAAACTGACTTGTTACAAACTTTTCGTTCATTATGTTACAGCTACGGCGGGTTATTCTCTTCAACTCTATAGCCTAAGAATTATTTAAAAATGGAGAGAATAAAAAAATAGGCCAGAAAAACTGACCTATTTTTAATAATTATTCAACAATTACAATTTCTTTAATTTGATCTATTTCTTCTTTCAGACGTTTTTCTACACCAAATTTTAAAGTGTAAAATGAAAAAGCACAACCGACACATGCACCATGTAATCTTAAATAAACTTTTCCATCCTCAAACTTTATAAACTCAATATCTCCGCCGTCTGATTGTATTGTTGGTCTTAATTCATTAATAATCTGATTTATTTTATCAATCAAAGAACCCATTCTAAGCGTGCAATAGTTGCAGTATCACTCAAACGTTTGCCCATAGGGATAACTCTTGTGTATCCACCTGGTCGGCCAACGTATTTAGGAGCAATTTCTTTAAATAATTTTACAACTGTATCGTCTTTATATGGCAACTCAGCCATAACTCTACGACGAGAATTAAAATCATTGCCTTCTCTTGCGATAGTAACAAGTTTTTCAATAAAACGTCTTACTTCTTGAGCACGAGCTTTTGTTGTTACAAGATATCCATTATCAATAAATGAAATTGCTTGATTACGAATCATTGAACGTTTATGAGCGGGTGGAAGATTTAATTTTTTTCTACCAAATTGATGTTTCATGATCAAATTCCTTAATTTTGTTGTTCAAGCAATTTTTGAACATCTGCTTCTTTGATATTCATACCAAAAGAAAGACCAAATGATTTCATGCTTTCTTTTACTTCATTTAATGATTTTCTGCCGAAGTTTTTCAGATTCAATCCTTCTTCTTCTGACAAATTAACAAGATCTATAATTCTTTTAATTCCGGCTTTAATCAAACAATTGTGCGCTCTGACTGAAAGTTCGAGCTCATCAATTGGTTTTAAAAGAAGTTCAACAGGAATACCTTTTAGTCCTAAATCATCCGGCTTAAGTAATTTTTCTTGTTTTTCTTCAACTGGTATTTGAGAAATTTGATTAAATGGAATTTCTGCTGCAGCCAAAAAATGTTCAAGTTGTGTTCTTAAAACAGAAACAGAATAATGTAAAACATCAGCAGGTGTAGACGAACCATCTGTATGGATTTGCAAAGTCAATTTATCATAATCAATTTCTTTACCAACACGAGTTTTTTCAACATCAAATGTAACTTGTCTTACAGGTGAAAACATTGCATCAAGATAAATTTTATTATCTTCTTGAAGCGCTTTTCCTATAGGCCATTTAGCAACTTGATAACCTCTGCCAGATTCTACAAAAAATTCTATATCTAATGAACCATCTTTAGCTAAATTTGCAATCACATGATCCAAATTAATCAATTCAAGATGTTCATCAGCTTTAATATCTGAAACTTTAACAATTGCTGGTCCATTAATGGACAGTTTCATTTTTCCTGGTTTTCCTGTTTTGTTTTTAACAACAATTTGTTTAATATTCAAAACAATATTCATCACATCTTCAACTACACCAGGTAATGTAGCGAATTCATTATTTACACCCTTTATAATCACAGCTGTAACAGCTGATCCTTCAACCCCGCCTAACAAAACGCGTCTAAGTGCATTACCAAGAGTTATCCCAAAACCTGGTTCTAATGGTTGTGCAACTAATTCCCCATAAAAATTGTTTACAGTTTTTGTATTCCAATTTATGCGCGCAATAGTTAAAGGTTGATACTCCCTTATGTCCATAAATTCTCCTACCATTTATTACTTGGAGTATAACTCTACAATTAAAGATTCTTCGATTGGTACTTGAATGTCAGAACGAACAGGATATCTTAAAATATTTGCTTTACGATCTTTCTTATCTAATTCAATCCATTCAGGAACTTTAACACCAGTATTCAATCTTTTATCAACAACATTTTCTAAAAACACTGCTTTATTTGCCACATTAGGAGCTAATGAAATTATATCACTAACTTCAACTAAATATGAAGGCGAATAAACTTTGTGCCCATTTACCAAAATATGTCCATGTACAATAATTTGACGAGCTTGTGTGCGAGTATTTGCAAGTTTTGCTCTATAAATTACGTTATCAAGTCTTCTTTCAAGCAAGCTTAATAATGTTTCACCAGTCGCAGTTTTTTGTTTTGTAGCAATTGAATAGAAACGACGGAATTGTTTTTCTCTCATTCCATACATTTCTTTAACTTTTTGCTTTTCACTTAACTGACGACCATATTCTGTTAATTTTTTTTGACGCTTTGAACGCTCATCAGATGATGAAGATGTTCCAGGTTTTTTTTCAATAACTTTTTTTTCCATAAACTAAAAACTTTCAATAAACAGATTATACACGTCGTTTCTTTGGAGCTCTGCATCCATTGTGAGGTAAAGGTGTAACATCACGCAATACAGAAATATTGAATCCAGCACCTTGAAATGTTCTAATAATAGAATCACGTCCTGAACCTGGTCCTTCTAAATTGATTTCCAAGCTTTTTATGCCCATTGCAGACATTTCTTTTGCCAAAGTAGTTCCGATTTGTGAAGCAGCAAAAGGAGTCCCTTTACGTGCACCCTTAAACCCAAGTTTACCAGCGCTACCACGTAACAAAACATCTCCATCTGGAGTTGTAATTGCAACTAAAGTATTGTTAAATGTTGATTTAACATGAGCTACTGCAGAATCAACTTGACGTTTAGTTTTTTTTGTTTTCTTTTTATATACCATTTTACCCTACACTATTATTTCTTAGTAACTTTACGTTTTAACGCTACTGCAGAACCAGCTTTTCTAGGACCTTTTCTTGTACGCGCATTAGTTTTTGTTCGTTGTCCTCTTACAGGTAAAGACTTTTTATGTCTTAATCCTCTATAGCTACCAATATCTTGCAAACGTTTAACATTTTCTCTTATTTCTTTGCGCAATTCACCTTCAGTAATGTAGTTACCTGAAACTTCTTTTTGTATTGCAGCAATTTCTTCGTTTGAAAGATCTTTTACTCTTTTATCGAAGCTTATTCTTAATTTGTTTAAAATATCTTGAGAAACTTTAAGCCCAATTCCAAAAACGTAGGTTAAACCGTATTCTATGCGTTTTTCACGCGGTAAATTTACACCAGCAATTCTTGCCATATCATCCTCTAATCATCAGATTAAATTAAAATTAGCCTTGACGTTGTTTATGTCGAGGATTTTTCTTACACAAAACTCTTACAACGCCAGCACGGCTTACAATTGTACAATCACGACAAACTTTTTTAACAGATGTTCTTACTTTCATTTTTGCCTTTCTGATTTTTCTTTAATTTTTGTATCTCAACACAATTCTGCCTCGAGTCAAATCATAGGGTGACAATTCAAGAGCAACCTTGTCGCCTGGCAAAATTCTTATGTAATTCATTCTCATTTTGCCTGATACGTGGCCTAAAACTATATGACCACCCTCAATCTCAACTTTAAACATTGCATTAGGCAATGTTTCTTTTACAATTCCATCAACTTTAATAACATTATCTTTGCTCATTCCAACCCCTCCAGTCTTGTTAAAATTTTTGGACCGGTTGTAGTAATAGCTACCGTGTCCTCAATATGTGCAGCAAGGCTTCTATCCATAGTTCTCGCTGTCCATCCATCATTATCTACATACACTTTGTACGATCCCATCGTTAGCATTGGTTCCAATGCAAAAACCATTCCCGGTATTAGGCCAAGGCCAGTTCCAGCTTTTCCATAATTTAAAACTTCAGGATCTTCATGCATTTGTTTTCCAATTCCATGTCCTGCAAAATCTCTGACTACCCCATATCCATTCTTTTCAATTTCAACTTGAATAGCATGAGATATATCACCAAGTTTTTTACCAGGACACATCTCGTCAATTCCTTTATCGAGAGCATTTTTAGCTACTTCAACAAAGCTTGCTACAGAATCAGATGGACAAAAATCTACAAAATAGCATCGTGCCATATCTGCACAATATCCATCATAAGATGCACAAACATCTACTTTTACTAGATCACCTTTTTTTAAAATTTTGGTACTTCTTGGTACACCATGCACAACTTCATCATTTACTGATATGCAGCTGACATGTTTATAACTTCCATACCCCTTGCATTTTGATACCATCTTTTTTTTTACAAGCTGTTCTTCAAACCATTGATCTAATTGCAAGGTTGATTTGCCAGCTTGAATTTGAGATTTCAAATCTACAAAAATTTCGGCCAAATATTGACCTGCAGTAAACATTTTTTCAATTGCTAATTTATTTTTTATCGTAACCATTAAAACCCGATTAATGATATAAACTGATTAAAAACTTGTTCTAGCGATTGATTAACATTTAACTCACCTTTATAACCACCAATATTTTGATAAAAATTTATCAAATCATTTGCATGTCTATGATAACTAATTAGCCGATCTTTTACTGCTGGCTCTTCATCGTCTGCGCGTTTTATAAGGGGACTGGAACAATCGTCACACGATCCTTGAACGCGAGGCGCAAGACCAGCCTCAGAGTATAAAGAATAAACCTTTTGACAGTCATTATTCTTACATATCGATCGGCCCATAAGCCTGCTAATTACAATTGTATCATCAATCGCAAGTCTTACAACAGTTATCTTAGTCTGTAATTTTGAATTTTCCATCAAGACGTTATGAAACAATTTTGCTTGTTCTAAAGTTCGTGGAAATCCATCTAAAATTATATTTTTTTTCAGATCAAGAAGGTCAACTTGATTAATTAACCAATCAATCACCATACTAGTCATAAGACTATCATCAATAAGTTTACCAGATTTTATAGCAAAATCTATCTGTTTACCAATATTAGTCTGTAAGGCAATATGTTTTCTGCATAAATTCCCGGTAGACAATTGTATCCAACCTAACTTATGTACACATAGTTGGGATAAAGTACCTTTGCCTGCTCCAGGAGGACCTATAAAGATAAAAATTTGTGATCGACTATTATCTCTATTCACCTTGCTAACCTACTTTTTACTCTAGCTCCTGACGGCAAGAATCCTTCATATTTATTTTCAATTAAATAAGCTTCTATTTGAGCAGAAGTTTCTAACGCAACACCAACTACGATTAATAGAGATGTTCCACCAAGTGGAAACGGTAAGCTAAAAATTAGATTCAATAAATTTGGAAAAACTGCCAAAGTAGCTAAATAAATAGCACCAACTAAACCTAGTCTGACTAATAAATAATCAAAAAAGTTCGCAGTGTTTTTTCCGGGACGAATTCCAGGAATAAAGCCGCCGCTCTTTTTTAAATTATCTGCTAATTCAACAGGATTAAATTGTATTGCTGTATATACAAAAGAAAACACAATAATTAATACAAAATCTAATGCGTGATATAAAAGGCCTCTATTTAATGCATCAGCAAACCATTGGAAAATAGCAAATTTTCCAGCAAGCATAGTAATTAAAAATATAGGAATGTTAAGCACAGAATTTGCAAAAATTACAGGCATAATCCCTGCAGAATTAATTTTGAAAGGAATATAAGTACTTTGTCCGCCATATATCTTATTGCCAATAATTCTTCTTGCATATTGAACTGGAATTTTTCTCTCACCTTTTTCTAAAAAGACGATACATCCAGCTACAAAAATAAATATTAACAATATAAATATCGCAGCAGTTATACCTAAGCTACCAGTTTGAACAGAATAAATTGTTCTAATGATATATTCAGGAAATTTTGCAATAATACCAGCAAAGATTATCATGGAACTTCCGCTACCGATTCCATAAATAGAAATTTGTTCACCAAGCCACATCACAAAAAGTGACCCGACTGTCATAGAAAGAACAAAAATAAATTTAAATGTCCAACCAGTATACAATAATAATCCCGGATTAGCAGCATTAGCTCCCTCTAGAGAAAGAGCGTAAGCAAAACTATAACCAATACTTAATATTGCTGCCAAATATCTTGTATATTGATTTACAATTTTTCTGCCATAATCGCCTTCTTTGACTAATGCTTCTAAAGAAGGAATGGACATACTCAAAAGCTGCATCATGATCGAAGCCGTAATATAGGGCCCGATACCTAATGCAAACAATGTACAATATTGCAAAGAACCACCTGAGAAAATATCAAGATAACTTAATAATCCGCCAAGTGTAGTCTGACGTTTCATATACTCAGCTAATAAACTTGAGTTAATCCCAATAATAGGAATATATGAACCCAATCTAAAAATTATTAGAACACCAAGTGTATATAATATCTTTTTGAGTAGTTCAGGAATCAAGAAGATATTTTTAAAGTTTTTTAATAAAACCACAAGACTACTTCTCCTGAGTTAAATGAGCTGCTCCACCAGATTTTACAATTGCTTCTTGCGCTGATTTACTATACGCATCTGCATAAACTGTTAAATTTTTATCAAGTTTTCCTGATCCTAAAATTTTGATTAATTTTGAGGATCTGTTCTTGATCAAACCTTTTTCAATTAAACTTTCTTTTGTAACCTGATCACCAGATTTAAAAAGTTCATTTAATTTGTCTAAATTAATAACTTCAAATTCTTTTCTAAAGTTCGCGTTATTAAAACCACGCTTTGGAAAACGTCTTGAAAGAGGCATTTGCCCACCTTCAAAGACTAATCCAAGAGTAGGACCTGAACGAGCTTTTTGGCCTTTGTTACCTTTTCCTGAAGTACCGCCCCTTGAGCCACCACGGCCAATACGTTTTCTTTTTTTTCCAGCAGGAATCAAATTACTAAGTTGCATACTTTTATCCTTTAACAAGTTGTTCAACAGATTTACCGCGCAATTTTGCAATTTGCGATGCTGTTCTACATTTTGCAAGAGCATTTAATGCTGCTTTTGCAACATTTTTTCCACAACGAGATCTACCTGTTGATTTTGCAAGAACATCTTTAAAACCAGCTGCAAGCATTACAGCTCTAACTGCACCACCTGCAATTACACCGGTTCCTTTATAAGCGGATCTAATTTCAACTTCGGCAGCACCGTGTTTGCCTTTTACGCTGTATGGTATTGTTGTTCCTCTTTTAGCTATAGCTATCATATTTTTTCTAGCTCTAACTGTTGCTTTGGCAATAGCGGAAGATACTTCACGACTTTTTCCCATGCCAATTCCAACATTACCTTCTTGGTCACCAGATACTACAAAAGCTGAAAAAGAAAATCTTTTTCCACCTTTTGTTACCTTTGTAACACGATCAACACTAACAACGGTGTCGATAAATTCTTTTTTCTTTTCTGCCATTATTAACCTTTAAATTTTTAATCCGCCTTCAATTGCACCATCTGCCAAAGCTTTTAGTCTTCCATGAAACATAGAGTCTCCACGGTCAAAAGCAACAGATTCAATTCCCTGAGATTTAGCTTTTTTAGCAAGTTCTTTACCAACTGCAAACGCAATAGCTTTCTTGTCTCCCTTTAAATCTTTTATTTCTAAAGAAGAACAAGAAATTAAAGTTTTTCCTTCTTGGTCATTAATAATTTGACCATAGATGTGATTTAAACTTTTAAATACTGATAGTCGTAACTTACCACTATCTTTAACTTTATTTCTAACTCTAAAAGCTCTGCGTTGAGCTCGTTGTTTTAATTTTCTTTCTATTGACACCGATTTACCCTTTAATCAATTACGCAGACTTAGTTTTACCAGCTTTACGAATAATTACTTCGTTCATGTACTGAATTCCAGTACCTTTATATGGTTCAGGTGGTCTTAATGATCTAATGCTGCTGCATACATGACCAAGAACTTCTTTATCTGAACATTTTACTGTAAGTAATTGACCAGTTTTATCAATTTCAACTACAACATCTTTTGGCAATTCAAAATCAATTTTATGGCTATAACCAAGTGAAAATTGAATTTTATTACCTGACAATGCGCCCTTAAATCCTAATCCAACAATTTTTAATTGTTTTTCAAAAGGATTATCTGAACCTTTAAGTTTGTTTGAAATTAATGCGCGATGCAATCCCCATATTCTGTTAATATCTGCAATATCTTTATTAGCAACTATTTTTAATGATTTATCTTCAACTGTAGCAGTTAATTCTTCAGGTAAAACATAAATACCTGAATTTTTCTTACCTTTGTAATGAATTTCATTACCTTTAATTTCTACTTGTATGTTGCCGATATTTATAGGTTTTCTTCCAATCTTTGACATAGTTGTTCTCCTACCAAACCGTACAAATAATTTCTCCGCCTACAGACTGATGCTTTGCTTGCTTGCTAGTCATTATGCCTTTTGGCGTTGTTAAAATAGAAACCCCAAGATTGCCGATAACAGGTTTTAATTGAGTAAAACCTGAATATACTCTGCGACCAGGTTTGCTTATTCTAGAAATTTCGTGAATTACGGATTCACCGTCAACATATTTTAATTCGATTTTAACTAATTTGCCTTCATCGTTTTCAACTTCACTAACGGATTTAATAAATCCTTCGCTTTCTAAAAGTTGAGCAACTTGATGCTTTAACTTTGAATAAGGCGCATGAACATATCTTTTTGAAGCAGATACGCCATTACGAATAATAGTTAAAAAATCACCAATTGTATCAATTGACATTATTTTTCCTTAAATTACCAACTTGTTTTCTTAACACCAGGCATAAGACCTTTATTAGCCAAACCTCTGAAACAAAGACGGCATAATTCAAACTCGCGCATAAATGCACGCGGTCTTCCACATAATTTGCAGCGGTTTCTTTGTCTTACTGCAAACTTAGGTGTTCTATTTGATTTTTCAATTAACGCTTTTCTTGCCATAATTTATATCACTTTTTACGAAACGGCATACCAAAACTTTTTAACAATTCATATGCATGTTCATCTTCATCTGCAGTTGTGCAAATTGTGATGTTCAAGCCATGACTTTTTTCTTGTGCTACTAAGTCAGCTTCTGGAAACATAACCCAATCACGAATACCTAGATTATAGTTCCCACTTTTATCAAACTTAACTGGAACACCTTGGAAATCACGCACCTTTGGCAATGCTAAATTTATTAGACGATCTAAAAATTCATACATTCTGTCATTTCTTAATGTAACTTTTACACCAATAGGCATTCCCGTACGTATTTTAAATGTAGCAATAGATTTACGTGCCAAACATTTGACTGGTAATTGACCAGAAACATTTGAAATCACTTGCAGTACATGCTGTAAGGCTTTGCTATCTGCAACAGCTTCTTTTACACCAACATTTAAAACGATTTTCGTGATTTTTGGAACCTTCATAATATTTGATAGGTTCAATTTTTCTTTTAAATCGAATTTTATTTTTTCATTATATAATTCTTTAAGACGAGCGCTTGCCATCTTTCAATTCCTTACAGTCTGTTTCAAGTTAAAATTTTTCTTTACAACGACCACAAATACGTACCTTATCACCATCAGTTAATTTAACATTAACTCGACATGGTTTATTGCAAGATGAACAAACTGGCATAACGTTGCAAAGCTGAATATAACTTTCTTGCTTTTTAATCTGAGAAGCCTGTCCTTGTTTGCGAGCTTTTTGATGATGAACTGCAATTGCAATTCCACTCACCAAAACTTTACCTTCTTTAGGTGAAACATCAAGGACAGTTCCCTTTTTATCTTTATCTTTTCCAGTAAGAACAACTACTGTATCATTTTTCTTAACACGCATCATAATTGTTACCCCCTTATAACACTTCCGGAGCCAAAGAAATAATCTTTGACATATCATAACCATTTTGACGAAGTTCTCTTGCAATAGGACCAAATACGCGGGTTCCAATTGGAGTTGTGTCTTCAAGAGATTTAATCAATACAGCAGCATTATCCCCAAAACGAATATAGCTACCATCTTGGCGACGAGATTCTTTTCTTGTTCTTACAATTACAGCTCTGACGACATCACCCTTTTTTACACTTGTTCCTGGGATAGCTTTTTTTACTGCACATACAACCATATCACCCAAAAATCCGTATCTTTTATTGGTGCTGCCAATCAAGTGTATTACTTGTACAACTTGAGCGCCGGAATTATCAGCGACTTCTAAAAAAGTCTGTTTTTGTACCATAATTATTTACCTTTGTTCTTGCTCTGTGCCAGCACTCGGAGTGATAATTCGATGCAAATACATAAATTTTGTTTTTGAAACTGGTCGTCCTTCATAGATTTCAACCATATCTCCAACATTTGCTTTTCCATCTTCATCGTGAACTTTGTACTTACGATATGTCTTTAAGTACTTTTTTACACGAGGATGAATGAATCCACGCTCGACTTTGACAACTATTGTTTTGTCCATTTTGTCGGAAATAACTTCTCCGACTAATGTACGTTTTGGTTTATTTACTGTTTCCATGTACCATCTTTAACTCATTTAAAACACGAGCAATATTTTTTCTTAATTTTTTAAATTGCGTATGATCTTTAACTGGTGTTGTTGCAGAATTGATTCTCAAACTGAACAATTCACCTCTTAAAGATAAAACTTTCGTGTTGAGCTCATCTTTAGATAAGCCTTTAAGTTCTTCTATAAATTTCTTTGTCTTCATTCGGTTGCAATTTCTTTCTTAACAATCTTAGTTTTCATAGGGAGCTTATATGTTGCTGAACGCAATGCTTCTTTAGCTGAAACTTCATCAAGTTCGCCAATTTCGCAAATTATTCTGTCACGTTTTACAACAGCAACCCAACTTTCTACGTTACCTTTACCTTTACCCATACGTGTTTCAGCAGGTTTTTTTGTAACAGGTTTATCAGGAAAAACTCTTAAAAAGAATTTTCCACCTTTTTTCAATCTTCTTGAAACGGTAACACGTATTGCTTCAATTTGTTGCGCTGTTAACCAAACTGGTTCCAGTGCTTGCAAACCATAATCACCAAACTCTAATTCACGAGCACCTTTTGAACGCCCGCGCTTTCTTCCTTTTTGTACCTTGCGGTATTTAATCTTTTTTGGCATCAACATAAATTAATCTTTCAACTTATATTCGCCTCGGCAAATCCAAACTTTAACACCAATGATGCCATAAGTGGTTTTTGCCTCTGCAAGACCGTAATCTATATCAGAACGCAATGTATGTAATGGTACAGAACCTACACGTGCCCATTCAGATCTTGCGATTTCAGCACCGCCAAGTCTTCCTGAAACACAAATTTATGTATTTGCATCGCCTGCTTTCATCGATGCAGCAACTGCTTTTTTCATAGCATTTTTATAGCTGACACGACGCACAATTTGGTCTGCTATACTTTTTGCCATTAATGTTGCATTAACATCAGGATTCTGAACTTCCTGAACTGAAACTTCTACAGTTGGTCTTTTGATAAGGTTAGCAATTGATCTTTTCAATTCTTCAATATCTTGACCTTTTTTACCAATTACAATTCCAGGTCTAGCTGAATGTAATATTATTTTAACTGTTTCCCCAGTTTTTTCAATCTCAACATCAGCAATTTCAGCAGAAGCTAAGTGCTTATCTATATATTGTCTGATTTTGATATCTTCTAATAACTGCTCAGCATACGATTTTCTTGCAAACCAACGAGAATTCCATTTTCTGTAGACGCCAATTCTAAACCCTATTGGGTTAACTTTTTGTCCCACTATTTAGTTTCCTTAGATTCTAAAGTTACACTTATATGACTTAATCTTCTACGCTGAGGCATAGCTCTACCTTGAGCACCAGGCTTAAAGTATTTATAAATTGGTCCTTGATCAACTTTAACTTCTTTAATAATTAAGTTAACAGGATCAATATTATTTAAATTTTTTGCATTTGCCACAGCAGATTTTATCACTTTAATCACAGGTATAGATCTTTGTGTACCATATGTAGAGAGCCAAGAAAGCGCATATTGCGCATCTTTTCCTCTTACAACATCTACCAAAGTTCTTAGCTTATAAGGCGTATACCAAACATATCGAGCTTTCGCTGCAAATTGCATTTTTCAAACCTCAAAATTATTTTTCAGCTTCAGTGCCAGCTTTACGCTGTCCACTATGTAATCTAAACGTTCTAGTAGGAGCAAATTCACCTAAATAATGCCCTACCATATTTTCAGTTATATAAACTGGTACAAATTTTCTACCGTCATGAACAGAAATTGTTAAACCAACAAATTCTGGCATAACCATACTTCTTCGTGACCATGTTTTAATAACTTCTTTTTTTCCAGAAGTTTTAGACTTCTGAATTTTATTTATTAAAGACTCATCTACAAAAGGGCCTTTTTTGGCAGATCTAGCCATTTTTTCACCTAGTTATTAAATTTATTAAGGTCTTCTTCGTTTAATAATAAGGTCACTCTTACGTTTTCTCGTACGAGTACCTTTACAACCCTTACCCCATGGAGTCATTGGATGAGATCCAGATTTAGATCTTCCTTCACCACCACCATGTGGGTGATCAATTGGGTTCATCGCCATACCACGAACAGTCGGTCTAATACCTCTGTTTCTTGTACGTCCCGCTTTACCCCATGAAATATTTTTAAAATCAGCATTGCCAAGAACACCTATAGTTGCCCAACAATCTAAATGAATCATTCTGATTTCGCCAGAAGGCATTTGCAATGTTGCATATTCATCTGCTTTAGCAACTAATCTTATAGATGATCCTGCACTACGTGCTAATTTTCCACCTGATCCTGGTTTAATTTCAACATTATGAATCACAAAACCAACTGGAATGGATCTTAATGGTAAACAGTTTCCAACTTTTGCTTCAACTTGTTCACCGGAAATAATTTTATTTCCAACTTCCAAACCTTCGGGCATTAAAATATATCTCTTGGTTCCATTTACATAAATGATTAAACCAATTCTTACATTTCTATTTGGATCATACTCGATGGAAACAACTTTTCCTTCGACATCTCTTTCACCAAGAAATTCATCTTTACTGCGATATTTTTGATATGCACCACCACCTTTATGTCGCATTGTTATACGACCATAAGCATTTCTTCCGCCAGTTTTTTTCATACCGCGAACAAGACTACGCTCAGGTTTAGTGGTTGTAATATCGCTATTATCGATAAAGGTCTGAAATCGTAAAGATGAATTTCTTGGTTTTCTAGTTATTATTGCCATTATTAACCTTCCTGACCACCAGCTACATTTTGTAAACCAGCCATATCAAAAGAATGACCTTCTTTCAAAGTTATAATAGCTCTTTTTCTCGTTTTACCTTGAAAAACACGGCGGCCTAATTTACGAGTTTTACCCTTTTTTACAAGAGTATTAATTTTCTCTACTTCAACATTAAATAATTTCTTTAATGCATCTTTGATCATGGATTTATTCGCATGAGGATGCACTTCCAAAACTAATTGTCTTTGGGCCACAACCTCGAGACGGTACGCTTTTTCGCTAATTCGCGGACCTTTTATAATATCATAGATACTTAAATCCATTTGCTGACCATCTCTTTAAATTGTTCCATATCTTTTTTCAAGACAACCCAGTTTTCACAATTTGCCAAATCATATGCATTAGGTTGATCGAACAACAACATGCCGACATTTGGTAAATTAGAAAATGCTGCGTGAATTTTAAAATCACCTGCTGGAACAAATAATATTATTTTTTTATCATGTAATTGAGCAGATTTTAGCGCATTAAATGCCAATGATGTTTTTGGTAAATCTGCTTCAATATTAAAATCTAAATTAAAAATTTTTCCTTGACGAAGTTTGTCAATCAACAAGGAACTAAAGACATTTTTTTTCAAATCTTTAGAAACTTTTAAAGTTCTCACTCGAGGTTGTGGCCCAAAGATGACTCCACCTTTTCTCCACAATGGCGATCTTAAAGAACCCGCACGTGCACGACCAGTTCCCTTTTGTTTCCAAGGTTTTCTATTGGAGAATGCAACTTCCCCTCTGTCCTTGCAACCAACGGTGCCTTGTCGCCAATTTTGTCTCAATGCTCTTACATACAATGATAAACCATCTGGAGAAGTTTGTAAATTAGAAACATCTCCCAGATTTAAATCTGATGATGATATTGTGTGAACGATTTGAGCGCTTGTTTGTTCTGCTTTTAATTTTTCTCTTGCCATAGTGTTACCTATTTTTTCTTAATAAATACCATTGAACCAGATTTTCCAGGTATTGACCCTTTTACTAAAACTAATCCTGGTTCAACTTTAACAACTTGCAAGTTCTTAATAGCTTTGTTCGCGGTTCCCATGTGACCAGGCATTCTTTTACCTTTGATAACACGACCTTGACTACGCATGAAGCTTAAAGATCCCGGAGCTCTACCAAGTTTGCTACCGTGACTTGCCTTACCGCCTGAAAATCCGTGTCTTTTCATACCGCCTGCAAAACCACGACCAATAGTGACGCCCCAAACGTCTACCATATCGCCTAATGCAAACATAGACACAAAATCAGCCGGCTGACCAACAGTCACTGTGACCGGTGTATCATCGCTACTACGTACTTCTCGAACAGTACTAAAATATTGCTTTGGTTTTTTTACCCAATCTAAAGAAAATTCTTGTCCGACATATCTGTCTTTAACACAGCCAATTTGCACTGCGCTGTATCCATCTTTTTCTTTAGTTTTAACTTGCGTTACATACCAATTATTAATATCGATAGCGGTAACGGGAATAACCCTGTTCTCATTAAAAACTTGGGTCATTCCAATTTTTTTACCCCAAAGACCGTTTACCATGAAATGACCTTTCTACTACTTAATTTCAACGTCAACCCCAGATGAAATATTTAATTTCATCAATTCATTCATCGTCTGATCTGAAGGGGCTACTATATCTAATATGCGCTTATGTGTTGTAAGTTCAAACTGCTCACGTGATTTTTTATCAATATGAGGTGATCTTAAAACTGTAAAACAGCGCTTTTTATTCGGCAGCGGAACAGGACCCACAATTTGGGATCCTGTGCGCTTTACAGTCATTACAATTTGTTTAATCGCGCGATCAAGCAATTGATGATCGTACGATTTTAACATTAAACGTATTTTCTGTTTCTTCATTGATCACGTCCAATTAGTCAAGAATCTGAGTTACAATACCAGAACCAACAGTTCTTCCACCCTCACGGATTGGGAATCTTTGGTCTTTTTCCATAGCAACTGGAGAAATTAAATCTACAGTTAATTCAACGTTATCACCTGGCATAACCATTTCACGGCCTGCTGGTAATGTCATAATACCTGTAACGTCAGTTGTTCTAAAATAGAACTGAGGACGATAACCTGTGAAG